>JAFBAK010000220.1 GCA_019247795.1 Hyphomicrobiales bacterium | reverse complement strand
CTATCCGTTCGAGCTCTCGGGCGGCATGCGCCAGCGCGCCATGATCGCGATGGCGCTCATGTGCCAACCGGCGATCCTCATCGCCGACGAGCCGACGACCGCGCTCGACGTGACGACGCAGGCCAACATCCTCTCGTTGATGAAGGGGTTGCAGTCGCAATTCGACATGGGGATCCTGCTCATCACCCATGATCTTGGCGTCGTGGCGAATGTAGCCGATGACGTGGCGGTGATGTATCGCGGCGAGATGATGGAGCGAGGCGATGTCGAGACGATCTTCCGGCACGCGCGCCATCCGTATTTGAAGGCCCTCATGCGCTGCGTGCCGAAGGTCGACGGCAAGCCCGAGAACCGGCTCACCCCGTTGCGCGACGCGGTGCCAAGCGAGTCTCGAAGCGAGTCTCGAAGCGAGCCTCGGACCGAACCCGAGCAGTATGTCGACAACCGGGGCACGAAGGTGCTCGAGGTGCAGAATGTGTCGAAGACCTTCTGCAAGCGGGGAGGACCCTTCTCGGCGGGCATTCGCGTCGCGGCGCTCACCAAGGTGAGCCTGTCGGTCGAGCGCGGCGAAACGCTCGGCATCGTCGGCGAATCAGGGTCGGGCAAGACCACGCTTTCGAAAATCATCATGGGCGCGATGAAGCCCGACGAGGGCCGCATTCTCTACGATGTCGGCTCGGGCCCACGCGACATCGCGACGTTCGAAGGCGCGGAGCTCACCGCCTATCGCCGCGCCGTCCAATTCGTCTTCCAGGACCCCTTCTCGAGCCTCAATCCGCGCATGACGGTGCACGACATCCTGAGCGAGCCCCTCTTGGTGCACGCCGTTGGCGATGCTGCTTCGCGCCATAAGCGGGTCCTCGAGCTATGCTCGCTCGTCGGCATCGATCGCCGCGCGCTGTCACGCTATCCGCATTCCTTCTCGGGCGGACAGCGCCAGCGCATCGGCATCGCCAGGGCGCTGGCGCTCGAACCTTCGGTTCTGCTCTGCGACGAGCCGACCTCGGCGCTCGACGTCTCGGTGCAGGCCCAGATTCTCAACCTCTTGAAAGACCTCCAGGCCGAGCTCGGCCTGTCCCTGCTTTTCGTCTCTCACAACCTCGCCGTCATTCACTACCTCGCGAAGGACGTGGCCGTGATGTGCCGCGGCCATGTGGTGGAACAAGGCCCGAGCGCGGAGCTCTTCGCCTCGCCGCGCCATCCTTACACCAAGGCCTTGCTCGCTGCGGTCCCGAGCGCGGATCTCGATCACCCGCTCGATTTCGACAAGATCGCCGGAGAAGGCGTGTCCTTGCCGTCGAGCTGGCCGATGCCGTTCACGATCCGCAACGACGGGCCGCGTCCCGACATGGTGGAAACGGCGCCCGGACATTATGTTCGCATCTCTGGAGGCGCGAAGGGCCTCGCCGAGTTCGTCTCATGAGGACGACGCTGCGATGCGGTCTGATTTTGGCGACAGCCGCGATCGCGCTCTGCCTTGCCGCAGGCGCCTCGCTGGCGGCCGTGGCCGATCCCGACGCCTCCGATGCGAGCGGAACCGGCGCGGCGCCCTCTCAGGCGCATGTGATCACCATCGCGCCGGAAGTGGTTCTGCCGACGCCCTCCAGCTTCCAGGATGCCCCCATGCTCGCCCCGCTCGTGGAAAGCGGCAAGCTCCCGCCGGTCGCCGACCGCCTGCCGAAGAACCCGCTCGTCGTCGATCTGAAGGGCAGGAACCGAGAATTCGGTCGCTACGGCGGCGATCTGCGCAGCCTCGTGAGCAAGGCACGCGATCTTCGCCTCATCACGGTGAACACCTATACCCGCCTCGTCGTCTATGACGAGAAGCTGAAGCTTCGACCGGATCTCCTGGCGAAGGTGGAGGCGCAAGACGATCGCATCTTCACCTTCACGCTGCGTGAAGGGCATCGCTGGTCGGACGGCGAGCCGTTCACCGCGGAGGATTTCCGCTTTTATTTCGAGGACATCGCCAACAACAAGGAACTCTCTCCGGCGGGAGCCGAATCGATCTTCTTCGTCGACGGCAAGCTCGCCCGCTTCGAGGTCCTCGACGATCTCCACGTCCGCTACAGCTGGGACAAGCCCAATCCCTTGTTCCTCCCGGCACTCGCGCAACCCCGTCCCGTCTTCATCTACGCGCCGGCCCACTATCTGAAGCCCTTTCACGTTCGCTACGCCCCGCCCGACAAGCTCGCCGAGCGGGCGGCGCAAGCCAAGCTCAGGAGCTGGGCTGCGTTGTTCAACCGCGTCAACGACCCTTACGATAACGCCAACCCGGACATGCCGACGCTGAACGCCTGGAAGATCGTGACGAAGGCGCCGGCCAACCGCTTCATCTTCGAGCGCAATCCGTTTTTTCATCGGGTCGATGCGGAAGGCCGACAGCTTCCCTACATCGACCGGCTCTTCATCGATCTGGCGACGGCGAGCCTGTTCGCCCCCAAGGCGAATGCCGGCGAGGTGGACCTTCTGGCGCGCGGGCTCTCGATGTACGACGCGCCGGTGCTCAAGGAGGGCGAAGCCGAGCACCATTATCGTACGCTGCTCTGGCCGATCGCACGGGGCTCCTCCTACGCGCTCTACCCCAATCTCACGACGGATGATCCGGTCTGGCGGGCGCTCAATCGCGATCAGCGCTTTCGCGCCGCACTTTCGCTGGCGATCGACCGACACATCATCAACAATGCGATGATGTTCGGCCTCGGCCTCGAGGGCAACAACACGGTCATGCCGGAAAGCCCGCTCGACGAGGAAGCGAACCGCACGGTGAACGCGACCTACAATCCCGATCTCGCCAATGATCTTCTCGACGGCGTCGGGCTCACCTCGCGCAGCGCCGAAGGCGTGCGCCTTTTGCCGGATGGACGCGAGCTCGAGATCGTCGTGGAGGTGGCAGGCGACAGCCGCGACACCATCGACGCCTTGCAGCTCATCACCGAATTCTGGCGCGATGTCGGCGTGAAGCTCTTCATCAAGCCGCAGGAACCCGGCGTCTTACGAGCCCGCTCCTATTCGGGCCGCACCGTGATGGTGGCCGGACCCGGGCTCGACAACGCCATTCCGACCGCCGAGATGCCACCCTACGAGATCGCGCCGGCGCTCGGCGAGAACTATTCCTGGCCGCTCTGGGGCGAATATGAAGAGACGCGCGGAAAGCATGGCGAGGCCGCCGATCTTCCCGACGCCAAGCGGCTTCTCGACCTTTATCACCAATGGCGGCAGACGAGCGATGGGGGCGAGCAAACGCGCATCTGGAAGGAGATGCTGCGGCTCAACGTCAAGGACGTGTTCAGCATCGGCACCGTGACGCGCGAGCTGCAGCCGATCGTCGTCTCGAACCGGCTCCACAACGTGCCGGAAAAGGGGATCTTCGCCTTCGAGCCGACCTCCTATTTCGGCGTCTACCGCATGGAAGAATTCTTCTTCTCGGAGTGATGGATCGATGGCCTTGCTCCGCTACCTCCTTCGCCGCCTGGTGACCATGCTGCTCACCTTGCTCGCCATCTCGGCGCTGGTGTTCTTCATCATCAAGCTGCCGCCTGGCGACTACCTCACGAACCAGATCGCGGAGCTCGCCGCGGAGGGCGATCAGTCGAGCCTCGAGAAGGCTCAGTTCCTGCGTCACCAATTCGGGCTCGATCTTCCGGTGTGGGAGCAGTATCTCGCCTGGATCGGGCTGATGCCCGGGCCCAACGGCTGGTCCGGACTTCTTCAAGGCAATTGGGGCTGGTCCTTCGAATACAACCAGCCGGTGAATGCCGTGGTCGGGCAGGCGCTGCTGCTCACCCTCGTCGTCAATCTCGCGGCCGTGATCTTCGTCCATATCGTGGCGATCCCGATCGCGATTTACTCGGCGGTGCGCCAATATTCGATCGGGGATTACCTCGTCACCTTCATCGGCTATATCGGCCTTGCGACGCCGAGCTTCCTCTTGGCGCTCGTGCTTCTCTACTACCTCAACCGCTGGTTCGGCATCTCGATCGGCGGCCTCATGGATCCGGCTTACGCGGATCAGGCGTGGAGCATGGAGAAGATGCACTCCATCGCGGCCCATCTCATCGTGCCGACCGTCGTGATCGGGCTCGCCTCGACAGCCGCCATGATCCGGCGCATGCGCGCCAATTTGCTCGACGAGCTGCAGAAGCAGTATGTGGTGACGGCCCGCGCCAAGGGCCTTTCCGAAGGCAGGCTGCTTCTCAAATATCCGTTCCGCATGTCGCTCAACCCGTTCATCGCGGATATCGGCAATATCCTGCCGCATCTCGTCTCGGGATCCGTGCTCGTCTCGCTCGTGCTCAACTTGCCGACCGTGGGGCCGATCCTGCTGCAAGCGCTGCGGGTGCAGGACCAGTATCTCGCCGGTTTCATCTTGATGTTCGTCGCCATGCTGACGGTGATCGGCATGTTGATCTCGGATCTCGCCCTTGCGGCGCTCGATCCACGCATCCGTTTCGCCGGGCGCGCCGCATGAGAGGCGCGCCATGAACGACGTGGCAAGGGATGCGGTGAGCCGGCTGCCGCCGGCCCTTGAAGAGCGCTTCGTCTCGCAAGCCCCTTTCGATCCGCACGCGCCTGGCCCCAGCGGGGAGAGCGCGCTCGCGCAAGCTTCTTCGCTCGCGCTCACCTGGCGCAAATTCAAGCGCAACAAGGCGGCGGTGGTCGCCTCCGTGATCCTGTTGATGACCTATCTCACGGTGCCGTTCGCCGAGGTGATCGCGCCCTACCCGCCGGCCGAGCGGCGCGCCAACCACCTCTATGCCCCACCGCAGAGGCTGCATCTCTTCCATAAAGGGCATTTCAAAGGGCTTTTCGTCTACCCGGAAACCTTCCGCTTCAACCCCGCGACGTTCACGCGAGACTACACGAGCGACAAGACGAAGCCGGAGCGGATCCGTTTCCTGTGCCGCGACGCGCCCTACCTGCTTTTCGGCGTCATTCCGGCGGATTTTCACCTCTTCTGCCCGCCGCGCGAAGGAACCCTTTTCCTTCTCGGCACCGACAAGCTCGGCCGCGACCTCTTCTCGCGCATCGTCTACGGCGCGCGCATCTCGCTCACCGTCGGCATCGCCGGCATCATCGTCTCCTTCGTCGTCGGGCTGACGCTCGGAGGCCTTGCGGGGTATCTCGGCGGGTTCGTCGATGCGGCCGTGCAGCGCCTCATCGAGATCTTGCGCTCGCTGCCCGAGCTGCCGCTCTGGCTTGCCCTTTCGGCCGCCCTGCCGGCCAATTTGAGCCCGATCCTCGTTTTCCTCGGCATCACGGTCATCCTCGGACTGCTCGATTGGCCCGGGCTTGCGCGAGCGGTGCGCTCGAAGCTGCTGGCGCTCCGGGAAGAGGACTTCGTGAAGGCGGCCGAACTCATGGGCGCGTCGCGTTTTCGGATCATCGCGCGTCATCTCATCCCGAATTTCATGAGCCATCTCATCGCCTCGGCGACCTTGTCGATCCCCTCGATGATCCTCGGTGAGACCGCCTTGTCCTTCCTCGGGCTTGGCCTGCGCCCCCCCATCGTGAGCTGGGGTGTCCTTCTCAATGATGCGCAGAACCTCGCTTCCGTGAATCTCTATCCCTGGCTGCTGGCCCCGATGGTGCCGGTGATCGTCGTCATCCTCGCCTTCAATTTCGTGGGCGATGGGCTGCGCGACGCCGCCGACCCCTACCACTGAGGTACTTGCGCAGGAGCGTGCCGGCACGCGATGCTTCGCACCGGATGCGGCGCTTGAAACCTCGCCCGTTCGAGGAGGGTTTTGATGCTGGCACGCGATGTGATGACGGCGCCCGTAATTTCCGTCACGCCCGCGATGCGCACGCGGGATGCCGTCGAGATGATGCTGGCGCATCATCTGAGCAGCCTTCCGGTCCTCGACGAGAGCGGCAAGCTCACCGGCATCTTGAGCGAGGGCGACCTCATCCGCCGGTCCGAACTCGGCACCGAGAAGCATCGATCGCGCTTCATCGCCTTCATCCTTGGGCCCGGCCGCGCCGCCCATGACTACACCAAAAGCCATGCGCGCTTCGTGCGCGGCGTGATGACGCAAGAGGTGATCGCGGTGGCCGAGGAAACTCCGATCGAGGAGGTCGTCGGCTTGATGGAAAAGCATGCCATCAAGCGGATGCCGGTCATGCGCGGCGACGACATCGTCGGCATGGTGTCGCGCTCGGACCTTCTGCGGGCGCTCGTCGCGGCAAGCCGCAGACGCGATGAGGCGATGGATGACGAGGCCATCAAGGCCCGCATCCTCGACGAGATTGCCAAGGAGGAATGGGCACCGCAGAACAGCGTCGGAGTTGAGGTGAGGGATGGGGTGGTGATGCTCACCGGCACGATCTTCGATGCCCGGCAACGGCTGGCGCTCAAGGTCGTCGTCGAGAACACGCCGGGCGTGAAGAAGGTGCATGACCGTCTCGTCTGGATCGAGCCGGGCTCGGGTCTCGTGGTCGAAGCGCCGGAAGAAGCCGAGGACGGGGAGGAATTACGGTGACGGTGCACTTAATTCACACGACGGCATTTATGCAATAAGCATCGGCGTTTCTATGAATTAAGTGCACTGTCACCGTAATTCTTGTGCCTCTTGTGGAGGCGGCGTGAGCGCCTCCTCTTCATCCCCATAGCCGACGAGGTGCAAGGGACGCGCCTTGATGCCCAATGTGCCGCACCAATGCACGAGCGCGTCCTCTTCGCCATGGGTGACCCAAACCTCCGAGGCGCCCGTCTCCCGAATGGTTTCAGTGAGGCCATCCCAGTCGCAGTGATCGGAAATGACGAGCGGCAGCTCGACACCGCGCTGGCGCGCACGGGCCCGCACCCGCATCCAGCCGGAGGCGAACGAGCTCAGCGGGTCGGGGAAGCGCCGCGTCCACAAATCCTGGATCTGCCCGGGCGGGCACAAGACGATCTCGCCCGCGAACGCCGGATCGATACCGCGCGAGCGGCCGGGCGTCACCTTGCGGATCTCCCCGAGCGCCACGCCCTGCGCCGCATAAAGCGCGCAGAGCCGCTCCAAGGCGCCATGCACATGGATCGGCCGGTCGTAACCCGCCTCGCGCAACAGCGCGATCACTCGCTGTGCCTTGCCGAGGGCGTAGACGCCGACAAGATGGGCGCGATCGGGAAAAACACGAAGGCTTGCGAGAAGTTTGCGAATTTCGCTCCCCGCATCAGGGTGGCGAAAAACCGGCAGGCCAAAAGTCGCTTCCGTGATGAAAATGTCGCAGGGGACGAGCTCATAAGGCGCACAAGTGGGATCGCGGGCGCGCTTGTAATCGCCGGAAACGACGATGCGGGTGCCGTGCGCCTCCACGACGATCTGGGCCGAACCGAGCACGTGACCGGCGGGAACGAAGGTGACCGTGACACCGTTGATTTCCTGGCGCTCACCCGGCACGGCGACTTGAGTCGCACCTGCGAAGCCCTCCCCGCAACGCACCGCCATGATTTCGAGCGTTTCCCGTGTTGCCATGACGGCGCGATGGCCGGGCCGGGCATGATCTGAATGGGCATGCGTGATGAGGGCCCGCTCGACCGGCCGCAAGGGATCGATGAAGAACCCGCCGAGTGGCGAGAAAAGGCCGTTCGGGGTCGAGGTCAAGAGGTCGATGGGCTGCATGTCACGCCAGATAGGCAGCAAGACGAAGCAAGAGAAGGCCGCGTGCGCGAAGTGGCGCGGCGCCGATCCAGGCACAGAATAATTTTCGACGAAGGAGCTACCGATGAACATCGAGACAATGCACGAGGCGCCGCGCGCGGCAGAGGCCGCCCATTCGAAGCTCGATCAGCTGAAGGAGATGACCAAAGTCGTTGCCGATACCGGCGACATGGATGCCATCAAGAAATATAAACCTGTCGATTGCACCACCAATCCTTCCCTGGTTCTGAAGGCGATGGAGCTTTCCAACTACGAGCACATCTTCAAGGACGCGATCGGTTGGGGCAAGAGCCAGCAAGGCAAGCGCGAGACGATCGTCAAGGAAGTCGCGAGCCGCTTGCCGATCGAGATCGGCGCCGAGCTTGCGCGCATCGTTCCGGGACGCGTGTCGACCGAGGTCGATGCGGATCTGTCCTTCGACGTGAAGGGCTCGCTGCACCGGGCACGCGAGATCATCGCAGCCTACAAGGAGCGCGGCGTCGACAAGGAGAAGATCCTGATCAAGCTCGCCTCGACCTGGGAAGGCACGAAGGCCGCCAATATCCTCGAGAAGGAGGGTATCCACTGCAATCTCACGCTGCTGTTCTCCTTGCCGCAAGCCGTTGCTTGCTTCAGGGCCGGCGTCACGCTCGTCTCACCCTTCGTCGGCCGCATCTATGATTGGTACGTGAAGCATGAAGGCCATGACTTCAAGGCGGCCGACGATCCGGGCGTGCTCTCGGTGAAGCGCATCTACGCCTACGCCAAGCGCCACGGCCATAAGACGACGGTGATGGGCGCCTCCTTCCGCAATATCGGGCAGGTCGAGGCACTCGCCGGCTGTGACGCGCTCACCATCTCGCCGTCGCTCCTCGAGGCGCTTTCGAACGATACGAGCCCCTTGAAGCGCGCGCTCGACCCCGAGCAGTCAGCGCGCCATCGCATCGCGCGCATGTCGATCAACGAACGCAGCTTCCGCTGGATGCTCAACGAGGACGCGATGGCGACCGAGAAGCTCGCCGAAGGCATCCGCCTCTTCGCAGCCGACCTCGGCAAGCTGCGCCAGGAAGTGGCGAAACGCCTGGAGGGGTGAGGCGACGGTCGGCAAGCGAGAATAGTGAGCCTCAAGTCTTCGGCCTGGCCGGAAATTGCCGGCCAGGCGCAATGAAGCCAAGACGCGTGTGCCTCGGATCCCGGCGTCGCGGCTTCAAGGTAGGACCGAGGCACGCAGGCACGCATCGCGCTCTTCAGACCATTTCTACCCGTCGCGACGAGGTCGAGGCGCGCGTCCTCATACAACCGATGGCGTCAAGCGGCCCTCTTCTCGGCCCGTAAGACTTTGTCAAGCTGTGAGATTTTCTCGAGGGCGAGACCAATCACCAGCTTGGCGGTCTCGACCTCATAATGTGATTGCAAGTTCATCCAAAATTCCGGCGTAGTGCCGAGGACCTTGCCAAGCCGAACCGCGGTGTCGCCTGTGATGCCAAGCTTCTCGCCCGCAATGCGCTCGACGCGCGTACGCGGCACCCCGCAGCTTTGGCCAGACGTCCCGCAGCCATATTCATTGGCTTCAGGAACTCCTCCCACAATACCTCTCCGGGGTGCATGGGCGGCAGAACGCCAATGATTTTGCGAACCATGGTTCTCATCCTTTGTGCGGCCTCAGTCCTACGCGCTCGTGGTCGACGCAAAGGACGATGAAGCGGCGCGGTTCTATCATCGCTATGGCTTCCGATCTCTTGTTGGAGAGAGCCGCAGATGGTTCATCCCCATGACCGAGATCGCCAAGCTGCTTTCGTCATGAGAGGCGCCACGTTTTTTTCAGAGGCCGCCTATAAAAAGAAGTGGATCGCGAGCAGCGCCGCGATCACCCAAAGCGCGATCCACCAGAGCTTCGAGCCGCGCGCCTCGGCGCGCCCGATCGCCTCGATGGAGGCTTCATCGATGCGCATGCCCGTCGCCCCGAACTCCCCCGGCAGCTCGGGCGGGTCGAGCCGGGCGAGGACGCGCTCGGCGCGCGTCACGAGGTCGGGTAGCTTGCCGGCCGCCGAGACGAACCCCTGAAGCGCTCCGACGGCCTGCTCGAGGCGTCCGGCAGGCCCGAGATGCCGCGTGATCCATTCGCGCACCACCGGATCGGCGGTGGTCCACATGTCGAGCTTGGGGTCGAGCATGCGGCCAACCCCCTCGACCACGACCATGGTTTTCTGCAGCATGACGAGCTCGGTGCGCGTCTCCATGTCGAAAAGCGCCGTTACCTCGAAAAGGAGCGACAGCAATTTGGCCATCGAGATCTGGTCGGCGCGCCGTTGTTGGATGGGCTCGCCGATGGCGCGCAGCGCCTGGGCGAAATCGCCGATCGCATGCGTGTGCGGCACATAGCCGGCCTCGAAATGCACCTCGGCGACCCGCCGATAATCGCGCGTGATGAAGCCGTAGAGGATCTCCGCGAGGAAGCGCCGCTCCTTCTCGCCGAGACGGCCCATGATGCCGAAATCGACCGCGACGAGACGCCCTCGCGCATCCACGAACAGATTTCCCTGATGCATGTCGGCGTGAAAGAAGCCTGAGCCCAGCGCCTGGCGAAGGAAGGACTGGATGACGATCCGCGCCAGCGCCACCCGGTCGTGACCCGCCGCCTCGATCTCCGCAATCTGGGAAAGCGGCAGGCCGTCGATCCATTCGAGCGTGAGCACTTCCTTCGCGGTGTGCTCCCAATCGACGCTCGGCACCCGAAAGTCAGGATCGTCCTTGGTGTTCTCCGCGAATTCCGAAAGGGCGGCAGCCTCGAGCCGCAAATCCATCTCGATCGCGACCGAACGGGCCAGCGTCTCGACGACCGCCGCAAGACGCAGGCGGCGCATCGCCGGAGCGACGCGCTCGATCAGTCGCGCCCCGAAGCGCATATCGGCGAGATCGCGCTTGAACCGAGGCTCGATGCCGGGCCGCAGCACCTTCACGGCGACGAGGCGCCCCGGCCCCTGCTCGGCGAGACGCGCCTTATGCACCTGCGCGATCGAGGCCGCCGCCACCGGCTCGCCGAACTCGGAAAACGTCGTGCTGACCGATTTGTCGAGCGCCGCCTCGACCATGGTGATCGCCTGCGCCCGGGGGAAGGGCGCCATTCGATCCTGCAGGGCCTCGAGACCGCTCGCGACCCTGACGCCGACGATATCCGGCCGCGTCGCCAGGAACTGCCCGAATTTCACGTAGGAAGGGCCAAGGCGCGTCATCGCCTGGGCGAGACCTGCGCCCGGATCGCCGCCGCGGCGCTCGACGAGGCGAGCGAACCTGACGCCGAGCCGCAATCCGGCCGGGATCGCGGCCTCGTCAACAAGGCCGAATGCGCCTTCACGCGCCAGCACGAACCCGACGCGAGCGAGGCGGATGAGGTGGATCGGAGCTGTCAGCACGGCGGGATGCGGCTCATAATTTCCAGGCCGAATGAATCGCCGCGATGTTCCCGGAGAGCGGGCGATGCTGCACGCGGCGAAAGCCCGCCCGCTCGATCATGCGTGAAAAAAGCGCAGGGCGCGGAAAGCGGCGAATGCTTTCGACGAGATAACGATAGGCGGCCTCGTCGCCGGCGACGAGCTTGCCAAGCGCCGGGATCACGTTCGCCGAATAGGCCCGGTAGAGGGAGTCGAGCCCGGGAATGTCGACCGAGGAAAATTCGAGGCAAAGAAATCGCCCGCCGATCTTGAGCACGCGAAACGCCTCGGCCAAGGCTTCGTCGACCGAGGGAACGTTGCGGATGCCGAACGCAATCGTGTAGGCGTCGAACGAGCTCGATGCGAAGGGCAGGCGCTCGGCATTACCTTGCGCGAAGGCGAGTTGCCCCGCCCTTCGGGCACCGGCACGTTCGCGCCCGACCGCCAGCATCTCGGCGCTGATGTCGCAGAGCGTCACGCGGACGCGCGCACCACCCGCGTCGATGATCCGAAACGCGATGTCGCCGGTTCCACCCGCCACATCGATGACGCAGGAAAAGGATTTCGGCGGCAACATCGCCACGAAATCATTTTTCCAGGCGCGATGCACGCCGAAGGACATGAGGTCGTTCATGAGGTCGTAGCGGCGCGCGACCTGACGAAAGACATCGTCGACGAGCCGCTGCTTCTCGTCGAGACGCACCGTCGAGGAGCCGAAATGCGTCTGCGCAGGCCCGTTGGTTGCAGCCATTCTTCTCCTTGGCCGGCCGTGGCTTTCGCCATGGGCCCGCTCGTGCTCCAATTTGGATTCGGCCATGACGGCCGAAACCCGCCTCGCTGGAATCGCTGCACCCTATCACAGAGTTGTGGTCAGGCCTTTTTCGCCCAGTGACAACCACTCGTCGGGCCCAAGCACTAGGGCATGCTGGCTTCAGGTTGAATCGCCAGCATGCTCTGGGTCGTTAGTGGAGCATAATCTTTTCGAAAAATAGTTCCCATTTTTTCGGATCATGCTCAGGGCATGATCGCGAAAAGTGGAACGGGGGCAAGCCTCAGCCGGCGAGATCGGCGACCACGGCATCGAGCACGAGGAAACCCTGCGAGGTGACGCG
>JAFBAK010000065.1 GCA_019247795.1 Hyphomicrobiales bacterium | reverse complement strand
TACGAGATATCTTGCGCGACGTTGCGGCGTCAGCAGCCCTAGGCGCGGAAAAGCCGGCGCGCGCTTGCTTCGACGCATTCCTCAAACGTAATGCGCTCGTTCCAGGTCGTGTCGTTTACGTCGGTAATGAGTATCTCGCCGACGTCGTTGGAGCGCGCAAAGCTGGACTGCTACCGATATTGCTGGACCGGCACGATCACCTGCCCGCTGCCGACTGCATGCGCATCCGCAGATTGCGCGATCTCATTTCTCCCAACTTGGAAAGGTAAATCACTAGGTCGAGGGATGGTCGGGGGGACCAAATCAGATGTTCGAAGGATAGAATCAAATGAGTAATCGATCAGCGGCTTTCAGCCCAAAGGCGATCATGTCTCTATGATTCAGGCAACCGCATTTCACGCTGGCGTACGTGTCAACAAAGACGAAATCTTTGACGCGCGCGATAGCTGCCTAATCTGCCGGTCACGGCAGCCTCGCAAGGTAGTTTTTACGGTCCAGCGCGACCCTGATGTCGAGATGTTAACATGCTCATCATGCGGCGCCTCGTCCGCATCGCAGATGCCGCGGCCAGCGTTGCTGGAACGTTACTATCGACAATACTACGAGCCGGGAGCCAGCCAATACACATTCATCGAACCAAGACGTTTTGCTCGCCACCTCCTCGCATTCATGGGCGACCTAGCGGCGGCTTCGTCTCTGAGAATACTTGATTTTGGTGGCGGAGACGGCTCTCTCGCCTTCGCAATTGCACGCGAGTTGCAGATACAAGCTGGGGATCTAATCCCCGTAGCCGTCGATGTTGTTGATCACGTTGTCCCCGGTCACCCTGATTTACCCAATCTGATCGTCCATGGACACCGCGAGCTACGCCATGTCGAGGGCCAGTTCGACCTTATCTTGGCAAGCGCGATACTCGAGCATATCCCTGACGCGTACTCGGCCATTCGGGCCCTTACCAGCGCAGCGAGGACGGGCGGTTATTTTTATGCGCGCACGCCGTTTGTTTTGCCAATGGCGAAGTTTCTACCTCTTAACATCACCTATCCCGCCCATGTCCACGATATGGGTAGCAGTTTCTGGAATAAATTTATTCAGACCTTTGGCCTTCGAGCCCATCTACTTGCTTCGCGACCATCCCTTGTCGAGACCACGATGGCAGAGCACCCGTTGCGAAGCCTCGTCGCACACGCACTCAAGCTGCCGGCACTTATAGAATTGAAGTTATTCGGTCAAAACCACACGCCCTGGTGGAAGCTTGTCGGCGGCTGGGAAGTCGTCTTGCGATTCGAATGAGCTCTCCCCGGGCAGTCGAAGTCCGATGTTGACGGCGTCTCTTATGAAATACAGAGGGCGTTTCTTCGTTTCCGCAAAGGTCTTGCCAACGTAAATGCCGACTACACCAATGCAAAAAATCTGGACGCCGCCCACTATGAAAACAGAAACGATAAGACTCGCCCAACCCAAGACGCCGATTCCATAGAGGAGCGTTCTCGCCACGATGAGCAGACCCGCGACAATGGAGAATGCCGCAATCACCAAGCCAAGGCCAGCTGTTATTTTTAGCGGGAGTTCGGAGTGTGCAAGAATCGCGTTTAAAGCCAGCTGAGCGAGCTTGCGGAAGGAATATGAGGATGCCCCTTCGCTGCGCGGATGATGGGAGGTCTCCAATTCTGCGACCTCGAAGCCCATAAAGCTAAGGCTCGCGGGCAAGCAGCGCAACTGTTCCCGAATCTGGCGCAATCCAATGGCCACGGCGTCGGAGAATATGCGAAAATTGCTCGCTCCGTATGTGAGCCTGACTGTAGAGAACTTGTTAAAAGCTCTGTAGAATAGCCGGGAGGCCAGCCGCTTGTTGCGCGAGTGGCCCTCCCGCCGGTTGATCGCGACTACCATATCGAAGCCTTGAAGCGCCTTCTGATAAAGCAGCGGAATGTCTTCCGGTGCGTCCTGGAGGTCGCAATCCATCACCACGTACCATCGGGCTCGCGCATGGTCGATCCCCGCCGTGATAGCATGGTGCTGTCCAAAGTTCCGGGAGAGCTGAAGGCCTTTGATGCGATGGTCGGAAAGGCTGAGTTCCTGAATGAGGGCCCAGACGTTATCGGGGCTTCGATCATCAACAAGAACGACTGAGAAGAAAGGAGAGATGGTTTCCAGCGCAGCTATTGATCGCTCGCAGAGTTCACGGAGAAATGGCCGCCCAGCATAGACAGGCACGATCACGGCGATCTCGTCGAAAGTATTCAAAGCCTTACCTGGTGCCGTGAAAATAGAAGAGGCTAGAGCGATCTGTTCATTCATGATATTTGTATGCCACAATCTCTGATGTCTTCCAAGTTGACATCGTATTCGGAAATAGTGCGGACCATCCGAGTTCGGGCTTGCCCAGTTTGCGACTCTGCCGAGCAAATCTCGGAGGGACAGGCGATTTGGCCGGCAGGATGGCGATGCGCGAGCTGCGGCGAGAGCGTGCCGATAGTTGACGGCGTGCCGTCATACGCGCTCGCAGTCGCCAACACCCTCACCGGCTTTGATCCTTCGGCTTTCGATGAGCTCGTTGAGCACGAAGCCGGCCATTATTGGTTCGAACCTCGCAATTCCCTGCTGCTCGGGCTTGCCAACAAAATATTCCCCAGCGCAGACCACTATCTGGAGATCGGATGTGGTACGGGCTTCGTGCTCGATCGATTTGCGGGTGCTCGTCGCTGGTCAAGCGTGACCGGCTCCGAGCTTCACCCGGCCGGCCTCAAG
>JAFBAK010000338.1 GCA_019247795.1 Hyphomicrobiales bacterium | reverse complement strand
TGCCTTCGCCGCCCACTCGCGATCTTACCCGATCGAAGCAATTCGAGACATTCCTTGCGCCTCGACGCGTCAGTCAAAGGACTTGCGCTTCGGCGCCCGCGGTGGTTTCTCGTCGCCCGCGCGGGTAGGATGAGAACGAGCGACCGGCGCGGCCGGCACGAGCATGGAGGCTTACGCAATGGCTCAAGCGCAGGGCGCGGCCCATCGGCGCGCCAAGGGCGACCCGCGGTTGGGGAGGATGCGGGCGGCTCTCGTGATTGTCGCGCTCGGCTTTTTGCTTTCCGGATGCGGAAATTGCGGCGGCTGGACCAATCCCTGGTATCGCGCCGCCCAGCCCCATTCCTGCGACTGAAACGCAAGGGCCCCGGGCCGAAATCTCCACAGGTCCAATGAGGCGTTGACCGCGGCGGGCGGGGTGTGCGACTTCGTCACGCCCATTTGCGAGGAGAGCCGCCGAGATGTCCGATGCCGTTGCGCCCGATCTGCTCAAAGCCTTCATCGAGCGGATCGAGCGGTTGGAGGAAGAGAAGGCCACGATCGCGGGCGATGTGAAAGAGGTCTATGCCGAAGCCAAAGCCCAGGGTTTCGACACGAAGATCCTGCGCAAGGTCGTGGCGTTGCGCAAGCGCGATGCCGCCGAACGGCGCGAGGAGGAGGAGATCATGGATCTCTACCTCCAGGCGCTCGGCATGATGGCCTGAGAAGGCACACTTATGAAGCTCACCTTGTCCTGGCTCAAGGATCACCTCGAGACCGATTCTCGCCTTGATGAGATCGTGTCGGTGCTCACCCGCATCGGGCTCGAGGTCGAGGCGGTCGAGGACAAGGCCGCCGCGCTCAAGCCCTTCACGATCGCGCGTGTGATCGAGGCGAAGCCGCACCCGAATGCCGATCGGCTGCGCGTTTGCATCGTGGACACCGGCGCCGGCGAGCCGGTGCAGGTTGTTTGCGGTGCGCCCAACGCCCGCACCGGCATGATGGGCGTCTTTTCTCCGCCGGGAAGCTACATCCCCGGGAAAAAGATTACGCTCGGCAAGGGCGTGATCCGCGGGGTGGAATCGAACGGCATGCTCGTCTCGGAAGCTGAGCTCGAGATCTCCGATGATCATGACGGCATCATCGATCTTTCACCGGACGCGCCGCTCGGCGCGCCCTTTGCTCCCTATGCCGGGCTTGATGACGCCGTCCTGGAGATCAACCTCACGCCGAATCGTCCGGACGCGACCTCGATCCACGGCATCGCACGCGATCTTGCAGCAGCCGGGATCGGCAGGCTCAAGGAGGCGCCGATCGTGCCAGTCGAGGGCGGTTTCCCGTGCCCGGTGCCGGTGCGCCTCGACCTGGCTGCCGAAGATGCGAAGCTCTGTCCGGCCTTCGCGCTTCGCCTCGTGCGCGGCGTGAAATGCGGTCCTTCGCCGGCCTTCATGCAGCGCAGGCTCAAGGCGATCGGGCTTCGTCCGATCAACGCTCTCGTCGACATCACGAATTATTTCACTTTCGATCGCGGGCGTCCGCTTCATGTATTCGATGCCGGCAAAGTGAAGGGCGCTCTCACCGTGCGGCGCGCCCGTAAGGGCGAGACGCTCGTCGCGCTCGACGGCAGGACCTACGCGTTCGATGAGAACATGGTCGTGATCGCCGACGAGAACGGCGTCGAATCGATCGGCGGCGTCATGGGCGGCGAGGCCTCGGGGTGCGACGAGAACACGACTGACGTGCTCATCGAGTCCGCGCTTTGGGACCCGCTCAACATCGCCGAGACCGGGCGCAGGCTCGGCATCAATACGGATGCTCGCTATCGTTTCGAACGCGGCGTCGATCCGGCGTTCACGTTGCCGGGACTCGAGCTCGCAACGCGCATGGTGCTCAAGTTTTGTGGGGGCGAGGCATCCGAGGCCACGCTCGCCGGGCGCATCCCCGACCATCGTCGCGTCATCGAGTTCCCGTTGAGCGAGACGAAACGCCTCACGGGGCTCGATATCGACGATGTCGCGGCGCTCACCATCTTGAGCCGCCTCGGATTCAGCTTCAGCTCGGAAGACGGCTTTGCGAAGGTGACGCCGCCCTCCTGGAGACCGGACATCGAGGGCAAGGCCGATCTCGTCGAGGAGATCACGCGCATCGGTGGACTCGATCGGGTGCCGTCGACGCCTTTCCCGCGCCTCGAGGCGACGGTGTTGAAGCCCGTGCTCACGCTCGGTCAAAAGCGTGTCTCGCTCGCGCGTCGGGCCCTCGCCGCGCGCGGCATGGTGGAGGCGGTCACCTGGTCCTTCATCGGTAAGGAAGAGGCGCTGCACTTCGGCGGCGGGGCGCCCGAACTTTCGCTGGCCAACCCGATCGCCGCCGAGCTTTCCGACATGCGCCCGAGCTTGCTGCCCGGGCTGTTGAAGGCAGCCCAGCGCAATGCCGACAAGGGGAGGGGGGATCTTGCCCTCTTCGAGGTGGGCCAGGTTTTCCATTCCGATGAGCCTTCCGGCCAGACCATGCGCGCTTGCGGCGTTCGGCGTGGACTTGCGGGCGGCCTCGGAGCGGGTCGGCACTGGTCGGGCAGCGCGGCTGTGGATGCCTTCGACGCAAAAGCCGACGTGTTCGCGCTTCTCGAGACGCTCGCCGTCCCGCTCGGTGGCGTGCAGGTCATTCCCGGTGGCCCGCCCTGGTTCCATCCGGGACGCTCCGCAAAAGTGCAATTCGGCCCCAAGCTCCAGCTTGGCGCCTTCGGCGAGCTGCACCCGCGCACACTCGAGCTTCTCGACGTGAAAGGTCCAGTGGTCGGCTTCGAGATCACGCTCGACCTTTTGCCCGCGCCGAAGTCGCGGGCGACGCGCGCACGAGCCAAGCTCGCCTTATCGGAGCTCCAGCCGGTCAGGCGCGATTTTGCTTTCGTGGTCGACAAGACAGTCGCGGCAGGCGACGTCGTGAAGTCGGTGCACAACACCGACCGCACGCTCATTGCCGACGTCGTGGTCTTCGATGTTTACGAAGGCGCGGGACTCGATGCGGACAAGAAATCGGTCGCGGTCGAGGTCATCTTGCAGCCCGTCGAGAAGACGCTCACCGACGCCGAGATTGATGCGGTCTCCCGCAAGATCGTCACCGAGGTCTCGCGCCGTCACGCAGCGACGCTGAGAGGTTAGCACGGCCTCGTATCCGTGCTTGGCCCGGCGATCCACGCCTTCACCACTTCACATCTGCGCGAAGTGCCGGGTGTCCCTCGGACCGAGCCGCGCATGGCGTCCGCTTTCGCCTTGCGTCTTTTCATTCTCGCTGATCAAATCGCGGCGTCCGCTTTCGATCAGCGCCGAACTCGAGCGCCCGAAAACAATGGATCGAAGCCTCGGAAGGGAGGACGGAATGCGCCGACGCGATTTCCTCAAAGCCGCCGCCGCGACATCGATCGTCGGGCCTTCGCTCGCCGCGCCTTCGCTGGTGCTCGGAGCCGAAACGCGGGTGATGAAATTCACCCCGCAAGCGGATCTCTCCGTCATCGATCCGATCTGGACGACGGCGACGGTGACGCGAAACCACGCCTTTCTCGTCTTCGACACGCTCTACGGCCAAGACAACGATTATCGCGCGACGCCGCAAATGGCGGAGGGTGCGACCACGGAGAACGACGGCAAGTTGTGGAAAATCGTTCTTCGTCCCGGCCTCAAATTCCATGACGGGAGCGCGGTTCTCGCGAAAGATTGCGTCGCGAGCATTCAGCGCTGGGGCAAGCGCGACGCCTTCGGCCAGGCGCTCCTCGCGGCGACCGACGAGCTCTCGGCCCCCGACGACAAGACGATCCAGTTCCGACTGAAGCGGCCGTTTCCGTTGCTTCCCGACGCGCTCGGCAAATGCACGGCATATCCGGCTTCCATCATGCCCGAGCGCATCGCCAAGATCGACGCCTTCACGCAGATCACGGAGATGGTGGGGAGCGGGCCGTACAAATTCGTTGCCTCCGAGCGCCTCGTCGGCACGCGCGCGGTTTATGAACGCTTCGCGGATTACAAGCCACGCGAGAACGGCACGCCGCAATGGACATCCGGTCCGAAGATCGCGAATTTTGACCGCGTCGAATGGATCACGATCCCCGACACCTCAACGGCGGCCTCGGCCTTGCAGACGGGTGAGATCGATTGGCTCGAGCAGCCCGCGCCCGATCTGCAGCCTCTTCTCGCCAAGGACAAGACGGTGACGGTCGCGATCAAGGACCCGACTGGCGCGATCGCGATCATGCGAATGAACCAGCTCGTGCCGCCCTTCGACAATCCGGCGATCCGCCGTGCGCTTCTCGGCGCCGTCGACCAGGAAGACTACATGGTCGCGGTCGCGGGCTCCGACAAGGAGATGTGGAAGACGGGCGTCGGCGTTTTCCTTCCCGGTTCGCCGCTCGAGAACGACGCCGGCATGGCGGTGCTCAACGGCCCGCGCGACCTCGAGAAGGTGAAACGCGAGTTGAAGGCTGCCGGCTACAACGGCGAGAAGATCGTGATTCTCGGCGTCACCGATCTCGCGAACCTCAAGGCCGAAGGCGATGTCGGTTCCGACATGCTGATGAAATGCGGCATGAACGTCGACTATCAGACCATGGATTGGGGCACGGTGGTCGCCCGCCGCGCCAAGAAGGAGACGCCCGAGCAAGGCGGTTGGAACATCTTCTTCACCGGCTGGGGCGGCATCGACATGTTGAACCCGATCGGCCATCTGTCGCTGCGCGGCAACGGGCTCAATGCCTGGTTCGGCTGGCCGACGGCGCCGAAGCTCGAGGAGCTGCGCCAAGCCTGGATCGAGGCGCCGGACCCAGCCACGCAAAAGAAGCTCGCGGCCGAGATCCAGAAGCAGGTCTTCATCGACGTGCCCTACATTCCGCTCGGCCAATATTACTTGCCGGTCGCCTTCAAGAAATACGTGACCGGCGTGCTCACCGGCTTCCCGATCTTCTGGAACGTGAAGAAGGAGGCGTAGAATTACGGTGACAGTGCACTTAATTCACACGATGGCCATTTGTGTAATGATGATGGGCAATCCCGTGAATTAAGTGCACTGTCACCGTAATTCTACGAAGGAGTTGCGATGCGCTTCCTGATCGCGCAGTTCTCGCATGAGACCAACACGTTCTCGCCCGTGCCGACAAGGATCGATCGGTTTTGCCGCGAAGGCAGCACGCCCTTGTCTGGCGCGACCGCAATCGCGCATTACCGCGGCACCGGGACGTGCATGGGCGGCTTCCTCGACGTAGCGCAGAGTGCCGGAGCCGAGGTCGTGGTGCCGATCGCGGCGAGCGCGCCGCCGAGCGGTCCGGTGGAGCTTGCCACCTACGAGACTTGCGTCAAGGCGATCACGGATACGGTGGCGCAAGGCGGCTTCGACGGGCTGATGCTCGACCTGCACGGCGCGATGGTGGCCGAGCACGTCGAGGATGGCGAGGGCGAACTCTTGCGCCGCATCCGCGCCATCGACCCGAAAGTGCCGATCGCGCTGGCGCTCGACATGCACGCCAACATCTATGAGAACATCGTCAAGCTCTCGACCGTGATCGCCGGTTATCACCTCTACCCGCACACCGACATGGCTGAGACGGCGCGCCGCGCCGGCTCGCTTCTCGTGAAGGCTACCCGAGGCGAAGCACGCCCAACCATGGCCTGGGGCAACGTCCCGATGCTTCCCCACGTGATGGCGCAAGGCACGCATCAGGCGCCGAACAAGGGCTTGCAGGAGAAGGCCTCGCGCTGGGAGGCCGACGGCACGGCCCTGTCGGCCGCGCTCTTCGTCGGCTTCTCTCATGCCGACATTCGCGAAGCCGGCTTGAGCGCCGTCGTCACGACGGATGGAGACCCGATCGCCGCCCGCCGGCTTGTCGACGAGCTTCTCCACGAGGCCTGGGCGGCGCGGCATGATTTCGTCTTCGAGGTCGAGCCGCTCGATAAATCGGTCGCGCGCGCCAAGGCGATGCCGGCCGACAAGGCGCCGATCTTCCTCCTCGACCACTACGACAACTGCGCCTCGGGCGGCACGATGGACACGACGGCGGTGCTCGCCGAGATCATGCGCCAAGGCCTCGAGGATGTCGCCTTCTTCGGCATCTATGATCCCCAAGCCGTGCAGCAGGCGATGGCCGCCGGCATCGGCGCGCGGATAAAGATCGCGATTGGCGGCAAGCATGCGCTTCCAGCGCTTGATCGGCCGAACCCGCCACTCGATGTCGAGGCGACCGTGAAGACGATCTCGATCGGCTCCTTCACGAGCCGCTCGGCCTCGAACCGTGGCGTCAAGACGGTGCTTGGCCCAACCGTCGTCCTCGACACGGGAAAAGTCGAGATCGTGCTCCTCTCGAAGCATGTGGAGCCGACCGCGATCGACATGCTGAGCGTGCTCGGCATCGATCCGCGCGCCAAGCGGTACGTCGCCATCAAGAGCCGCGTGCACTGGCGCGCCGATCTCGGCAAGCTCGCGGGCGCCATCGTCGAATGTGCGGGGCTCGGCGTGTGCACCTCCAACTACGACGAGGTGACCTTCAAGAATGTGCGCCGCCCGATCTTTCCGCTCGAGCCGGACACGACTTGGCCGAGGAATTGAGGCGGAGAAGGAGGCTCGCCGCGATGGTCGCTGGCCCCCTCCTTCGGAAGAGTGCGATTTGGGCTGATCACATTTCCGTGCAAGCCGGGATTGAAGCCAAGGTTGGCATGGAGCTTGCGACATCTGCGCGCGTGGTCCCGCTATGGCGTCGGCTTGCCAAGCGCCGCGATTGAGGGTGTCATGAGCGCCAATCGGGCTTCCCTGGGTTGGCCTGAATAAAAAGAGGTGAACGAGATGGACCGCAGAAAGCTCCTCAAAGGCATGGCGAGCACCGCTGCGCTCCCGGCCATTTCGCGTTTTCCCTCTCCGGCGCTGGCGCAAGGCGGGGATGCCCGAACCTTGCGTTTCGTTCCGCAGACCAACCTCGCGAATTTCGATCCGATCTGGGGAACTCAATATGTGGTGCGCAACGCCGCCGCGCTCGTCTGGGACACGCTTTATGGTGTCGACGAGAATCTCGCTCCGCAACGCCAGATGGTGGAGAGCGAGACCGTGTCGGAGGATGGGCTCACCTGGACCTTCACGCTCCGGCCGGGGCTGAAATTCCACGACGGCGAGCCGGTCCTTGCCAAGGACGCGGCTGCGAGCATGGCGCGCTGGTCGGCACGCGACCCCATGGGCATCATGCTCAAGGGCATCCAGGAAGAGCTCGTCGCGATCGATGATCGAAGCTTCAAATGGGTGCTGAAGAGGCCCTTCCCCAAGATGCTCTTCGCGCTCGCCAAGAACAATGCGCCTTGCAGCTTCGTGATGCCCGAACGGATCGCCAAGACCGATCCCTTCAAACAGATCACCGAATACATCGGCTCGGGCCCCATGCGGTTCATGAAGGACGAGTGGGTGCCCGGAGCGCGCGCCGTCTTCGCCAAGAACACCGATTACGTGCCGCGCAACGAGCCGGCCTCCTGGCTCGCGGGCGGCAAGAGGATCCTCGTCGATCGCATCGAATGGATCGTCATGCCCGATCCCGCGACGGCCTCCGCGGCGCTCCAGAACGGCGAGGTCGATTGGTGGGAGAACCCGATCTCGGATCTCGTGCCGCTCTTGCGCAAGAACGCGAGCATCAAGGTCGATATCGCCGATCCGCTCGGAAATATCGGCTCGTTCCGCATGAATCATCTCTTTCCGCCGTTCAACAACGTGAAGGCGCGCCGCGCCATCCTCATGGCCTTGAGCCAGGAGGACTACATGCGCTCGCTCGTCGGCTCCGACGACAAGCTCTGGCGGCCGATTCCCGGCTACTTCACGCCCGGCACGCCGCTCTACAACGAAGAGGGCGGCGAGATTCTGAAGGGCAAACGCGACCTCGATGGAGCCAAGCGTCTTCTCGCCGAGGCCGGCTACAAGGGCGAGCCGATCACCTGCATCGTGGCGCAGGATCAGCCGATCACGAAGGCGCAAGGCGACGTCACCGCCGATCTCTTGAAACAGCTCGGCATGAACGTCGATTTCATCGCCACCGATTGGGGAACGACCGGCACAAGGCGCGCGATGAAGAACCCGCCCGGCCAAGGCGGCTGGTCGATGTTCCACACTTGGCACGCGGGTGCAGATTGCATCAATCCGGCCGCCTACACGGCGATCCGCTGCAACGGCGACAATGCCTGGTTCGGATGGCCGAACAGCCCGGAGGTCGAGAGCGACATCACGGCCTGGTTCGACGCCAAGTCGCTCGACGAGGAGAAGGCCGCGATGCGCAAGCTGAACAAGGATGCGCTCGACTTCGTCGTCTACGCGCCGACAGGGTTCTTCCTCACCTATCAGGCCTGGCGCAAGAACGTCGATGGGGTGGTGAAGGGCCCGTTACCCTTTGCCTGGAACGTGAGCAAGACGGCCTGACGCTTCTCCTCATGGGCTTCTATGTCTTGAGGCGCATCCTCTCCACCATCCCGGTGATGGCGGTGGTGGCGCTCTTCGTCTTCAGCCTCCTTTACATCGCGCCGGGAGATCCCGCCGCCATCATCGCGGGCGATCAGGCGACGCCTGCCGATATCGAGCGCATTCGCCAGAGCCTCGGGCTCGAGAGGCCCTTCCTCGTCCAGTTCGGCGATTGGGCTTGGCGCATCCTGCATGGCGACCTCGGCACCTCGATCTTCACCAACCTGCCCGTCACCAATCTCATCGCGCAGCGCATCGAGCCGACGCTCTCGCTCATGCTGGTGACGCTCATTCTTTCCATCGGCGTCGCGGTGCCGCTCGGCGTCGCCGCCGCCTGGAAGGCGGGCAGCCTCGTCGATCGTCTGGTGATGGCCTTCGCCGTCTTCGGCTTCTCCGTGCCGGTCTTTGTGATCGCCTACCTCCTCGCCTATGTGTTCGCCCTCGAGCTCGATTGGCTCCCGGTGCAAGGCTACACGCCGATCGGGCGCGGCTTTTGGCCATGGCTGCAGAACTTGATCCTCCCTGCGATCGCGCTCGGGGCCGTTTACGTCGCGCTCATCGCGCGCATGACACGCGCCACCATGCTCGAGGTCCTGCAGCAGGATTACATCAAGACGGCGCGCGCCAAGGGCATCGGTCAAAGCGGCATTCTTTTCGTTCATGCCTTGAAGAACGCGGCCGTGCCGATCGTGACCGTGATCGGGCTCGGCATCGCGGCGCTCATCGGCGGCGCGGTGGTGACGGAAAGCGTCTTCGTCATCCCGGGACTGGGGCGGCTCACCGTCGATTCCATCCTGCGGCGCGACTACCCGGTGATCCAAGGGCTCGTCTTGCTCTTCAGCTTCGCCTATGTGCTCGTCAATCTCCTGATCGACCTCCTCTACACCTTGCTCGACCCGAGGATCCGCTATTGAGCGCCGCCTCCGACATCGCCACGGCTCCGCTCCCACAAGCCCCGGTCGCGGGGGCACCGGAGCTTCCCGACGTCATCGCGCCGGTGAAGCCGCACGGCAGGGGCATGAGCTTTTGCCTTCGTCACCCGACCATCGTGATCGGCGGCGGCATCCTTGCGGTGATGATCCTCATCGGCGTCTTCGCGCCCTATCTCGGCACGGTCGATCCCACGGCGCTCGCCCCTTCGAAACGAACGCGCGAGCCTTCCGCGCTCTTCTGGTTCGGCTCGGACATGCTCGGGCGCGACATCTATTCGCGCGTGCTCTTCGGCACGCGCGTCTCGCTTCTCGTCGGCTTCTCGGTCGCGCTTCTCGCCTCCGTCATCGGCTTGGCGATCGGCCTTGTCGCCGGCTTCTTGCGTGCCGCGGATGGGGTGGTGATGCGCATCATGGACGGGTTGATGTCGATCCCGCCGATCCTGCTTGCCATCGCACTCATGGCGCTCACACGCGGCAGCATCGGCAACGTGATCACGGCGATCACCATCGCCGAGGTGCCACGTGTCTCGCGGCTCGTGCGCGGCGTCGTCTTGTCGTTGCGCGAGCAGCCCTTCATCGATGGTGCGGTCGCTGCCGGAACGCGCGTGCCTATGATCATCCTGCGACATGTCGTGCCTAACACGCTCGCCCCGCTTACCGTGCAGGCGACCTATATTTGCGCTTCCGCCATGATCACCGAGGCGATCTTGTCGTTTCTCGGCGTCGGCACACCGCCGATCATCCCTTCCTGGGGAAACATCATGGCGGAGGGGAGGGCGCTCTGGCAGGTGAAGTTCTACATCGTGCTCTTCCCGGCGATTTTCCTGTCGCTCACCGTGCTCGCCGTGAACCTCCTCGGCGACGGCTTGCGCGATGCGCTCGACCCGCGGCTCGCGAAGAAGCTCTGACCGATGGCGCTTCTCGAGGTCGAGAACCTGCAGACGCATTTCCGCACGCCGGACGGCGTCAATCGCGCGGTCGACGGCGTCTCCTTCCACGTCAACGACGCTGAGACGCTCGCGCTCGTCGGCGAATCCGGCTGCGGCAAATCGGTCACGGCGAGCTCGATCCTGCGCCTCATCCCCGAGCCGCCCGGCAAGGTTGCGGGCTCGATCAGATTCGCGGGGCGGGAGCTTCTTACCCTTCCTGAACGCGCCATGCGCGCCATTCGCGGCAACGACATCGGGATGATCTTCCAGGAACCGATGACGAGCCTGAACCCGGTTCTCACCGTGGCGCGCCAGCTCGGCGAG
>JAFBAK010000229.1 GCA_019247795.1 Hyphomicrobiales bacterium | reverse complement strand
TTTGAGCTTGGTTTTGTCCCCCTCCATCGACCGCCGCGAGAATGCCGACAGCGAAAACTTGGCCCGAATTGGCTGCGCTCACGGCGATTTTTCCGGAGTTGACGACATCTCCTGTGAATGTGCCGCCCGTGGCGACCGCATTCGCGGTGGGGAGGCCGCCGCCTTGCGCGACAATTTGGAGTCCGAAGCCGCTTGCGGCCTGCAGCTGGGAGTTCGCGCTCGCCGTGACCGCGATGCTGCCGCGAAGCGCCGCGCCTCCGTTGAAGATGCTGCCCGTGAAGGCGCCTCCCTGGCTTGAATTCGCCTGAGCGCCGTTGGCGGTCAAGTTGATGCCGCTCGCCTGCGCGCCTTGATTCGTGCCGCTGGCCTGCACCGAGATGTTTCCGCTGTTGCTGACGCCGCCGGCAAGATTTCCTGCCTGAGCCAGGATGCCGGTGGCGAAAGCGGGGCCCGAATTGGTCTGTTGGCCGCTGACCGTGATGGAGCCCGTATTGTTGATGCCGCCGGAGACTTGGCTGCTGCCGCCGAAGACTGCGATGCCGTTGACATCGGCCAACGCGCCCACGGCGGTCGTGAGCGTGCTGGCGTTGATCTGTCCGGCATTGGTCACGCCGCCCGAGATCGTGTTTTGGCCTATCGAGAGGGCGGTGACCTGGCCCGAACCGTTGGCGTTGATGACACCGCTCGGACCGTTGGCAATCCCGTCGAAGATGGTGTTTGCCGGGCCGATATTCACGCCTCTGCCGCTGGAGTTGATCATACCGCTGTTTGAGATGCCGCCCCCGATCGTGCTCGTGGCGATGGAGAGGACGCTCGCCGCTCCGGCGCTGATGGTCCCGGCGTTGGTGACCGCGCCCGAGACGGTCGACCCGGTGATGATGACCGACGTCGTTGCCTGGCCCTGGCCCACTGCGACGCTCGAGACCGACATATTGTTGATCTTTTGTCCGGCGCTCGCCGGCAAGGGATTGCCGAGCAGAAGGGCCGCGACCGAGGTGGTGGCGAGAAGCGATGGCGCACCGCTACGCCTTGAAACAAAGGAAGAAAGCGACACGGATAAGCCCTCTCGAAGGTGAAGCGACGAGAGTGAGGCTCTCGATCCGCTCGTTAACGCTAATTATCCGTTCATTGGTTAATTAGCGTTAAACAAGACCATAGATTTACCGGCTATATGTTGTGAAGGCCTCGACACCTTATCCCCAGCGAGATTGGCAGAGCCGGGACGTGCCGGACGGAGCGGCTCAGCCTTCATCCAGAAAGTCGCGTTGCGAATCAGGCGCGTGGAATCTGTGGCCTTCGGGCGCGACCCTCTTAGTTGGGCCCTTCGCTCCTGCTACAAAGGGGAATGCACGCGCCGTCGCCAGCGAGTCCGACCGCAAGAAAGGCCGAGACCGCCTCGCCCGTCATGACGCAATACGCCGAGATCAAGGCAGCCAATCCCGATTCCCTTTTGTTTTATCGCATGGGCGATTTTTACGAGCTGTTCTTCGAGGATGCGGAAATCGCGAGCCGCGCGCTGGGCATCGTCCTCACCAAGCGTGGTCGGCACAACGGGTCAGACATCCCGATGTGTGGTGTGCCGGTCCACCGCGCCGACGAATATCTGCAGCGTCTCATCGCACTCGGGCATCGTGTTGCCGTTTGCGAGCAGCTCGAGGATCCGGCTGAAGCGCGAAAGCGCGGCGCGAAATCCGTCGTTCGCCGAGATGTGACGCGGCTCGTCACGCCCGGCACCATCACCGAAGATGCGCTGCTCGATCCTTCGCGAGCGAACACGCTCGTCGCCATCGCGCGGGTCAGAGCATCGGACGGGCCCTGGACCTACGGGATTGCCGCACTCGACATCTCGACGGGCGCGTTCGAGCTCGCCGAGGCCATGCCGGAAGGGCTTGCGGCCGAGTTGGCCAGGTTCGACCCGTGTGAGATCGTCGTCTCCGAGTCCGCGTATGAGGATCCGGCACTCGCATCGCTTTGGGCTGAAATTCGTGCACCCGTCGTGCCACAACCTCGAGACAGCATCGACGCGGGCACCGCGGCTTCCCGCCTTGCGGCCTATTTCGAGGTCGCGTCGATCGATGCCTTTGGCGAGTTTTCGCGAAGCGAGCTCTTGGCAGCCGGCACTGCCATCACTTATGTCGAGCGCACCCAGCGCGGCGCACGCCCACCTTTGTCCATTCCGCAACGGGCCAGCGAAACGCGCACCATGCGCATCGATGCGGCGACCCGCGCCAATCTCGAGCTTTCCCGCACATTGTCCGGAGATCGCGGCGGCAGTCTGCTCGCGGCGATCGATCGTTGCGCCACGGGCGCAGGCTCGCGCCTCCTTGCCGCGCGGCTCGCGAGTCCCTTGGTCGAACCGGTTGCCGTCAATTCAAGACTCGACGCCGTCGGCTATTTCATCGACGGGAGAGAGCTTCGTGGCGAGATCCGCGGACGGTTGCGGCGCATTCCCGATATTTTACGCGCCTTGACGCGACTGGCGCTCGATCGCGGTGGCCCTCGCGACCTCGCGGCGGTCGGGCAGGCGCTCGAGGAGGCGCATTCTATCGCGCTCGAGCTCGCCGCATCCGGCACCGAAACCAGCTCGGAGATCGCCGCGGCGCATCGATCATTGGCAGGCGTCGATCCGGGCTTGGCGGAACGGATCCGGGCCGCCCTGGCCGACGAATTGCCGCTCCTCAAGCGCGATGGAGGCTTCATCCGCCCGGGTCATGACGCCGGCCTCGATGAAACGCGAGCCTTGCGCGATGAAAGCCGCCGCGTGATCGCCGCGCTGCAGACACGCTACGCCGAGGAGGCAGATTGCCGCACGTTGCGCATTAAGCACAACAACATGCTCGGTTTTTTCGTGGAGGTGCCGCAACTTGCCGGCGAGCGCTTTCTCAAGGAACCTCTGGCCGCGACGTTCCTGCATCGCCAGACCATGGCGGACGCCATGCGCTTCTCGACTGTCGAGTTGAGCGAGCTCGAAAGCCGGATCGCGGCCGCGGGCGATAAAGCGTTGGCGATCGAGCTTGGCATTTTTTCGCATCTCGCGGCGCAAATCGTCGCCGCTCGCGACATGTTGGAAGCGGTGGCGCGTGCCCTCGCGGGCATCGATGTGGCAGCAGGACTTGCCGAACT
This sequence comes from Hyphomicrobiales bacterium, assembly GCA_019247795.1. Taxonomy (GTDB): domain Bacteria; phylum Pseudomonadota; class Alphaproteobacteria; order Rhizobiales; family Beijerinckiaceae; genus GAS188. Next base: position 22,241 of record JAFBAK010000229.1, on the reverse strand, counting down.
CGCGGGCGATCTCGAATGGGTGCGGCCGATGGTCAATGATGGTCTCGCCTTCGAGATCGATGGCGGCCGCCATCCGGTGGTAGAAGCGGCGCTGCGGCGCGAAGGCAAGAGCTTCGTCGCGAATGGATGCGACCTTTCCCCGCCACCCGGAGAAAATGCCGGCCGCATTGCCATCGTGACTGGCCCCAACATGGCCGGCAAATCCACCTATTTGCGGCAGAGCGCGTTGATCGCCATCTTGGCCCAAATCGGCTCTTATGTTCCAGCCGAGCGCGCCGTGATCGGCGTCATTGACCAGCTCTTCTCGCGGGTCGGAGCTGCCGATGATCTCGCGCGCGGCCGCTCGACCTTCATGGTCGAGATGATCGAAACCGCCGCGATCTTGAACCAAGCGTCCACCCGCGCGCTCGTGATCCTCGATGAGATCGGGCGCGGCACGGCAACTTTCGACGGCCTCTCGATCGCCTGGGCGACGCTCGAGCATCTGCACGAAGCCAATCGCTGCCGGGCCTTGTTCGCCACGCATTTCCACGAGCTCACAGCGCTCGCCGGTCGCTTGCGCCGCCTTGTCAATCTGACGAGCCGTGTGCGCGAGTGGCACGGTGACGTCGTTTTCCTGCACGAGGTCGTTGCGGGCGCGGCAGACCGCAGCTACGGGGTGCAAGTCGCACGACTCGCGGGCCTCCCGCCCGCCGTGATCGCGCGCGCCAAATCGATTCTCGCCGGGCTTGAGCGCACCGAGCGCGAGAAGCCGGCTGCGAAGCTGATCGAGGAGCTGCCTCTGTTCGCCGCGGCGACCCTGCCGCCTGATCCGCCTCCGCGTGCCGACCACCGCCTGCGTGAGGAGCTCGAACGTGTGAACCCGGACGAGCTCACGCCCAAGGAGGCGCTCGAAGCACTCTATCGGCTCAAGATGATTGCGCGCCCTTCGGATTGAGGCGCCAACCATGTCGGCCGAGACGGCGATCTTGAACCCAGCGAGCAGGGAACCGTCGACTTCCGCAGGCGTTTTCCCGTGAAATTTGCGGGAGATGCACCATGGACAAGAAAATCACTGGATTGCTCGGCGCGATCTCTTCCCTGGCTGCGGCGCACGGGGCTCAGGCCGCGACACCAGTGGCGCCGAGCGCGAAGGAAGTGATGGCGGCGCGTTCATACGCGGATCTGCTGGAGTCCATCCCGAATGCGCTGGCGCTCTTGCGAGCCGACGACGAGGTGAAAGCCGAGGCTGCGCGGCAGCGCGAAAGCCGAGACGTGAAAGTGGCGCAGTTTTTCTACCCCTACCATCACCATCACCATCACCATCACCACCACCATCATAATCACTGGTGGGGGTGGGGCCCACCGCGCCCCTATGTCTACTACCACCACCATCACCACCATCATCATCATCATCACCATAACTGGGCGGGCTATGACCGGCGTTGATGCTGACAAGGAAGGGGGCTCGATGCATCGAGCCCTTCTCGCCTGAGGCATCGGGCCAATGGCCGGACGCTTACGCTTGGCCTGAGACCCAGACTTTCGGGCGGGCGCCTCAGCCCGCGCTTTTTTTGGCCTTAGCGGCTCGAAGGATGTGTCGGTAGGTGCCGTCGAAGACCGTGTTCGACGCCGAAGTCCAATGGGTATCGGCCGACAGCGTCTGGCGCGATTCGTGGATACGTCTCGACTTGAGCTCGCGCTCTGCAGCCTCCTCCTCGCCCATTTCGGCGAGCGTGTAATCGGCCTCCTCCGGAATGACGATAATTTGAGCAAAAGGCTCTCCTGGCCGGAAAATATGGGTTCGACCTTCGGCGGGTGATTTGAAGACGATGAAGAACATCATCGGCCACCAATTGCGCAGCAGGGCGGGGACGGCGATCGGCACGGTGTCCGTGCGGTCCGTGTAGAAACGAGGATGCGGCTCGGTCCGGATCGCCCAACCTTCGCCGGGGTTGAGGTCGAGAAGGATTTGATACGTGTAGAAATTGTCACCGAAGTTTCGGAAGGGTGGCCAAAGCACCCCGCTTTCCGGAGGGGGGCCGAAATCTCCTTCGAGGATGAGACGACCGTCTCGCGTAGTGACGGCGAGCTCGTTGCCGTAAGGGTAAAAGAGCTCGATCCCGTATTGGGCCCCCTCAGAAAATGGCAGGCAGTGCCAGACATATTCGTGGTTTCCGTCTGTGCGGTGCTCGCGCTGACCCGCCCATCCCGGAATCTCGAGCTTGGTGCGTCGTGGCCGCAAGCCCTCGACGAAGTGCCTCACTTTCACAACGCGCAATGGAATCTCCCTGGAAACGAAGGCTGATGGGTTCTGCGGCTCCCGAACGAGCAGATGAACGTCACCGTTCATGAATTTCATCAAACTGTCATCGAGCGTCGATACGCCATTTTTGCAGAACGTGCCGAAACGGCCAAACGTTCACGGTGTTCCTTCTAGAGCCCCGATGGGTTTTTGCCGTTTTCGACCTGTCCGAGCACAACAGCTTCTTTTTGGAAGGCTCCCATGTTCAAGCACGCAGCAAGATCCGTCCGTGCAGCCGCGATCGTGACGACACTCGGCTCGATGCCCTCCTTGGCCCAGGCCGCCGACATCACGGGCGCCGGCGCGACATTCCCCTTTCCGATTTATGCCAAATGGGCGGAAGCCTATAAGGCGCAAACGGGGATTGGCCTGAATTACCAGTCCATCGGCTCGGGCGGCGGCATCAAGCAGATCACCGCGCGCACCGTGGCCTTCGGCGCGTCGGATGTTCCGCTGACCGCAAAGGAGCTCGCCGACGGCGGCAATCTTACGCAATGGCCGATGGTCATGGGGGGCATTGTCCCAGTCGTGAATCTTGAGGGAATCAAGCCGAACGAGCTCACGCTCGATGCCGACACCCTCGCCAAGATCTTCCTCGGCGAGGTGAAGACTTGGGATGCTCCAGAGCTGAAGAAGCTCAACCCGGACGCGAAGCTCCCCTCCGCACCCATTCTCGTCGTGCATCGCGCCGACGGCTCCGGCACCACGTTCAACTTCACCAACTACCTTTCCAAGGTGAGCGCCGATTGGAAATCGAAGGTCGGCTCCTCGACCTCAGTGGAGTGGCCGACCGGTATCGGGGCCAAGGGAAACGAGGGCGTCGCCAACAACGTGGCCCAGACCAAGGGCGCGATCGGCTATGTCGAGACGGCTTACGCCAAGCAGAACAAGCTGACGACGACGAAGATGATCAACAAAGATGGCAAGCCCGTCGAGGCAAATGCCCAGAGCGTGCAGGCGGCCGCGGCCAATGCCGATTGGGCGAAGGCCGACAATTTTTACTTGATCATCACCGATCAGCCGGGCGCCGCCGCCTGGCCCATCTCCGCTTCGACCTTCATCCTGATGCCGAAGGAAGTGAAGGATGCGACCGCGGCAGGCGAAGCATTGAAATTCTTCGCCTGGGCCTACAAGAACGGCGACAAAGCGGCTGACGAGCTCGACTATGTGCCGATGCCCGCCAATGTGAAAGAGCTTGTCGCCAAGAGTTGGGCCGAGATCAAAGGTCCCGACGGCAAGCCGCTCGCCGGCATGTGATGGCGGGTTGAATGCAGCTTTGCTAACAGGCGAGGCCGGACGCAAAAGTGAGCCGGCCCTGCTCGCTGAATTTCCCAAAGGCAGCGGATAGGATTGGTAGCAATCGGGGATCGATGGTCAACATCCCGATGAGTGCGGTCAGCATTGGAGGTCGCGACCTCGCCGTCAGACGCTTCGCGGCGAGCGACGCGTTCTTTCGGCTCCTGACCCGTTCGGCCGCATATTTCGTATTGACGCTGCTTGGCGGCTTTCTCCTCACTTTGGTGTTCGGGGCCTGGCTCGCGCTTTCGACTTTCGGCATCAGCTTCTTCACCAGCCAATCGTGGAACCCCAACCCCGACATCCTGAAATTCGGTGCGCTCGCGCCGATCTACGGTACCGTCGTCACTTCGACGGTCGCCATGACCCTCGCCTTGCCGGTCGGCCTCGGCATCGCCGTGTTCCTCACCGAATTATGTCCGCTCAGATTGCGGCGCGTGATCGGCACGGCGATCGAGCTTCTGGCCGGAGTGCCGAGCATCATTTACGGAATGTGGGGTTTGTTCGTCCTTGCTCCCGTCCTGCAAAATCTGGAGAACAACTATCTCGTTCCGGCGGTCTCGGAAATTCCCATTCTGTCCACCATCTTCGCCGGCCCGTCTTATGGGCAAGGGATTCTGACAGCGGGAATCATCCTCGCCATCATGGTCTTGCCGTTCATCGCCGCCGTGTCTCGCGACGTTTTCCAGACAGTTCCCCCCGTCCTCAAGGAAGCCGCTTTCGGGCTCGGAGCAACGACGCGTGAGGTGGTCACTCGGGTGGTGCTGCCTTACAGCCGCGTCGGTGTCATCGGCGGCGCCATGCTGGCGCTCGGCCGCGCGCTCGGCGAGACCATGGCGGTCACCTTCGTTATCGGCAACGACCCGAAGGTGAGAGCCTCTCTCCTTGCTCCTGGAACGACCATTTCGTCGAGCATCGCGAATGAGTTCGCCGAAGCGAAGGAGGCCATGCACTCCTCCGCGCTTGTGGCGCTGGGGCTTATTCTGTTCGTCATCACCCTCATCGTGCTTGCCGCCGCGCGCTTGCTGTTGCTCAGGATGAACAAGCAGGCAGGAGCTTGATCGTGGAGCCGGTCGCAGTCCGAGCGAGGGCGCTGCCCGCAAGACGCAAATCGGCCAATGCCGTGTTTCAAGGGCTTTGCTATGCCGCGACCGCGCTCGGTTTGACTGCGTTGTGCCTCATCCTTGGGTCGCTCCTCTACAACGGGGTTGGCGGGCTGAGCTTGCGTGTGTTCACCGAGATCACTCCCGGTCCAGGTTCGCAAGGCGGCTTGCTCAATGCCATCGTGGGAAGCCTGATCATGACGGTTCTCGGCGTTGCTGTCGGCACGCCGATCGGCATTCTCGCGGGCACCTTCATGGCCGAATATGGCCGCTACAAGCGGATCACGCCGGTGGTTCGCTTCATCAACGACATCCTGCTCAGCGCGCCTTCGATCATCATCGGCTTGTTCGTCTATGAACTCGTCGTGGTCCCGATGGGTGGGTTCTCGGCGCTTGCGGGTGGTGCGGCGCTCGCCATCATCGTCATCCCGGTGGTCATTCGCACGACCGAGGACATGCTGTTGCTGGTGCCGAACCAGCTGCGCGAGGCAGCGGCCTCGATCGGCGCGCCGCGCTCGGTGATCATTCGCTCGGTGTGCTACAAGGCCGCGCAAGCAGGAATTGTGACCGGCGTTCTGCTTGCCGTCGCGCGGGTCAGCGGTGAAACGGCGCCCCTTCTGTTCACAGCGCTGGGCAATCTCAACTTCAGTCTTCGCCTGACCAGCCCGATGGCGAGCCTACCGCTCACCATCAACCAGTTCGCGTCGAGCGCCTATCCGGAATGGCAGTCGCTCGCTTGGACGGGAGCCTTGATCATCACGGCCGCGGTGCTGCTCCTCAGCATCGTCGCGCGCGTGCTCGTGTCGAAGAGGAGCGGTCGATGAGCATCTCGGCGACTTCCGCCCCGATACTCCCGAGTATTGCAACCAATGGCGCCCCCATTCCGCACGCCGCGCCGGCGCGCGAAAAGGTCAAGATCGAAGGACTCAATTTCTTTTACGGGCAAAACCAGGCTCTGAAGGACATCACGCTTTCGCTGCGGGAAAACCAGGTGACGGCGTTCATCGGCCCGTCCGGCTGCGGGAAATCGACGCTGCTGCGTGTCCTGAACCGAATCTATGAGCTTTACCCCAATCAGCGGGCCGAGGGCAGGGTGCTGCTCGACGGCGAGGACATTCTCGACCCCAAGCAGGATCGAAACGTCCTTCGGGCCCGGATCGGCATGGTGTTTCAAAAACCGACGCCTTTCCCGATGACCATCTACGAGAACATCGCTTTCGGCGTCCGGCTTTACGAGAATTTGCCGCGCGCAGAAATGAACGATCGCGTCGAGCATGCGCTTCGCGGCGCGGCGCTTTGGACCGAGGTGAAGGACAAGCTTCATGCGAGCGGAACGAGCTTATCAGGCGGGCAGCAGCAAAGACTTTGCATCGCGCGCACCGTCGCGGTTAAGCCCGAAGTCATCCTTTTCGATGAGCCTTGCTCGGCGCTCGACCCGATCTCCACATCCAGGATCGAGGAGCTGATCGACGAGCTGTCGTCGAGCTACACCATCGCCATTGTCACGCACAATATGCAGCAGGCGGCCCGCGTCTCGGAACACACAGCCTTCATGTATCTGGGCGAACTCGTGGAATTCGGCGACACGCAAGCCATTTTCACGGCGCCTAAAAAGAAGCAAACCGAGCAATATATCACCGGCCGCTTCGGCTAATCGGCGCTCATCGTAAAATCTGGATTGTCGCTAAGCTCGCGTCTGACGCAAGGATCGCCGCCAAACGGTTGTTGTCTATCTTTCCGATGTCGCGCTAACACCAAGGCGAACTCGTTGGGGGCGAATGTGCCTCCGCCAGCGACATGCACCTCCAACAGTTCGCGCAATATCAACGAGAGATTGCGCGTCCACGGGTCGCGCTCACGGCTCGTTCCGCACGCGAGCGCGATTTGGTCCGCCTGACGGCTGGATCAGCCGACGAACGTGTCTTGTCGCTCGGTCCTTGTCTCGACGTGCTCGTGAGGAGCCTTCTCCTCGCGCGCCGAAGCCGGCAGCTGCAACACGGTCGCATGCTGGCCTTTCGTCAGTTGCGTGACCAGCACGCTGCGCCCACTCGGAAATTCGAGCGCGTCGTGATGGGTATGCGGCTTGTCCATGTCGACCTGACGGAAGCGAGCCACTTTCTCGCGGAGCTTGCGGGGGAAGAGGCCGAACGTGTCGTCGCATTCGACTTCCCTCTCGAAAGCGATTTCGGTGCCCGGAAGCAGGCACACCGCAACGTCGGGTTGCCCGACGGCGGCAAAACCGCGGGTGGACGAGTTGCTGAAGCTCGTGCTCACCAGCTTGTCACCAACCACGGCTGGTCTGGATGCGATGTGTTGCAGGCTATAGTCGCACATTGAGGCTCTCCTTTTGACCAAGGGTGCTCGCTGTGAAGGTTTCCGCTCTGCAAAGGGACAGGGTGGTTGTCCTTCAACATCAATGCTACTGAACATGGTGGCGATCTTATGGTGGTCAACGGGGAGTTATCCCTGTCATAAGAATAAGTTTGGTGGGAACACTAAGTGTTGCTGAAAAGTCGCGATCACTATGCTTTCGGACGAAAGAATTGATTTTCGTAACGAAGCCAACTAGCAAATGTGCGGACCTCTAATTCGCCGTGACCTTTGCCGCAATTGAGCGCGAGTCGAGAGGCCGCCGCCGTCTTGCGCGACAGCTTCGAGCCGCAAAAGCTCTGAATTCGCCGCATTTGGCGCGTCGCCGGCGCGCTGGCCGCCTTGCATCTCGTCAGACGTCCGACAAGTGCAAAGGAGGCTCGCAAGGTTGCTTCGCGCGCACTTGCGTCCTCGACGAATGACCGATCAGGGTGTCGGTGTTTGGCGCACGCCGATCTTCCCGTCCGTGACGCGCCCCAGACCCGCATCGCGTCCGGCGATCGCCCAGTAAATGAAGCCGGACACTGCACCCGACAGGAACAACAGGAGAGCGAGGCGCGCTTCATCGGCCTGTGTCTGAGCGCTTCGGGTGGCGGCGTCGCGAATGGCGGAGCTGCCGGCTGCCCTTGCTCCGCGCGCGAGCCAGGGAGTCAGCGCCGTGAGCACCGCGGGCGCTGCGACATACCAGATGAAGGATCTGAGCCTTGCGGCCTCCCCGATCATCGCCGTGAGCAGCACGGGCGCGACGACGACGGCCAAAGTCGCTCCCCAGATGATCTTGGTCGCGAGCGCGACATAGGAGGCCGCGGGTTCCCCACGCATCGCATCGGCCCGCACCGCGAGCAGGAAAATCCAGCCGATCCCTTCAAGCACTTTCCGGCCGGCAGGTTCGGCGAACCCCCCGATCAAGAGGAAAATGAAACCGACCGCGATCGCGAGGATGAGGCCGGTGGGAACGAGAATCAGTCGGCGCACGAACATGTCGCGTCCCAAGGCGTTTTGCGGTCAAAGCGGGTTCGACCGGATGGTGAAGTCACATCATGACGTGCGAAGCCGGTACTGTGAAGCGGGGCGAACGCAACTCCGCCTCCCCAGAGATTGGACCCTGACAAGCGTACGCAAGCGCGCCGATCGCCGTGATCGCAAAGCTGATGGTAGCCCAGGATATCGGCTTCCCGCGCGTCTTACGCCTGCGCCGCGAGGCTCGATCCGATTAAGCCCGAGGCGGCGAAAAGAGCCGCGCCGATCGATCGGTTGAGCATTGTCAGTCTCCTCAGGTTCATTGCGAGCTTCCAATATGAAGCCGAGACACTGAACGAGCTTGGAAGACGACGTTAATAGCCGGTTCAGAAACCCGGCCTCTGGAATCAAGGGGCGACGATGGGCTTTGCCTTCAGCACGGGCTCTCGAGTCGCGACGCCATCAAAGGGCGAACCCTCCTCGAACCAGCTCTTTGGCGCAGGCGCTCCCCAAAGCGTCTGACGCGTCGGATCGAGCAGGTTCCAATGGATGGGTTCATGATCGGGGTCGACCGTGAGGTAATCCGAGGTGAAAAGCTCGATCCGGTGCCCGTCCGGATCGCGCAAATAGAGGAAAAAGGCATTGGAAATTCCGTGACGGCCAGGCCCACGCTCCATGGATTTGAGGAAACCGGTGGTCGCAAGCACGTCGCAGATATGAATGATGTCGGTGATCGAGGAGACCCAAACGCCGATATGGTGCAGGCGCGGGCCGAAGCCATTGGTGAAGGCGATATCGTGCACCCCGCCTTTGCGATGCATCCACACGGCCCAAAGCGCGCCGCTCTCCTCGGCCGCGGTGTATTCCGTCGTGCGAAAACCGATCTCGTTATAGAAATCGTGGCTCAGCTGCACGTCCGGGGTGAAGCAATTGATGTGATCGATCCGTTGGATCTTCGCGCCGCGATACTCCCCGTATTTCTGCAGCATGCATGGCAACTGATCCATACTGAAGTAGAACTCGAGCGGCATGCCGAGCGGATCGGTCGCGGCGAGCGTGCGCCCCTGGAACGGCCTCTCTACGAACCGATTGGGAAGTTGCCGCTCGCCGAAATAGCGGGCCGCCTTGTCGAGATCCTCTTCGGACGCGAGCTTGAATCCGAGTGAGGCGACGGCCGCATCCTTTGATCGCCGCAGGACGACCGAATGATGATTGCGCTCTTCGAGGCCGCGCAGATAGAGCGCATCGGAGGTTTCGTCGGCCAGGAGGTAACCCAAGGCATCCACCCAGTAGGACTTGGCGCGCGCCAAGTCGGTCGCTCCATATTCGATATGGCTCGCGCGAACGATGCTGAAAGGCGGGACTGGAACGGGTTTGCGAATCGGCATTCGGGCTCCAAGGCATCAAGGCGCGATCACATACCGATCTTCGAAATTCTGTGATTGTCGAGAGCGATCGCGATATTCTTCGTCTCCATGTAGAAATCGAAGGAGTAATCCCCGCCGTCGCGGCCGATCCCGGACGATTTCATCCCGCCGAAAGGCGTCGGCAGGTGGCGGACATTGTCCGAGTTCACCCAGACCATTCCAGCCTCGACCTTCTGGGCGAAGCGATGCGCGCGGGCGACATCGCGCGTCCACAAATAAGCGGTGAGGCCGTAGCGCACGTCATTGGCGATGGCGAGCGCCTGTGCGTCCTCCTCGAAGGGGATAACGGTAAGCACCGGGCCGAAGATCTCGTCTTGCGCGATGCGCATCGCACTCGTCGCTCCGGTGTAAAGCGTCGGCTCGACGTAGTTGCCTGTCCCTTCCATCGCTCTTCCACCCCCGCAGCGCACTTTCGCGCCTTCGGCCCGTGCCTTTTCGGGGAAGCTCAGCACCTTCTCGACATGCTTCGGATGGATCAAAGGTCCGATCTCGGTCGAGGGATCGAGCGGGTGGCCGACCTTGATCTTCGCAATGCGGGCCGCCAGCGCCTCGCTGAAGCGCTCCTGGATCGACGCTTCGACGAGCGCGCGACTCGAGGATGTGCAGCGCTCGCCATTGAGGCTGTAGATCATGAACAGCGCCGCATCGAGGGCCCGCTCGAGATCGGCGTCGGCGAATACGATGACGGGGTTCTTGCCGCCGAGCTCGAAGTGAACGCGCTTCAGGGTCGCCGCGCCCTGTGCCATGATGTGGCTGCCGGTCGAGGTGTCGCCGACGAAGCCGATCGCCTTGATGAGGGGATGTTCCGTGAGCGCCTTTCCGGCCTCTTCGCCAAGCCCATGCACACAATTGACGACACCTGCCGGCAATCCGGCCTCGGTGATCACCTCGTCCATGATCTCGGCGAGCAGCGCGGCCGTGAGCGGGCTCCATTCGGCCGGTTTATGCACGACGGTGCAGCCGGCCGCGAGCGCAGGTGCGATCTTCCAGGTCGACAGCATGAAGGGCGTGTTCCACGGGGTGATCACCCCGACCGGGCCGATCGGCACCCGCATCGTGTAATTCAAATGCGTGGGTGTCGGAAGCGAAAGGCCATCGCGTGCCGCAGGAGCCCGATCCGCGAAGAACCTGAAATTCTCCGCGCCCCGCAAGGCCGCCTTCGACATGTAACGGATCGCCTGGCCGGTATCGCTCGATTCGACGAGCGCGATCTCCTCCGCGCGCGCTTCGATCCGATCCGCGATCGCATGCAGGATGGCCCGCCGCTTGTCCCCCTCGAGATCCGACCAGGCAGGGAAAGCCGCCATCGCCGCCTTCGCTGCCTTGTCGATCTCCGCTACCCCTCCCTTCGCAACCCTGGCGATCACCGAATTGTCGACTGGAGACAGATCGTCGAAGGTCGCACCTTTCCCGGGATCATTGGTCCCGGCGATGCGATGGGAGACGGTCGCGCGACGGAAACGTTCAAGGTGGCGCTCGGCCGCCGCTATGTTCGCGAGGAAAGCATCGTTTGCGACAGGCTTGTTCACGCCGATCTCCTCACGGTTGCGAAATCGTCTTTTCGCGACGCGCCCTCACGATCGAATGCATGTTGTTTTGCTTGAATGTCGCGGCCTTGTCGATTTCCGCAACATCGAGCGTGATGCCGATCGGCGTCGTCGCTATGATCGGGCGGAGATGCTCGCAAATCGCATCGAAGATCATTTTGCCGGCCTTGTGCCGCGTGGCCTCGTCGCGGCCGTGGCCGATGCGCACATTTACCGCGACGAAGGCGTTGTCGGGGTGGCCGTCGGCAATGCGATAGATATCGCGCCGGGCGCAACGCGTTCGCAACCCCCCGATCTCAAAGATGCCCGAGGCGAGCGCTGCTTCATGTGCCTTGTGGACGAGCTCGTGGAGCTTGAGTCGATTGTCGAGATTGGCGGAGTATTCGATGACGATGTGCGGCAATCTCTTCTCCTCTTTTGCCGATCGATGGCTAATTAGCACGTGCACGGAGATTTGCTGAACACGACACGCTTTTCGGGTGCGATACCCGGCCGGGCGCTCCAAAAGAGCGCGACGGGAGGGTGCCATCTTTGGGGCGGTTTCCCGGGTGGCCTTGACTGGAGCCGACTTCGTCGCCCTCGCCGGGCATGACACAGGGGGCAACGACGTGATGCACTTCCATACTCACGCGAAACGCAGCCGCTGGCCGATGCCGAGCCGCTTGCCCTTTTCCAGCATGGCATGGCCGAGCGCGATGTCGGAGAGCGAAAGACCCCGATGCCAGAAGAGAATGGTTTCGTCATCGCGCTCGCGTCCCAGCTTCAGGCCGGCGACGATCTCGCCCATTTCGGCATGCAGCGTTGCTCCGGAAAGCTTGCCAGCCGCGACATGGGCGCGCAGCGAACCGAATTTGCCGCCCTTGCATTGCCCCCAATCATCGACCACGAGCTTCGACATGATGTCGGTGAGCGAAAGCTCCACGGCGCTCATGGTGCCGTAAGGCGCGACAAACGCGCCTTCCTTGATCCAACCCGTGCGCAGCATCGGTTCGGGCGCCGCGAGACGAGAGGCCTCGACCACGATGTCGGCGCCCTCGACGGCGCTCTTCCAGTCTGGCGTGGCGACGACGGGCTTGCCGAGGTCTCGCGCAAGCTTTTCGGCAAAGCTTTCGCGGCTCTCGGGCCGGCGCGAATGCACCCGGATCTCGTCGAAGTCGAAAAGATGATCGAGGAGGCGGACATTCCAATAGGCGGTGCCGCGTGCGCCAATGTGACCGAGCACCTTCGAGCTCTTGCGGGCGAGGTATTTGGCGCCGATCGCCGTCATCGCCCCGGTTCGCATGTCCGTGATCGCGCTCGCGTCGAGAATCGCGACCGGCGCCCCGTTGCGGGGATCGAGCAGCAAGAGCGTCGCGAGCTCGGAAGGCAATTTCTCGAGGTAATTGTCGACGAAATCGCCGACCACCTTGACGCCGGCGAGGCCGACGGGCGCGCCGATCGCGCCGCGCAACACATTGAAATGCCCGCGCGCCACCCCGGGCTCGAGATGCATGCGCGGTTCGATCACCGTCTCCTTTCGGCCTTGCGCCGCGAGGCTCCCTTCGATGGCGGCGAGAATCTCGTCCTCAGTGAGCGCGAGTTCCTCGACGTCGAGCCGATTGAGATAGGAGATGTAGATAGGGGGCATGGTCGTCGACATGCCGGTCAGTTACGACGCCCGTCGCGGGGATGGCAAGGCGCCCGCCGGAATGCGGGCGATCGGGCGCGCGAACGATGGGCTTCGTGCCGCGGCCGAACGGTCGCGGTGGAGGGGCGCGCCTTACGGAGTGGCCGTCCCCAGGACCGGCACGCCGTCCGAGGGGTGCAGCGGCCCGTCATACGGGCGCAAAAGGAAGCGGCGCGCCACTTCGAGATACCCGCTGTAGACGAGGCCGCCATTGCCCGCGATCAGCCTTTCGCGATTTTCCCGGTACCAGGCCGGGATCCGATACCAGGGCAAGGTGGGACGCTCGTGATGGGCGGCGTGCAGGTTGTTGTAAAGATAGAGCAGGCCGAGGACGGGCGCGTTCTCGACGATCGCGGTGCGCTCGAAGACGTCGGAAGCGGCGCGGTGCTCGGCGAAGGAGCGCAGCAAAGCGAGCGATACGCCCGGATACACGATGCCGAAGAGGTAGAGCGCAAGGTTCATCTTGCAGACGAGAGCCAGCCAGGAGAGCATGATGGCGAGGGGCAGGAGATGGGAACGCCAAGCGCGGCGAGCGACGGGGCTGCCCTGCCGGAGAGCGTGGACCTGCTTGAGCAGATAGCGAGGTACGACCCAGGCGGGCCCGACCAGCAGCCGGCCTGCGAGTGTGGTCTGCAGCTTGAGAAGCGGGTGCCAGACGGGGTTGAGCGAGCCCCAAAGCCCCTTCGTCCAGTAATAGGATTCCGGATCGTCGAGAGGGTCGGTGAGGCGCTCGTCGCGATGATGCATCAGATGCGAGACGCGGTAGCTCTCGTAGGGCAGCCAGAGGGAAAGCGCCGGCAGGGCGAGCAGCCGGTTGAAGCGCCGCCACCTCGTCGGATGTCCATGCAGGATTTCATGCTGCAGCGAACCTTGCCAGGCGACGAGCCAGGCGCCGCAAGGACAAAGGATCCACCAGGGGAGGTCAGCCTGGAACCAGGTGAGGCTGAGCCAGCCGCCATAGATCGTGGCGGCGAGGATGACGGTTGGCCATTCAGGCGCGCGCACGGCGGCCGCAGGTTGTGTTTTGCCCCTTGACATAGGCATCCAAGAAAGCCCCGCGCACTCAAGAAACGTCGCCGTACCGTGCAGGTCGGACGATCGATTCGTATCCGTAAGTAATTAATATATCTATACAGTATTATTCACAAGTGAACAAAACCGGACCACGGGCCGCTTCTGGAAACTAACATTGTTTACTAATCTCAACCGGAAGGGGTAACTCGTGCCCGTGACGCGACGCAATGCGTGCGTCACGGACTGGGCAGCCGCGGCAAAAGCGGCTTTTGCGCGCCGTCCGGCGAGCCCCGAGGCCACCCGAAAGCGCCCGGTGGATCGATTTTCGAGTGGTCGGACGATTTGTCGGGGCGGGACCACCCAACAGCGCCGTTACCGGCTTGAGTGGCTTCGGAAGGGCGCAATTCCATTTGCCAAGGCGAAAAGAGAAGTCTATGGCTTGTCGGGTTCGACTCTCGTCGGTTCGCGCGCTTGTTTCCCCGCTTCTTTCCCACTGGGGGCTCGGCCTTGCTATCCGCTTCGGGTGTGGTTCGATCCGCTTCGCGCGTGGGCGGAAGTGGTCATTTTTGTCGTTAAGGAGTGCTGCAATGCCGGTTGGGATAGTCAAGTGGTTCAACGCTCAAAAGGGCTTCGGTTTCATTCAGCCTGAGGCTGGTGGTGCCGACGTGTTCGTTCATATCTCGGCTGTCGAGCGTGCCGGAATGAGCAACCTGAACGAAGGCCAGAAGGTCAGCTACGAGCTGGAAAAAGGCAAGCAAGGCAAATACGCCGCGGTCAATCTGCAGGCGGTCTGAGATCGAGGTCCCGCCGATCCGGAAAAAGCTCCGGATCAGCGATCGGCTGTTCAAGGACGGCGTGCCCGGGCGGTGCGTTCGAAGAGCATGGTGACGTGATCGTCATCATGCTCTAATTTTTTGGAAGGGTGGTTCCATCCGGGGGGACTGTCCGTCGGAATCGAGTCGCTGGTCAGGCGGGGGGCGATCGCCTTGATGGAGCCTTCGGCGCTCAATGGAAGTCGCGGCTCTTGAGAAGGTGAGGGTCGGGTTCGTGAGAGCCTGGGGCGTGTGCTGTCGAAGCAAATAGATCAGGTTCCGACAAAAGCCGCAGCTCATCGGTGAGATCGATAAATTCTTCCGCAAGGACATGAATCACGATGCCGGCGCGCTGCAGGCGTCCACGTACGGCAAGGAAGCGTGCGGTCATGACCTTGATGCGGTTCCTGGCAAAGACCTTCGGCCAGACGATGATGTTCGCGATGTCGGTCTCGTCCTCGAGCGTCAGGAAGACAACACCCTTGGCGGTCCCCGGCATTTGCCGCATGAGCACGAGGCCGGCGACCGTCACGCGCCCGTCCTGCGGCAGATCCTCGCGGCGATGCTCGCTGTTGCGCAAGGCGCCGAGCCGGATGAGGCGATCACGGAAGAAGCGCACGGGGTGCTCCTTCAGCGACAAGCCCGTCGTCATGTAATCTTCGACCACATGCTCGCTGAGCGGCATGGACGGGAGCGTGATTTTGGCTTCTGCAAAAAGCTCGTCGTCCATTTGCGCGGCAAAAAGGGGAAGCGGGTTGGCGGACGTAGCGGGATGGGCCGCGCGCCTGGTTTCCCTGCCTTCGTGAGGCGCTCGCGGGAGAGGTTTCCAAGCTCGGTCCAAGCCCTCTGCCGGTGAGGCGTGATCTTCAGCGTCAGGCAAGGCAGCGATCGCCTTGTCGATGCCGAGCGTGCCGAGGCGCCGGGCCGCCCAGAGCGCCTCGCGCCGATCAAGGCCGAGGGAGCGGAAGGCATCGGCCTCGGCGAGCCGCTCGATGGTGAAGCCCGAGACGCCGCCGAGCGCGCCGAGCCTCTCGATGCTGGCATAGCCGTTGCCGCGCGCCGCAAGAAGACCTTCGATCTCCTTTTCCCGCAACCCTTGAATCTGGCGAAATCCGAGGCGCACCGCAAAGCGATGCCGGGCCTCTTCGGAGGCCGGCTCGAGCGTGCAATCCCATTCGCTGTAATTCACATCGATCGGGCGCATCTCGACGCCATGTCTTACGGCATCGCGCACCAATTGGGCCGGCTGATAAAAGCCCATGGGCTGGCTGTTGAGAATGGCCGCGCAGAAGACTTCCGGATAATGGCACTTGATCCAGGCGGATACATAGACGAGCAGCGCGAAGCTTGCCGCATGGCTTTCGGGAAAGCCGTATTCGCCGAAGCCTTCGATCTGGCCGAAGCAGCTTTGCGCGAAAGCGGGATCATAGCCGCGTCGCGTCATGCCGACGATGAACTTGTCGCGGAAAAGATGAACGGTGCCGTTATGCCGGAAGGTCGCCATGGCCCGCCGCAGGCCGTCGGCTTCGTCGGGCGTGAACTTGGCTGCCGTGATGGCGATCTGCATCGCCTGCTCCTGAAAGAGCGGCACGCCGAGCGTTCGCTTGAGCACATTCTCGAGCTCGTCGGCATCGCCGTGCTCGGGATGAGGCGAGGGATAATGCGTCCTCTCGCTGCCCTCCCGCCGACGCAGGTAGGGATGCACCATGTCGCCTTGAATGGGCCCCGGACGGACGATCGCGACCTCGATGACGAGATCATAGAATTCCCTCGGCTTGAGACGGGGCAGCATCGACATCTGCGCTCGGCTCTCGACCTGGAAGACGCCCACCGAATCGGCTTGCGAGAGCATCTCGTAGACCTTGGAATCGCCTTGCGGAATCGCGGCAAGCGAGATGTCGTCGAACCCATAATGCTCCTTGAGGAAGTCGAGCCCGCGCCTGAGGCAGCTCAGCATGCCGAGCGCGAGCACATCGACCTTCATCAGGCCGAGCGTGTCGATATCGTCCTTGTCCCATTCGATGAAGGTGCGATCCTCCATGGCGGCATTGCCGATGGGTACCGTCTCGTCGAGCCTTTCACGGGTGAGCACGAAACCACCCACATGTTGAGAGAGATGCCGAGGGAAGCCGATGAGGGCTTGCGCAAGCTGCACGGCTTGCCGGATCGCCGGATTGCCGGGATCAAGCCCGATCTGACGAATATGATCCTGGGCGATTCCCTCGTTGTTGCTGCCCCAGACGGTCTTGGCGAGGGCGGCCGTCACATCCGGCGTCAATCCCAGCACTTTGCCGACCTCGCGAATGGCGCGACGCGAGCGGTAATGGATGACGGTCGCGCAAATCGCAGCACGATCACGCCCATAACGGTCGTATAGGTGTTGGATCACCTCCTCGCGCCGCTCATGCTCGAAATCGACATCGATGTCGGGCGGCTCGCCGCGCTTCTCCGAGATGAAGCGGGCAAATAGGAGGTTGATCTCCTTGGGGTTCACCTCGGTGATGCCGAGGCAGTAGCAGACCGCGCTATTCGCCGCCGAGCCTCGTCCCTGACAGAGGATGCCTTCCTGGCGCGCGAAGGCGACCACTTCATGGACGGTGAGGAAATAGCGTTCGAACTCGAGCTTGGCGATGAGGGCGAGCTCATCGTCGATGAGCTTGCGGACTTCTTCTGGGATGCCGAAAGGATATTTCTCCTTGGGGTAGCGTTTTTGCGCGCCTTCGAAGGTCAAATCCGCAAGATGCTGCCTTGCAGTCTTGCCCGGCGGCACGGGCTCGTCCGGATATTCGTATTTGAGCTCGGCGAGGGAAAAATGGCATTTGTCGACGATGCGCAAGGTGCGCGCGAGCGCCTCCTCGAAACCGGCGAAGAGCCGTGCCATCTCTTGCGGCGGCTTGAGATGACGCTCGGCATTGACGGTCAGGCGAAAGCCGGCCTCGTTCAATGTGCATTTCTCGCGAATGCAGGTGAGGATGTCGAGGAGCGGCCGGCGGTCGGGGGCGTGATAAAAGGCGTCATTGACGACGACCAGAGGTGTGCCGAGCTTCTCGCCGAGATCGGCGAGCAGGCCGAGCCGGCGCGGCTCGTCGCCCCGGTGACGATGCACACCCGCGAGAAAGACGCGGCCCGGCGCCTGCCGCTCCAGATGCACCAGCCGTTCGATGAATTCGAAGCGCAATTCCGTTTCGTCCGGCGGCAAGACGATCAGCATCTGGCCTTCGCTCGCGGCGAGCACGGCCTCGAAGCCGAACACGCACTCGCCTTTCTTCGCCGCGAGATTGCCTTTCGTCAGAAGCCGGCAGAGGCGCCCATAGGCGGCCCGATCGGTCGGGTAAGCGAGAGCTTCAAAACCGTCCTGCGTCACGAGGCGGGTGCCGACCAGAAGCTTGACGGCAGGCCGTTTCTTCGCTTCGTCAAAGGCGCGCACGACCCCGGCGAAGCTGTTGCGATCGGCAATGCCGATCGCGGCAAGACCGAGCGCATCGGCCGTCGCCACCATCTCTTGCGGGTGAGAGGCGCCACGCAGGAAGGAGAAATTCGTGGTGGCGGCAAGCTCGGCATAACCGGTCATGGCACGCGCTCATTTGCAAGCCATGGCAAAGGAAGCGCGCTGGGCGCAGCGTTTTTAACGCCGCGCTCCCTTTTCACGCGAAGAATCCGTGCACGAACCAACGTGGCGAAGCCGTCTCACGTCCGTAAAGGCCTTCGCGATAGAGCCAGAAGCGGCGGCCTTCCTCATTTTCAACGAGGTAATAGTCGCGCGTCGGTTGCGGCTCACGCTCGCGCCACCATTCGGCGGCGATACGTTCGGGACCTTGCGCGAGCGCCACACCGTGCGTTTCACCGCGCCAGCGGAAACGCCGCGGGGCTCCCTCCGGCATCAACGCCACGACTTGCGCAGGCTCGGCGCGCCGCAAGAGGAGAGGGGGCCGAAGGCGCGCGCTCGTAGGACGTTCCCAACACGAAGGCGCATCGCTCGCGTCGTGACAAGCCTCGGCCTTCTCGGGCAGATGGCTTTCGCGAGGCGCGAGCCGCCGCACGCTGCGAGGGCCGAGCCGTTGTCGCAAGCCATCGATGAGCGCGGCGCAACGCGCCGCCCGCTCGCTGTCATCGCCTACCCCTGCAAAGCCGGATTGGGTTGGATCCATGCGTTCGGCAAGGGTGACGTCAAGGCTCACCGCTTCGAAGCCGAAGCCCGCATCGATCGCCTCGGGGAGAGCCTTCCCGGGCTTTCGCGACATCCCGGAAAAGCCTCGATCCTTGCCGGGACGCCTCCTGCGAGCGTCTGTCGAGCGGGGCTGTTGAGAGGCCAAGCGCTCGAGCTTGAGGGCGAGGAGGCGCCCGACATGCTCGACATCACGCGACGGCATCGCGAGCCCGAGATCGAAGCTGAAGACCTCTCCGTCGACGCGGAAAAGGGTGAGCCGCAATTGCCGCGCGCCTACCCCATCTCGTCGCAAGGCGAAAATGAGGCTCCGCATGAGGCGCTTCGTCAGTGCAATGATCGCGTCCTGTGAGAAGATCGGCTCGATGAGGCGGATGATCTTGCGATAGACCGGGGGAGGCGCGAGGAACACGAGCGGCTCCGGCAGGCGACCGAGCGCCTGATCGAGGCGCCTCAAGAGCTCCGCCTCGAAGCGGGAAGCAAAAGGGGCGCGCGGCGCTTCGATCAGCGCCCCGACACGCTTAAAGCCGAGGCGCCGCAACGTTCTTTTCGTGGCCGGGGCCAAACGCAAGGCGCCGATGGGCAAATCGGCAAGGGCCTCCACGGCATCCTCGCAAGCGAGGGCATCAGCCGATGGCAGGATGCTGTGCGGCGAGCGGTGAAAATGGGAAAGGGCCCAGGCCATCCCGGGCGTGTCGGCGACGGCAAGCCGCGGCGAAAGGCCGAAGCGCTCGAGACGATGTGCAAGATCGGCGATGAGCTTTTCCTCTCCGCCGAAAAGAGAGGCCGCGCCCGAGATGTCGAGGAAAAAGCCGTCCGCGCCGTTTTGTTCATCGAAGAGCGCGACGGCGGGCGTGTAGCGCGTCGCCCAGAGCGCCAGATGCTCGAGCGCGACAGCATCGCTCTTCGGATCGGCCGCTTCGACCTGCAGGAAATGCGCCTTGGCGCGCGCATCGCTCACGCCATCGCCGATATGGATCCGCAAGGCCTCGGCAGCCTCGTTGGTGGCGCTGATGCGCGGGCCTCCCGTCGCCTCTTCGACCAGCACGAAGGGGCGTTCAGGATCGATCGGCTGCTTTTGGCCCGAAGCGTTCTGCGTTTGTGCCGCGAGGAAACGCGCGATCGGCCATCGGGGCAGCCAAGTTGAAACGATACGCGACATGATCCCATTCCACCAACCACTCCCCCAATCGTCCGTTGCGGCATCGTTCGAGCCTCAACCGCCAGCGCCAATGGGCGGGAAGGCCGAAACGATCGCGCGCGGCCTTTGCGGCTCCGACCCGCCAACGCGTCGCCGCCGCGCTCGATCCCATCTCCGCGGCCGCGCGGAGGAGAATGAGAGGGAGGCCCGAATTTCCCGCCGCGAGATGCAGCCTTCGGCTTGTCTTGAGATCGAGCTCTTGACCGATCGCGCCCGCGACGGCGGCGGGCACGCCCGAGCGCAATGCTTCCTCGAGCGCCCAAAGAGCCTGCACCTCGTTTTCTGTCTCGACCAGGATCAGGCGAGCAGGGGTAAGGCCGAGCTCGTCAAGCCCATGTCCATGAGGATGGCCGTAAGCCGCAAGCCCTCGCGGAGAGATGATGAAAAGCACCGGCTCCTTGGAGGGAATGCGCCCGAGGAGCGCCGCGGCAAAACCGAAGGCCGCCGGCAAATCGCCTTCACCTTCAGGGAGGACCTCATGCAGAGCCCCGCCGGCGAGGCCGCCTTGCGGCAGATGCGCATCGAGTGTGGCAAGGCCGAACGAGAAGGCGCAATTTCCGGCAGAAGGATTTTCAAGCTTCGGCAGAAGCCGCCGCAATCCGTCCACGATTTCGGCACGGCTTCGTTCAGGCGCGTGGAGCAAGGCGTGAGGTGGCTTCATGACGCAACAAGCCCGTTGTTCCTCCAAAAGCAACATGCTGACCTGGCATCCGGGCGCCCCACGCTTCACCTTCAGGGCAACGTGGAGCAACGGACTGATCCTGGAACCAATCCGCAAAGGCCATAGCAATGAGAGAGAAAGCGCTTTTAATCGCGCCCTCAGACTTGTAGATTAGAACAAAATACGAACATTGCAAGGGGAAAAATGGATTCAATCCTCGCGTAAAAATGGCCATCATTCATCGGTGAGGCTCAGCCTCAAAGTTCAACTGATCTTCAAAAAAGCAAAGGCACTCCAGGAATTCTCTTTCGTGGCCTCCGAGCCCGCAGCACCCTATACCGATCCCTGATGGCTATTTTTCACGCCACCTCCCGACAGCGCGGCAGCTCTCAAATCGAACGAAGGGCTCTCGACCTCTTCGAGCGCGAGCGCGGCACCGCCGCCGAACAGCTTTCTCGCTGCCATGTGATCGGCGGGAGAATTGACGGATTCGACGCCCCTGAGCCTGCCGCCGGAAAAGCAGAAGACCGAGAACTGGCCGTCCCTCGCGCCGTCGCGCCGCACCGCCTTCTCGTAAGGTGTCGAGAGACCCGCGATCTGCAGCTTCCATTTACCTTGATCGCTCCAGAACCAGGGCACGCTCGCGTAAGGCTTCGGGCGACCCGCGAGGCGGGCCGCGACGCAGCGCGCCTGATCGATGGCGTTCTGCACCGATTCGAAGCGGAGCTTCGACCCGTCCGCGAAGCGTGACGGATGCGTGCAGCAATCCCCGATTGCCGAGATCGCCGGATCGCTCGTGAGGAGATGCTCGTCGACGACGATGCCATTCGCAACTTCCAGCCCTGAATCGGCCGCGAGCTCGATATTGGGCACGATCCCGATGCCGATGAGCACGAGATCGGCCGCGATTTCGCGCCCGCTCCGCGTCACGACGCCGATGACGCGACCTGCCGTATCGCCATGCAAGCGTGTCACGCTGTCCTCGAACACGAAACCTACTCCGCTCTCGTGATGCATGCGCAAGAAGGCGGATGCTGTCTCTGCCGACAAGGTGCGCGGCATGGGCCGGTCGGCCGCCTCGACCACGATGACCTCCTTGCCGAGCGCGCGCGTCACGCTTGCGCATTCGAGCCCGATGAACCCCGCGCCGACGATCACGAGCCTGCGGCAGGCGCGAAGCCCGTCCTTCAGTGCGTCGGCATCGGGGCGCGAGCGAAGCTGGAAGATGCCCTCGAGCCCCGCGCCTTCGATGTCGAGGCGACGGTTGCGCGCTCCCGTCGCCAGGATGAGGTGGTCGTAAGAGAGCGTTTCGCCCGAGGCCAGGACGGCATGTCGCGCCGCCCTCTCGAGGCGCGCCACACGCTCGCCGCGCCGCAATGTGACGCGATGCTGATCGAAGAAGGCTTCAGGCCGCAAGCGCAGATTGTCGATGTCGGCCTCGCCCCTGAGATATGCCTTCGACAAGGGGGGGCGTTGATAGGGAAGGTCCGCCTCGTCTCCGATGAGGGTCACGTTTCCGGCAAAGCCCTCTTCGCGAAGCGACATCGCGAGCTGCAGTCCGGCCTGTCCGGCGCCGATGATGAGGATGTTCCGCGCCTGAGATTCGCTGGAAGCTCGCGGCTCGGCAGGTGTCTCGTCCTTTTCGAGCATCGAAAACCTTCCAGGATCGCGGCGGGGGCGCTTCCTTGCCCCACTCGGTGCCTTGCCTCGCAAAGGGGAATGAAAGCAGTTCCGA
>JAFBAK010000048.1 GCA_019247795.1 Hyphomicrobiales bacterium | reverse complement strand
CGACAAGCTGGCATTTTGGCCAGGCGGCGGCGTTTCGCCCCCGCGCAAGAGTGATTCGATGGATCCGCGACCGTCCGTAACCGCCGCCGCCAGCCTGCTGCTCATTCTCGCGCTTTCCTTCGTCCTCACGGCCGCCGTGGCCGTGCTCGGCGATGGGCGCGACGCGGTGCTTTTCCTCGTTTGCGCCGCGGCGGCTGCCTTCCTCGGGATAGGTTTGCGGCTCGTGGCCCGCTCGGATCGCGAAGCCGCCCCGCTCAGCGCGCGCGAGCTGCCGCTCTTCGCGACCGGGTCGGCGGTGCTCCTCGTGCTCTTCGCGGCCCTTCCTTTCGCGCTCGGCTCGAGCAAGATGCCGCTTTCCGCCGCGATTTTCGAGGCCTCGTCCGGCCTCATGACGAACGGGGCAAGCGCGCTCCCTTCGCCGGACACGGCCGGCACCGGCCTGCTCTTCTGGCGCGCGCTCCTGCAATTCCTCGGAGGCGGGCTCTTCATCGCGCTGATGATCTGCCTGCTTCCGCATGGCCAGGGTCAGGCTGACGGCTTCTGGATGCCGGACGGCCCGAATTGGGAAGCCTCGCGCCTTCGGCGCCTCGCGCCTCGCGTGCTCGGCGTCTACGCGGCCCTCACCTTGCTGTGCGCCATCGCTTATTTCGCAGGTGGCATGTCGAGTTTCGATGCGGTGGCGCATGCTTTCTCGACCCTCTCGACGGGCGGCTTTTCGACGCATGCCGCCTCGTTCGGCTTCTTCCGCAGGACCGACCTGCAATGGATCGCCATCATCTTCATGTTGCTTGCGGCCTTGCCGCTCGGCACCGTCGCCATGTTGTTCAAGGGTGAGATTCAGCCGCTTCTCACGCAGCGCGAGGTCCAGCTCTTCCTCGCCATGGCGGGCGTCATCGCGCTTGTTGCTTGGACCCATCTCGCGCTCGCCGGCATCGAGAGCGGCTGGGTGGGCTTGCGCCACGCCATCTTCGATACGGTGAGCCGCATCAGCACCACGGGGTTCGAGGCCGGCGAGCCGGGACGACGTGGCGATTTCCACGTGCTCTTGCTGATCGTCGCGGCGCTGATCGGCGGCTGTGCCGGCTCGGCGGCGGGCGGCTTGCGTCCGATACGTCTTGCGGTGCTGATCCAAGGCATGCGCCGCTCCTTCATCCGCTTCGTGCATCCGCACGCGGCCGTGCCCTTCACCCATGGTGGAAGGCGCCTTCGCGAAGAGGCGGTCACTACGGTTTTCGCTTTCGCCGTCATTTTCTTCGCGGCGTTCGTTGTGTTGAGCTTTGCGCTCGTGCTGGCGGGGCTCGGTGCCGGGGGCGCGCTCACGGCCTCCATCATGGCTCTGACGAAGGCCGGCCCGGCCTTCGGTCCGGGCCTCACCGCGGCCGACTACGTCAACCTGCCGGCGGCGGCGCATTGGCTCCTGGCGGGCGGCATGATCGTCGGAAGGCTCGAGGTGATCATGGCGGTCGTCCTGTTCCTTCCGGGCTATTGGCGAAGATAGAGCGTGATTCTCTGGCGACGCGCGAGAAGGAGAGACGATGACAAGCGTGCGAAGCGCGGGGCGCGAGAAGGTGATCGAGATCCTGGAGCGTCTCGTCGCCTTTGACACGGAGAGCTCCCGCTCGAACCTACCGCTCATCGATTACATCGAAGGGTATCTGCGCGATCTCGGAGTGGCGAGCACGCGAATGCCGAACGCCGCCGGCGACAAGGCAACCTTGTTCGCGACCATCGGTCCCGCCGATCGCAGCGGCATCTGCCTTTCCGGGCACACCGATGTCGTGCCGGTCGCGGGCCAGAGCTGGACGAGCGATCCGTTCAAGCTCCGCATCGCGGATGGCAAGGCTTACGGCCGAGGCGCCGTCGACATGAAAGGGTTTTGCGCGCTTGCGCTCGCCCATGTGCCGCTTTTCCAGACGACCGCGCTCGCAACGCCGATCCATCTCGTTTTTTCTTATGACGAGGAGACGACCTGCCTCGGCGTCGAGGCGCCGATTGCGCGAATGGGCGGCGACCTTCCGCGCCCGCGGGCAGTGATCGTCGGCGAACCGACCTCGATGCAGCCGGCGGATGCGCACAAGAGCGTCGTCACGTTCAACACTTACGTGCACGGTTTCGAGGCGCATTCCTCGATCCTCGACCATGGCGTCAGCGCCATCAAAGGCGCCGTGATGCTCATGGCCGAGCTTGATCGCATCGGCGAGGAGATGATCGCGCGCGGCGAGCCGACCGGGCGTTTCGATCCTCCTTACACGAGCATCCATATCGGGGAGGTGCATGGCGGCACGGCCCGCAACATCATGGCGAAGCTTTGCAGCTTCTATTGGGAGTTCCGAGGCGTGCCGGGCCTCGATCCCGCCGAGATTCCGAAGCGCCTCGAGCGCTACGCGCAAGAAACGGTGCTGCCGCGCCTCACCGCCCACGGCAAGCCCGCGCGCATCGAGACGATCAATGAGGTGTCGGTCCCCGGTCTTGCTCCCGACCCCGGCTCGGTCGCCGAGACTTTGGCGCTCAAGCTCACCGGTCGCAACCGCCCGGTCACCGTCGCCTATGGCAGCGAGGCCGGCCATTTCCAGGAGGCCCGCCTGCCGACCATCCTTTGCGGGCCGGGCTCGATCGATCAGGCGCACCAGCCCGACGAATTCATCACGCTCGAACAGCTCGATGCCGGCTCGGCTTTCATGCGCAACCTGGCGCAATGGTGCGCGACGAACG
>JAFBAK010000008.1 GCA_019247795.1 Hyphomicrobiales bacterium | reverse complement strand
GGTGAAGAAGCGGTAGACGTAAGCCCACTCGATCTGCCCTTGTGCGAAAGCGCGGGCGATGAGGGCAAGGAGCAAGAGGATGACGGCCGCCGCGAGCCAGCGCCCGACATGCCATCTTCTGACGATCCGCAGGCGCGAGATATCGGGTAGCTCCGCCACGGCTCTGAGCGGCTCCGAGGAAGAGGGCATCAGGAGAGGTCAACCATCATCGGCGGGTCCGAAAACCGGGGGCTTGCGATTGGTGCCATCCTTGCATCGCGCCTGCAAGACGTAAAACCCGCCTTCCTCTCCACGGTGGCAGCACAACGTCAAACCTATCCGCTCGCTCTCGGAAGGCGAGCGATGGCATCACATCGCGCGTTGGCGGGACGCGCAATGGTCTCGGCGAGAAGAGAGTGGTCAGGAGCCACCATTCGTCCGGCTTCGAGCAACGCTAGGAGAAATGGGTAGCGTGAGCCGAATATGCGGGTTTTCGGGATCAACGAACGAAACGTTTCGATCCATGAAGCGCCTGCTGAGGTCTCGCCTTCCGCAGCTTCTTATCGCCGTCCCGCGCCCCAAGTTTTATTCGGCCGGCCGTTCTCCCGCCGCGCTCAGAACGTCACGGCCGCTCGGCGACAGGTCGCGCTTCGAGCTCGCGACCTTCTCGCGCAGATATTGGAATACGACATAGAGCATCGGCACGACGAAGATGCCGAAGATCGAGGCCGCGAGCATGCCGCCAAAGACAGGCGTGCCGACCGCGCGACGGCTCGTTGAGCCGGCTCCGGTCGCGATGACGAGCGGCAGAAGGCCGAGAATGAACGCAAAGCTCGTCATCATCACCGGGCGGAAGCGAAGACGCGCCCCGCCGATCGCAGATTCGAAGATCGACGCCCCTTCGCGTCGACGGTCGACGGCAAAAGCCACGATGAGGATGCCGTTCTTCGCCGCCAGCGCGATCAGCACCACGAGGCCAATCTGAGAATAAACGTCGAAACTGCCACCGCTGATCGCAACGGCGGTGATCGCACCGAGCACGCCGACGCTGACCGAGAGAAGAACCGGAATCGGGATGTTCCAGCTTTCGTAAAGGCCAACCAGGAACAGATAGGCGAACAGGAAAGCGAGGCCCAGCACGATGGGAGCACCGCCTCCGGCAGCCTTCTCCTGGAGTGCGGTGCCCGTCCATTCGTAACTGTATCCCGCCGGGAGCGTCGCGGCGGAGATGCGTTCCATCGCCGTGAGAGCCTGCCCTGAGCTGAAGCCCGGCTTCGGCGCGCCGTTGACGATGGCTGCGCGAAAGCCGTTATAGCGCACGAGAAGTTGCGGGCCTTGGACGAGACGGGATTGGGCGAGCGCTCGCATCGGCACCATGGTGCCCGCGGAGTTCCGCACATAGATCCTTGAAATATCGCCGATGGACTTGCGAAACGGCGTCTCCGCCTGGACATTCACCTGCCAGGTGCGGCCGAAAATATTGAAGTCGTTGACGTAGAAGCCCCCGAGCGTCGCCTGCAAGGCGCTGAAAATGTCGTTGATCTTGACGCCCAGGACCTGGGCCTTGTCGCGATCGATGTCGAGATAGATCTGGGGCGTGTCGGAGGCGAAGGTGCTGAAGACGCCGGCAAGCTCCGGCTGCTGGTTTGCGGTGACCAGAAGACCGCGCATCGTCGCCGCGATGTCGGTCGGCGGCTGACCTTGTAGCGCCTCGAGCACATACTGGAAGCCGCCGGTGTTGCCGAGGCCGAGGATCGGCGGCAGGTTGAAAGGAAAGACGATCGCTTGCTGGACCGAGGCCAATTGCGGCCTGAGCTTCTGGATGATGGCGCCGGCGCGCTGGGCCGGGTCGGTGCGCTGCTCATAGGGCTTGAGGCGGATGACGAAGAAGGCCTGGTTCGAGGCCGCGAGCCCATCAATGAAATCATACCCCACCACCGACAACACGCCCTCGACACCGGGTATCGGCTTGATGATATCCTCCACCTGCCTGACGACGGCTTCGGTCCGATTGACCGAGGCGCCTTCCGGCAAGCGCATGGCGGCAAAGAACGCGCCTTGATCCTCCTCGGGCAAGAAACCCTGCGGCGTTCTCGTGAAGAGAAATGCCGAGATCGCAACGACGCCGAGCACGAGCACGACGCCAAGAACGGCGACACGCACGAGCCGGGTCACGATCGCCGCGTAGCCGTCTCGCACCTTGTCGATTCCGCCAAGTACATAGCGCATCGGCCCGCGGCTCGTCGTGCCCCGTTTCACGAGGATGGAGCAGAGCGCCGGGCTCAATGACAGCGCATTGAGCGCCGAAATGAGCATCGACACTGAGACAGCGACCGCGAATTGGCGGAAGAGCTGACCGCTGATGCCCGGGATGAAGGCCACCGGAACGAAGACGGAGAGCAATACGAGCGTGATGGCGATGATCGGGGCGGTGATCTCGGCCATCGCCTTCTTGGTGGCTTCCGGCACCGAAAGCTCCGGCTCCTCCTCGACGACACGTTCCACATTTTCGATGACCACGATCGCGTCGTCGACCACGATGCCGATCGCGAGCACCAAGGCCAGCAAGGACACGGTGTTCGCCGTATAGCCGATGAGGAGCATGACGGCGAAAGCACCGATGATCGACACGGGCACGGCAATCAGCGGAATGAGGGTCGTGCGGATTTTGCCGAGGAACAGAAACACGACGATGCCCACAAGCACGAAGGCTTCGCCCAAAGTGCGCACCACCTCGTCGATGGTCGCTTTGACGAACACCGTCGTGTCGAAGAAAACCGAGTAGGCGAGATCGTCCGGAAAACGTTTGGAGAGCTCGGTCATCGCCTGCGTGACGGCCTTCGTCACTTCGACCGCGTTGGCGCCTGGCGTTTGATAAATGCCGATCGATGCGCCCGGCGCTCCATTGTAGCGCGTGTAGCGATCGGACGACTTGGCGCCGATCTCCACGCGGGCCACGTCCTTGATGCGCACGACGGATCCCCCCGGATTGGTGCGCAACACGATATTGGCGAACTCCTCCGGCTTGGTGAGCCGCCCCAGCGTCTTGATGGTGAATTGCAGCTGCTGATCGTTGGAGACCGGGGGAGCGCCGATCCGCCCGAGGGCCGCCTGGACATTCTGGTTCTGGACCGCGGTGATGATGTCGTTCGGCGTGAGGCTCAGCGCTGTCATACGGTCCGGATCGAGCCAGATGCGCAACGAGTAATCGAGCGGACCGAAAAGGCTCGCCTGGCCGACGCCGTTGATGCGCGACAAGGTATCGAGAACGTTGATGGTGGCGTAGTTGGAAAGATAGAGGGAATCGTAGGTTCCCTTAGGGGAATAGATTTCCAGCACCTGAAGAAGCGCCGCCGATTTCTTGCGAATGGTGAGCCCTTGCCGGGTCACTTCCGCGGGGAGTTGCGGCTCGGCAAGCGAGGCCCGGTTCTGGACATTGACCGTATTGATGTCCGGATTGGTGCCGAGACCGAAAGTGACATTGAGCGTGTAGCTGCCGTCCGCACCGCTCGTCGACTGATAATAGAGCGCATTGTCGACGCCGTTGATCTGCTGCTCGATCGGTTGGGCGACGGTCGTCTCCACCACCTCCGCATCGGCACCGGGGTAAGTCGCCGTAAGCGTCACTTGCGGCGGTACGATCTCAGGAAATTGCGCGACCGGAATCGCAGTGATGGCAATGAGGCCGGCGAGCGTGATGACGATCGAGATGACGAAAGCCAGGCGCGGCCGATCGACGAAGATCGAGGAGATCACGCGTCAGCCTCCGCTGCTCGGCGGAAGCTCTGTGGCCTCGACCACTTGTCCGGGACGCACTTTCTGCACGCCGTCGACGATGACCTTCTCGCCCTCGTGCAGACCATCCTCGATGACCACGTTGGTGTCGACCGAGGGGCCCGTCTTCACCCGCTTGAGCTCGACCTTGTGCTCATCGTTCACGACCAGCACGTAGTTGCCGGCTTGATCGACCTGCAAAGCCGCTTGCGGAACCACGAGCCGTGACTGTTCCTGGCGCTCCTTCACCTCGACCGTGACGAATGCACCATCGATCAGTTGCCGCTCCGGATTGGGCAAGGTGGCGCGCATGACGAGCGTATCCGTCTGCTGGTCGACCTGCGTATCGGTGTAGTTCCACACTCCGGCATGCGGGTATTCGCGACCGTTCGCGAGGCGCACCAGCACCTCGATCTTGATCAAGCTGCCGTTTTCCTGCCGGCGCGCCGCCCTGATGTTCTCGAGCTCGACCACGCTCACCGGAAACTGCACATAAATCGGATCCTGGCTGACGATGGTCGCCAGAACGCCGCTCGCCGGGTTCACGAGATTGCCTTGGGTGAAAGTAGTAAGCCCGATGCGACCGTCGATCGGCGCCTTGATATCCGTATAGCCGAGATTTTCCTGGGCGATCGTCAAGGCGGCATCGTTCTGCAGCACTGTCGCCTTTGCGCTGTCGAGGTTGGCACGGTTTTGATCGAGCGTCGATTGCGGCACGAACTGGTTCTTCGCGAGCTCGGCGCTTCGATTGTAGGTGAGTTGCGCGTTGAGCTCTTGGGCTTGCGCGGCCGCGAGATTGGCTTTGGCCTGGTCGACGGCGGCTTGATACTGGGTTTTCTCGATCTGGTAGAGCAGATCGCCGGTCTTGACGTCCTGGCCTTCGGTGAACAGCACCTTTTCGAGAAATCCCTCGACGCGCGCGCGAAGCTGGACGGTGTCGATTGCCTTGATTCGACCGACGAACGCATAGGAGCGCGCGACGCCCTTCATTTCGGCAGCCCGAACACCGACGGCCGGCGCCGCGGGCGGAGCCGATGTCTGCGCTTGCGGCTTTTCTCCGCAACCCGCGAGCAAGGCTATGAGCAATGCGGGTGCGAGAAGGCGCAAAGGTCCGACGCGAGATCGGCACTCGTCGAGCCGGCCGCGCGATGCAACTCGCCTCGTCACGAAAATTGATTGCAAAAAGCTATGGCGATGCTTGGACGGTGACGTCTCGAAATGCCCCACGATATTCACCTGGCTCTGCCGACAGGAAGCCTTTCGGTTGCTTGCCTATTGCTAGACGAAAGCCAGCGTATATCCAAGCCTCCCTGGCATCATCGCCGAAGTCGTCCGTTGCGAATGCGCGATCACTTGTCCTTGCATGCGCCATTTCTGTCAGGCGACGCTCTTTTATTGCCAGGCGTCGAAGGGGCAACCTCCGGCATCGAGAGACCGAAACGCCTTTTCGCCCGGGATCGTCGCGACGAGCTTGTAATCGTCATAAGGCGCTTTGCTCTCAGCCGGTGACTTGACCTCGAAAAGGTAGACGTCGTGCACGGCACGACCGTCATGCCTGATGCCGACTTTGCCGAACAGCTCGTCGTCAATTGGCGCCGCCTCCATCTGCTTGACGACCTTCTCCCCTTCGACCGTGTTGGCGTCACGCACCGCTCGAAGATAAGCAAGCGTGGCCGAATAGGTGCCTGCATGATCCTCGGTGGGCATGCGTCCGTCCATTTTGGCCGCGAAGCGTTGGCTCCAGGCACGCGTCTTGTCATTGAGGTCCCAGTAGAAGGCTTCGACGAATTGCAACCCTTTCGCGATCGCAAGACCGAGGGCCTGCACATCCGAAAGTTGGATGAAGAGAGGAGCGACGGTCATCTGCGGCGTCACACCGAACTCTCCGGCCTGCTTGATCGCGTTGATCATGTCCGCACCGGTGCTTGCGAGCGCCAGCACGGAAGCGCCGGAGGACTGAGCCGAAATCAACGGTGAGCTGAAGTCGATGGTGCCGAGGGGGGAGCGCACGGCGCCGAGCACTGTCCCGCCGCTGGCGGAAAGCGCAGCGCTCGCATCGCGCTCGAGAGCCTGGCCGAGCGCATAGTCGACGACAAGGAAATACCAGCTCTTGAGATCGCGTTGGGCGAGCGCCTGCACCGTGCTGTTTCCCTGCACGAAGGTGTCGGTGACCCATTGGACCGTCGTCGGAGCGCAGGCCTTGCCCGTGAGATCGGATGTGAGCGAGCTCGAAGCCAGCGTCGTCCTGTGCTTCTCGCGCATGAGATTGGCGACGGCGAGCGCGATGCCGGAATTCGGAAGATCGACGATCGCCACGACGCCATCCTCATCGATCCAATGGCGCGCGATGCTAAGCCCCACATCGGGCTTGTTTTGATGATCGGCGGAAAGGATCTGAACCGTCAGCCCTCGGCTCTCCTTCGCGAAATCTTCTGCGGCGAGTTCGGCGGCGGCGACGGACCCCTTTCCCACCTGATCCGAGAAGGGGCCGCTCATATCAGTGAGGACGCCGACCTTGATCGCGTTTCCCGGAATTTCCGCAAAGGCCGGTGCGACGAAGAGCAGTGAGACGGAAAAGACGGCGGCGCAAATCGGGTTCATCCTGGTGCTCCGAGCTGAGCTTCGCCGATAGTCGGGCAGCAGGCGCGTCATTTGTATTTTTCAAGCGCTTTCCTGCTCATCCGATTGTGGCGCAGCTTCGTGAAAGGGAGGCGATTTTCCGAGGAACGCCTTCCCCCATCGTTCATCCCAAAGCCGGATGCCGCCGGTGATGCCCGCGGCGTTCGGCACGATCTTCACATTACTCGACAGTGGGAGCTTGATGAGCCTGGCATTGCCGCCGCCGATATACAACACGTCGTAGTTGATGACGGTCGCCAATGTTTGGATGACCTTTTTCATCCTCTTGTTCCAATGCGACTTGCCCACCTCTTCGAGCGCGGCGTGCCCGACATATTCGTTGTAGCTCTTTTCCTTGCGAATGGGATGCTGGCTGAGCTCGAAATGCGGTGCCACCCTGCCGTCTTCGAAAAGTGCGAACCCGAATCCGGTTCCGAGCGTAATGACGCATTCCAGACCTTGCCCGGAAATCACACCCAGGCCTTGCACGCTAGCATCGTTGAGAATGCGGATCGGACGTTTCCACGCCCGCGCCAACGCGCCCGCAAGATCGAAGCCATCCCAATGCTTGTCCCGCAAGGTCGGCGCGGTAAAGATGGATCCCGCTCGCACGACGCCGGGAAAGCCGATGGACACGCGATCGAAATGTCCGAGCGGCTCAACGAGCTTCACCAGCGCCTCGATCGTCGCTTCGGGACTCGCAGGATCGGGTGTTTGCACCCGGACAGGCTCGCCGTGCATACCGCCGGCCTGATCGAGGACAGAAGCCTTGAGATGGCTCCCTCCAATGTCGATGGCGAGCGTCAAGGGCGTCCCCGTCGAGCTTTCGTTCACGTCCGCCATATCATCATCCTGCTTGTCGGAATGTATGCTTTCGATTGATCGAGCGCGAGCAAGAGTAAAGACGTGTGGTGGATAAATGAAGGAATTACGTCAGGGCTTTGATCCCATGGTCGTTTTCCAAAAGCAATTGGAACCGTGACACGGTCACTGAATTGGCCTTTCGAACAACAGATCCAATTCCCTAAAATGTTCGAAAATTGGAGATCAGCATGAGAGCTTCAATTCGCAAGAGGGCCTTTTCCCGCTCGACGCTCATCCTCGCGTCGGCCGTGACACTCGCATTGCTGGCAAGCCCCGCTTCGGCGCGCCGACAAGGCAACAGCAATGCCGGCGAGAGCTTGCGCGTCGATCACGATGGCATCTACCTCGTGCAGCGCGAAGGCCAATGCCTGACTGGCGGGCCTTGCAATCTCGAAGGACAGTGTCCGGGTTCGGAATTCGTCACGGGCCGCTATCCGAACGCCCCCCTATATTGCGGGCGTCCGCCCTACTATCGCGGTGGTGGCTATCACGACTAACGAAACGCGTCGGGAGCGCTTGATTGCGCTCCCGAGCCCCTCTTCGGCACGTCTCGCACACAACGGATCAAGGCTGACCGCTGCCGCCCGCAGCGCCGTAAACATGCCCGGTGGCGAAGCTTGCATCGTTCATCGCGAGCTGAACATAGATGGAGCCGAGCTCCGCAGGCTGTCCAGGACGCCCGAGCGGTGTTTGGCCGCCGAAGTTCTGCAGCTTTTCCTGCGTCGCGCCTCCACTCACCTGAAGAGGCGTCCAGACCGGGCCAGGCGCTACCGCATTGACCCTGATGCCCTTGGGCCCAAGCTGCTTCGCAAGGCTTTTCGTGTAGTTCATGATCGCGGCCTTCGTCTGCGCGTAATCATAAAGGTCGGGTGAGGGATCATAGGCCTGCTCGGAGGAGGTGCCGATGATCGTCGAGCCCGGCCGCAGATGAGGAAGGGCCGCCTTGATGATCCAGAACGGCGCGTAGATGTTCGTCTTCATCGTGGCATCGAATTCCTCGGACGAAATGTCGAGGATCGATGCCGCTGCTTGCTGGCGCCCCGCATTGTTGACCAGGATGTCCAGGCCGCCGAGGCCGCGCACCGCCTCGTCTACCATGCGCGTACAAAAGGATTCATCGCGGAGGTCTCCGGGAATCGCAAGTGCCACTTGTCCTTCCGCCTTGATGAGCTCCAGGACTTCCTGCGCGTCCTGCTCTTCGTCCGGCAAATAATTTATCGCCACATCGGCGCCCTCGCGCGCGAAGGCGATGGCCGCGGCGCGGCCCATTCCGGAATCTCCTCCCGTGATCAGCGCCTTGCGGCCCCGCAATCGTCCTGAACCCTTATAGCTTTTCTCGCCGTGATCGGGCCTTGGGCTCATTTTCGAGGCGAGGCCCGGCCAGGGTTGGGATTGTTTCGAGAAGGGCGGCTTCGGATATTTCTTGGTCGGATCTTGCAAAGGATCCCTGGCGACGGTCGCAGAAGATGACGACGCAGTTCCCGAGCTGGAGCTCTGTCCGTCGCGCTCGCGGGAAGAGATTTCGTTTCTGTTCATAGGACGCTCCTTGAGACCTCCAAGACAACAGGACTCATGCGGGCTCGTTCCTCGCGATGTGCATACTGGCCTGTAAAGAACCTGAGCTGGTGCACCACGGCGAAAGGCAGCACTTGCGAAACCCGTCACAGCATAAGAAAAGGGCGGCCCTCGAGGCCGCCCTCCGGCTGAGCATGAAGTTTTGCTCAGTAGCGCCAATGATGATGATGGTGATGATGGTGGTGGTGGTGGTGATAATGATGATGGTGCGGCAACAGGCGGCGCCACATGCTGTGGTGGTGATGATGGTGATGATGATGATGATATTGCGCGACTTGCACGCCGTCGCTTGCGGCAGCCTCCTGGATCGGCGCCGAACGCGCCTCTGACTCTAAGGCTCTCAGCACCTCACCGGCGTTGGGAATCGGGTTCAGAAGATCGCCGAATGTACGCGCCTCGAGAGCGGCGCCGGCGCTCGGAGCGGCTGGAGATGCGGCCTGTGCACCCCCTGCAGTCGCCACGGTGGCAACCGCGCCAAGTAAAAAAGCAAGTTTTTTGTCCATTTCTGGCTCCCGTTAAGAGTTGACGCGCGAACTCGTCGCAACCTCGGTCTATGGCAACGCGACGAGCGCAACCTTTGTTCCCGGAAGCGGAGCGCCTGCGCGCCCGTCACGGCGTGCGAAAAGGCTATTTCCTGGCCGTATGGGTGCGATCGGGAAGGTCTCTGGCCGCTTTCTTGCCGCCCCTGTCCTTTCCCGTCGCGCCTTCATTGAGGATCTCGGCGGCCGCTTTCTCTTCTTGGTCGAGATTTCCGGGCAGGGGTCCCGAGGCCTTTGTCGCCTCCAATCCGATATCGTCTGGCTTCTTGCCGCCCTGGCGCGCGGCTTGCCCGAAGGTCGCCAAGGCCTCCGGCTGCTGGCCGTGTTGTCCTCGCTTATTTTTGTCATCGGGGCTCATGCTCACCTCCTCAACGCTCAAAGCTTAAACTGCGCGCGGGAGTCGCAAGTTCCGACGCGCCTGGCTAGGCGAGCCGAGTTCACTTCGAAAGGCGTCGGCGGTTCGCGCGCACCTTGCGACGGTAATGCTTCACGATGGAATGGCCGGACGCCCCGGTTGCGATCTTGAGGCCCGCTTCTCCGGCCGCCGACGCTTTCTCGCGCACCATTCGATATGCTTCCTTCGAGCTCTTCGCATCGCCGAGGGCAAGCTTCATCATCCGGAGCGCGACGACCTGCTGCGCTTCGAAGGCCAGCAAGTTCGTATCGAGTGCGAACCTGACCCACTTCGTGAAATTCCGACGCGCCAATTCCGCCTCCTTAATCAAAATGGTCGAAAAGCGAAGCCATCGCGGCCAGAACTCACCAGCCGACACGCTACGTAACGCAACTTGCTTAGAATCGTTCGCCCAACAGGCAGCAGCGACAATCAGCTGCGGGGAACTCTACTCTCGGCCGGGACGTTGCTTCCCGGCGGAGGTTTTTCCCGATGCCGAGCCCGTTGCAGGAAGTGCTGATCCCTCGCGTCAAGGTGGCGAATGACACCCTCGACGCCTCGACCGCGGTGGTGACGCGAAAAGGCAAGATCACCGCCTATTTCACCGGGCGGGTGATCATGATCGCCTCGATCCTGAGCTTTTCGGTCGCGGCCGCGATCGTTCTGTTCCACCACAACCCCGATCAGCATATAGGTGGGCTTGCGGCCACACTCTCGACCTTGGGCCTTGGCCTCATCACCTGGGCGCTGGCCACCGTCTTTTTTCTTTTGGCGATCGGGGGTCTCGTCTATCGCATGCTCCCCAAACGACGCCGCGCCCGATAGGGACGCTCGCGATCGGGTGTCACTTCGCAAAAACAGACTAAGCTATCCCGCTCGGTTATTAGACGGGTGTTGCCGGGGCGGTATAGCGAGCCTCGACGGCCGCACGAATTTCGCTTCGTTTCCTGCGAAGATCCTTGTCACCGGAAGATTCGATCTCAGTTACGGCGCGCGCCAATTCTTCATCCTTGATGGAATCGCGAAACCAGGCCGAGTAATCTCCCTGTTTCGCGTGATAAGCGAAGGTCTCGTCATCGACACCATCGGCGAGCTGCAGAAAGAGCGAAAGATTTTGAGCGCGCAAATTCAGCTTTTGATGCGGGCCGCGAAAATAGAAGCTCTTATCCTCCCCGAGATCGCCCTTTGCGTATTTGCGCTTATGCCGCTGTAGATCACTTTTCGGAAGATCGAAGGCGACGAGACGCGGCGGCTCTCCCGAGCTGCGCCGCCAATAGAGAGCCTGACCGACAGACGGCGGGGGACCGCGCAAGTCGGGCGTCGGCTCGCCCACCGCTCGGCAAAAAGATGAGATCACCTCCTTGCCGCCGTCGCCCACGCCGAAAACCTTGTCGATGAGACGAAGCGCATCGCGCGACACCGCATCCGGATGCACCGTCACGACCAGGCTCGATGGCAATTCCTGGGGCAGAATTTGCGACAAGTCCGACCGGCCTGTCGGAAGCATGTGATGCGCCTCATCGATGAGGAGCCAGTGAGGACGGCCGGTCATCGCACGCATCTCGGCAATCTTGCCAAGCAATCCTGCAAAGAAGATCGGGCGATCGGCGAGCTGCAGGGAAAGCAGATTCACCGTCACATTCGTGCTCGGATCAGCCAAAAGCTCGAGGGCCTGTTTTTCGCTCGGCGCCACTTCGGCATCGCCGACCACGACCGCGCCTTTGAATTCCGAATAGTCGCCTTCGGGATCGAGGATGCAAAACTGAAACTGCGCTTCGGCGATATGTTCGAGGATCGAGATCGCGAAGGTTGATTTGCCGCTACCCGAAGTGCCGGCGACAAGGATGCTGCCACTGAGTTCCTCGAGGTCCACGGGTTCATCATCGAGGCCCTTGGCAATCGTGATGCGTTGTCGCTGGGTGCCCACCGGAAGGATCGATTTCTCAGACTTTAAAATTGAGTCGATGAGCTCCTTAACTCCATCTCCGCGTGCGCCTTTGGTGACATGGTCGGCCCCTTTTTTGACCGCGGGAAGCGCGTTGGCTACCGCGACGGAGCGACCGCAGAGACGAAGGAAGGCCTCGTCATTCTCCGCATCGCCGACGCCGACCGCGTTTCGCGGAGAAATCGCGAGTTGCTCCAGCGCTGCTTTCACGCCCGATCCCTTGTTCACCCCGGCGGGAAGTACCATCACGGCGCCTTTGTTGAAGGTCAGCTGCAGGTCGAGCCCGAGTTCGCGAATGGCTTCGAGCACCGTCGTCTCGTGAGGCTCCCAGGTTGCTACGATCGAATGACCCACGGAAAGCGGTTCGACGCGCAACTCCCGCAGTCGCTTGATGAAAGCCGCATCCGGCGGCGGCGAGAGGGGGCGTTCCTCACCGGTTCCCGGGACGTAGATCAATGCACCGTTCTCCGCGACCACCAGATCGAATATCTCGAACTGCGGAAAGACCTTTTTCAGATCTGGAAGCTCACGGCCCGTCGCCAAGATGATCCTGCGGCCGCTTTCCTTGAATCGCTTCAAGGCTTCCAGCGTGCCGGCGTGGACTTGCCCGTCGGTCGCAAGCGTCCCGTCGTAATCGGTGACAAGCGCAACGAAATACATCGGCTGCTTCCCCTTGCACGGTGCCGCGACTTTGTCCGAAGTCTTCGCGCGCAATTGCTCGGCTGAACGGTTCACCGGCTCGGTGAGTTCCTCAAAGGGCCGATGAACGAGCACGAAAGAAAGAGGTCATCATTGTCTGCGACGGATTGGTGGCAGCGAGGGATCATTTACCACATCTATCCGCGATCCTTTCAGGACAGCAACGCGGACGGCGTCGGAGACCTCGCGGGCATTCGGCGCCGGCTCGATTATCTTGGCTGGCTCGGCGTCGACGCCTTGTGGATCTCGCCCATCTATCCCTCGCCGATGACCGATTTCGGCTATGATGTCTCCGATTATTGCGACATCGACCCGCTGTTCGGCACACTTGCCGAGTTCGATGCGCTCGTGAAAGCCGTCAAGGCGCGCGGCCTCAAGCTCGTCCTCGACCTCGTGCCCAACCACACATCCGATCGGCATCCCTGGTTCGTGGAGAGCCGGACGAACCGCCACAACGCGAAACGCGATTGGTATATCTGGCGCGATCCAGGCCCCGGGGGTGGCGCGCCCAACAACTGGCTGAGCAATTTCGGTGGCAGTGCCTGGGAATTCGATCGGGCGACCGGCCAATACTTTTATCACGCATTTCTCAAGGAGCAGCCCGATCTCAATTGGCGCAACCGAGAGGTTCGCGACGCCATTTACGACGTGATGCGCTTCTGGCTCGAGCGTGGCGTGGATGGTTTTCGCGTCGACGTGATCTGGCATTTGATGAAAGACGCAGGGTTCCGCGACAATCCCCCCAATCCCGCCTACCAGCAAGGTCGGCCGGAAATCGAACGCCTCTTGCAGCTTCACTCGGCCGATCAGCCTGAGGTGCACGGGGTGATCGCGGAAATGCGTCGACTTATCGAGCGCTATCCGGGCCGTGTGCTCATCGGGGAAAT
The DNA here is from genome assembly GCA_019247795.1 of Hyphomicrobiales bacterium. GTDB lineage: Bacteria > Pseudomonadota > Alphaproteobacteria > Rhizobiales > Beijerinckiaceae > GAS188. The sequence goes on along the minus strand of JAFBAK010000008.1, from coordinate 30,324 downwards.
CTATCTGCCGCTTGATCGCCTCGTGAGGTACTATGGCGAAGATCTCTCCGGCGCGCATCTCCCGTTCAACTTCCAGCTCATCCAGGCCGGCTGGAACGCCAGGACTTTGGCTTCGATGATTAAAGAATATGAGGCGGCATTGCCGAACGGTGGGTGGCCGAATTGGGTTCTCGGCAACCATGATCAGCATCGCGTCGCGACGCGGATCGGTCCGCAACAGGCCAGGGTCGCCGCAATGCTTCTCCTGACCCTACGCGGCACGCCGACGCTATACTACGGCGACGAGATCGGCATGGAGGATGTTCCGATCCCGACCGGATCCGCCCGCGACCCGTGGCAACTGCGAGAACCCGGATTGGGCGTGGGTCGCGACCCGCAACGTACTCCGATGCAATGGGATGACAGCGCGAATGCGGGTTTCACCACCGGCACCCCATGGCTTCCGCTCTCGAGCAACTACGCCAAATGCAATGTCGAGAAGCTTGCCGCGAGCGAAGGATCAATCTTGCGCCTCTACCGCGACCTCATCGATTTGCGGCATCGCTTCCCGGCGCTCAGCACGGGTGGCTTTCGCCTCCTCACCGAGGGTGGAGACATCCTGGCCTATGAACGCTTCGATGAGAACGAGTGCTTTGAGGTCTACCTCAATCTCAGTCGCGAGGTCCAAAGATTGGATGAGAAGGTAAGTTCCCGAGCGCCCCCTGAGAAACGCACGCTGATGCTGTCGACGCATGGTCGGAGGGAAAGCGATTTCCATGCGCCTCGGCGATCACTCGAGGGAGGCGAAGGCGTCATCTACAAGATGCGCCGGTGATGCGTCTCACACGAGCGGCATGCCAAATGCGCGCCGCATCACATCCACTGGCTCAAGACGGTTTCCGTCGTCACCGCCTCGACTTGCTCGCCGTAGCGCTTTTCATAGAGCTTGAGCAGCGCGTCATGGGTCTCGTCCGAAGAGCTGCACAGCGCGTCGGTCACGATCACCACGCGATATCCGTAGTCGACGGCACCCAGCACGGTCGCAAGCACGCACACATCCGTCTCGCCACCTGAGACAACGAGGGTGTCGATACCCCTTGTCCGCAGCGAGGCGTGGAGCTTTCCCCCATGCCACGGCGAATAGACCCACTTGTCGAAGACGGCTGCGGGCGGCGCGAAACGAGCAAGCTCACTTATGAGCGAGACCATCTCCGCTCCAAGGTTTTCGAGCGTCATCGATGACCAGCGCTCGTAGTATTTGCGCCAGGCTCCGCCTGCCTCTTTGACATTTTGGACGGGAATGAAGCGGGTGAAGACGGTTTGCCGCGGATGTGCGGCGCAAATCTTCGCGATCACCGGAACCACCCGCGTCATCCAGGGCGTGTGCCACGGCGTTTCCTCGGCGAAAAGCCGCTGCATGTCGACGCAAAGATGGACGGAACTCCGGCCGAGGCCTCCGTGACGCAGTGCGTTAGGCTTTTCGGCCATTGGTCAGAGCCCCGGGTGAAAGGATATGACGAGGGTGCGCGTGGGCAACGGCCCCTGCCTCTCGGCCATCGCGCCCACATCGCAACGTCAAGTGTTTCACGAGGTTCCGCGAGAGCTTGACCGGCCGTTCGCCCAAGGCCGCCTCATGAAACATCGCTCGATCCAGAAGCTTCACCGCGTCCCCCTCGCCTTGGAATCAACAAAAATAATCGAGCCCGTTTGAACGAATTCGCGAGCCACCGCGTTCTGCAACCAGTATTTCCAGGAGGTATGGCCATGAACAAGGACAACATCGAGGGTGGCCTGCGCAAGACCACCGGACAAGTGGAAGAGGTCGCGGGCCGGACGATCAAAGACAAGAAGATGACGGGTGAAGGCCTTTACGATCAAGCCGTGGGCACGGCGCAAAGCACATTGGGCCAAGCGAAGGATAGCCTGTCGAATGGTGCGTCGGCAGTACAGAAGGCCGCCGGCAATGCCATGAATGAAATCGCCAGCGGCGACTTCGATGCGTTGAGGGCGGACGTGACCAAGCTTGCTCAGACGGTCAGTCAATTGGTGCAGAACCAAGCCAGTTCGACACGCGAGCAGATGCGCAGCGTGGTCGGTGCGGCGAGCGACAACCTCACCCAGACAGCCGCGATGGCCCAAGATCAGTTCATGTCGATCGAGGCCGAGATGGAGTCGCAGATCAAGAGGAACCCGCTTGCGGCCGTGGGCGTGGCCTTGGGTGTGGGGATTCTCATCGGCAAGATGACCTGAGACACGCGAAGGGTCTACATCCGGGGGCAACCGATGCTCGATACGCCGCCTTCCACTCCGACGCGAAAACTGTTCGCGGATTTCGTCGAAGAGCTGTCTGAGCTCGCTTCGCTCGAGACGAGGTTGTTTCGGGCGGAGCTCAAAGAGACGTCCTCGAAGCTCGTGACAGCGACCGGGCTCCTCGTCGCCGCCATCATTCTCGCGTTCGGGGGATTTCTCACTCTCTTGGCCGCTGCGGCGCTCCTTCTTGTAAGGCTGCGCGTTCCACCGGATCTCGCCTGCTTCATTGTCGCTGTCTTGGCTTTCGTGCTCGGCGGGGCGCTTCTTCTCACGGCGCGGCACACGGTGTCGGGCAAGATGGGTGTGCCGCGCAGCCTTCGCCAGCTTTCCATGCTGAGGCTCAAATGATCGACATGGCCGAAGACGAAACATCGAGCCCCGCTGAGCTCGAAGCGCAGGTCGACAGGGCGAGGCAACGGCTCGACGCCACCGTCGATGAACTGCTGCAAAACCTCCGTCCAAAAAGCCTTGCGAGCGAATGGGCGCAGAGCGCCGGGCTCAATCAATTGACGTCAGGCGACACGATCGAGCTTGCTTATCGTCGCCATCCGGTCGCGCTGACGCTCGCCGGTCTCGGGATCGGCCTCCTTGCCTATGCCAGCACGAGGCGGCGCCCCTCGTCTTCGCGCAGCCGCCAGAGTTTCACTCAATCCATGGGCGACAGCTTCGCGGAATTGGGCGATACCGTCACCGGTATCGTTCGGGAGCGGGCTCGCCAAAACAGTGAGCGTCTGCTGCGGATCGCGGAAAAGGAAGTTGCTGCGACCACCGAGCGCCTCACCGATGCGGTGGAACACAGCCTGCAAGGCTGGATGTCGAAGATGCCGGGGCCCCCTGCCGCACAGCCGCTTCTTACCTCTTCGGCGCAATTGCTGCTCGCTGCGGCGTTGCAGGCCATTTTGCGCAAATGAGGTCCGGTGGGGTCTGAAATCCGCCAAGCCGTTTGGCAACATTGGGGGCGCGGTCATCGACCGCGCGCAAGCGTCCGCAAGCTGCTTTGACAGGACGACAGAGTTGAAGCAGCGTGACACGGAATGGTGGCGGCGGGCCGTTTTCTACGAAATCGCGCTGATCTCGTTTCAGGACAGCAATGGTGATGGCAAGGGCGACTTGCCGGGCCTGCTCCAGCGACTCGATTATTTGAAATGGCTCGGTGTCGATGCACTCTGGCTCACTCCGATCTTTCGTTCCCCGATGCTCGATCTCGGATACGACATCGCCGACTTCCTTGCCATCGATCCAGCGTTCGGGACCATGCAGGACTTCGATCGGCTCCTGGATGAGCTGCACGCCCTTGATCTTCATCTTATCCTAGATCTCGTTCCCAATCACACCTCGGATCAGCATGAATGGTTTCGCGAGAGCCGCTCGTCTCGGAGCAATTCGAAGAGCGATTGGTATATTTGGGAAGGAGCAGGAACGCATGGGGGCCCACCTAACAACTGGTTGAGCCGCTTCGGCGGCAGCGCCTGGGAATGGGACGCCACGCGCGAGCAATACTATTACCACAGCTTCCTGGTCCAACAGCCGGATTTCAATTGGCGAAACCCTGAATTGCGTTCGGCGATGCTCGACGTCATGCGCTTCTGGCTGCGGCGGGGAGTCGATGGTTTTCGCGTCGATGCGAGCGCGGTGCTCATCAAGGACGATTTGCTGCGCGATAACCCTCCGAACCCGAAGGCAGACGACAAGACGCCGCCACCGCAACGGCTCGAGCCCGTCTTCACCGATGACCGGCGCGAGACGATGGACTGTCTCGAGCAGATGCGGGAAGTCATCGACGAGTTCGAAGACCGCGTCCTCTGCGGCGAGGTCCAGGGCAAGACGGATCGCATCGGACATTTCTACGGATCCGAGAAGCCGCGCCTTCATCTCCCGCTCAATTTCGCCCTGATCGACTCCCGCTGGGACGCGCTCTCCGTTCAAGCCGCCATCGATGCATACTACAAGGCCATTCCGGATTGGGCCTGGCCCGATTGGGTGATCGGCGGGCACGACAAGAAGCGAATGGCCGGCAAGATCGGCCAGCCTCAAACGCGCATTCTCGCCATGCTTCTTCTCACGCTCAAAGGGACGGCTTTCTTCTTCGCGGGAGATGAGATCGGCATGGAGTCGGTGAACATTCCTCCCGAGCGCGTGCGCGATCCCTTCGAAAAGCTTGTGGGAGGATTCGGACTGAATCGCGATCCGGAGCGCTCGCCGATGCGCTGGGATGGCAGTGAGAAGGGCGGTTTCACGACAGGCGAACCCTGGCTTCCCATGGGAAACACGTCGGAACGCAATATCGATCGGCAACAGAAGGAGCCGCATTCGCTCCTGTGGCTCTATCGTCGCCTCATCGAATTGCGGCATCGTGAGCCCGCGCTTACGCTGGGTGAGCTCCTGCCTTCGCGCAGTCGCAACGAGGTCCTGATCTATCGTCGCAGGCTCGACGACATCGAGATCGCCATAGGCCTCAACCTCGTCCACGAGCCGCGCCGATGGGAGTGGGAGGGGGCGGGAACCCTGCTTCTCTCGACCCATCTCGACAGGGAAGAACAAACCTTGAGTGGGCCGATATTTTTGCGCGCCGATGAAGGAGTTATCGTCAAGCTGAAGCGATGAAGATCAAGACGAATGGACGGAAATGCCAAATTGCCTTCGGCAATATGACGGTTCGCCTGTGACCGCCAGCGGCTTACTTGGAGGGCCCTGTTACTTGGAGGGCCCTGTTACTTGGAGGGCCTTGTTACTTGGCGGGTCCTGTTACTTGGAGAGCCCTGTTATTGGAGAGCCCAGGGTGAGTGCACATCACGAACGGGACCCTGCGGCTTTTCGCGTCCTTTCCTTTTCTAACGCCTCCGGGTGAGCTCCGGACGGCGGCTCGGATGGGCGCTTTATCCCCATTGCACGAAGCTTCTCATCGAAGCGTTGCCACGCGGCGCTTTGATCGCCCAAGGGCCTCTCGTCGCGAAGTGACACCTGCTCAACCCCGCTCTCCTCGTCGCTTTCGATCGCACTCGTAGAGGTCGAAGCTTCCGGAGATCTTCCTCCAGGAATGGGCAGCTTGAACTGCGGCTGCGCGCGAAGCTCCTCGGCAGTGAGCGGTTTTGATCGGCCCTTCCGCCTCGAGTTTTTCCTCGCCGGCAAATCGGCCAGAGGGGCTTCCATTTCGAAGTGCGGATAGGCTCGACGATCCAGCTCGAGCCGGTCATCGACTTGTGCATAGAACTCGACGCCGAATGCTTCGAGAAATCTGCGGACAGGCGAAGCCGGTTCTCGGCGCGCCGAAAAACTCAGGCGCCCGAGACGCGCCGCAACCTCCTCGGTTATCTCACGGCAATAGCTCCCGCCATTCCGCTCGGTCCCGTAGCGGTAAATGCTGTGGCACACGCCCGCATGAACACATTGCCAAATGTCGCGCTCGATGGCGTCTTGGGCATTTCGACAAAGGGGCATCGACGGCGAGTAGATCTCGCCCTCGCGCTCCATCCACAAGACAAAGCCGTGATCGGTCGCGCTGCGGCTCATGATGCCTTCCTTCGGGAAGGTCTGGACGCCGGCTCCTTCGCCGGAGTTCCCTTCGCAACTTCCCTGGCTGGGGCGGTCTTCGACTTGCCGCCGGCGATCGGCAGCTTGAACTGCGGTTGATCGCGCTGGTTTGCTTTGCTGCCGGCGCGCTTCTTTTGCGCGGGCGGCGCCTCGGCAGCGGGCGTCCGCTCGCCTGCCGCAAGGCTTCGTTTCAAGGCGTCCATGAGATTGATGACGTTGCCAGCAGGCGGTGCGCTCTTGGCGGGCCGCGGCTTTGCTCCGGCCTGCTTGTCGCGCACCATCTGGACGACGGCGTCCTCATACCGATCGTTGAATTCGGCGGCATCGAAATGACCGAATTTCCGCTTGATGATCAACTTCGCCATTTCCTTCAAGTCTTTGTCGAGCTTGAGTTCCGGCACGTCTTCGAAATAGGGCTGCTCGCCCCGCACCTCGTAGCCGTAGCGCAGCATCGTGCCGAGCAGTCCCTTATCCCACGGCTCCAGCATGATGATGCGCTCGCGCCGGGCCATCACGACGCGACCGAGCCCGACAACCCCTTCCTCGCGCATGGAATCGCGGATCACAGCGAATGCCTCTTCGCCTACTTTTTCTGTCGGAGCGATGTAATAGGGCACATCCATGTAGCGCGGGTCGATTTCCGCCCGTGGGACGAACTTCTCGATCTCGAGCGTATGCGTCGTCTCGAGTCTGATCTCGTCGAGATCACTCTCCTCAATCGCAAGATAATTATCGCGATCGACCTGGAAACCCTTGATCTGGTCCTCGGCTTCGACCACGTCGCCCGTGCCGGCATCGATGAACTGCCGCTTCAGCCGATTTCCGGTGTGGCGATTGAGGGTGTTGAACCTCACTCGGGAGGAGGAGCTCGACGCGGGATAGAGCGCGATTGAGCATGACACAAGGGACAACTTCAGAAATCCCTTCCAGTTACTCCTCGGCGCCATCGCTCCTACTCCACGCACAACTCATTATAATTTGACGATTCAACTTCTGTGGTGCCGAGTCAATCGTCACCTAGACGTCGAACTCGCACTTAAGTTCGGGTCAAAACAGCACAAATAGAGAACAACACTGTGAAACGTCACACGGGATTAACTCATCCCGAAGTTTTTAGTTCTTGCCGAACCGGCCGGGCTGCGCGGACGAGCGCTCCAGGGATCGGCAATGCCGGCTCCGCCGCGATCGCGTTCCGCGGGACGGAGTTCGACGCTTTCAGTGAGCGGCGATCGTCGCCCGGAAGGAGCAAAGCTCCCTCCCAAACGGCGTGGCGGTCAATTCGCGATCACGCTCTCGATCCAGCCGGCGAGCGCATCGAGCACGAGGCCTCGAACTTGCGGATCCGTGAGGCCGGTTCGCGCAGGTACATGAAAGGAATGATCGGCTTCTTCGAACAGCTTCAAGGTGGCGCGCGGGCCGAGCGCCACGCAAAGTGGCTCGAGCTCGGGAAGAGATGCGAGAGCGTCGCGCGTGCCTTGCAGGAACAACATCGGAATCCTGATGTCGAAGAGATGGCGGCCCCGCTCGCGGGATGGCCGCCCGGCTGGATGCAATGGAAAGCCGAGGAAAGCCAAGCCGCGCACCTGCGGCAGCGGAGCGACCGCCTGAGCTTGCGATGTCATGCGTCCGCCGAATGATTTGCCTCCTGCGAAGAGGGGAAGTCTTGCTTCACGGCTCAGAGCTTCGGCAACCGCCGCGCGAACCGTCGCATGTGCGGTTTTCGGCACGTCAGGGCGTTTGCTGCCATGTTCCATGTAGGGGAATTGATAGCGTAAGCTCGCGATGCCGCGCCCGGCAAGCTCGTCGGCGACGGCCGCGAGAAAGGGATGCATCATCCCCGCTCCTGCTCCATGGGCAAGCACATAGCAAGCGCGAGCGCGGGTCGGCATTTGGAAGAGCGCCGAGACGCGAACCGAGCCGCCGACCGTGATCGTTATCCGTTCCGGCGAGGACGGCAAAACCAGCTCCCCCGATGAGACGCGGTTCCCCTTTTGCCCGACCTTATCTCCTAAAATGGACGGTTCCTAAGAGAAAAGCTTCTCTCAAATAAAGTCGCGGCCCGGCCCCCGTGTCGCGACTGCCCGTATTGGAACGACGGCCCCTCTTCGCCGTTCTTATCGCATTACAGAGGAGGAGGGTGCCGTGGGTCTGTTCGACGAACTGGGAGCTGGCGTTCCTGGCGGGAATGTCTCGAAACCTCTGATGATTGCGCTCGTCGCTCTCCTGGCCTCTCGGGCGATGGGCAAGGGTGGGCTTGGAAGCGCGCTGGGCGGAGCGCCAGCGGGTCAGCGTCCCGCGCAGCCCGGCGAGGCGCAGACCCAATCTTCTTTCGATGGCGGCCTCATCGGCGGTCTAGGCGGGCTCCTCGACCAATTCCGGGCGAAGGGGCTCGGCGGGATCGTCGGGTCCTGGCTCGGGCCAGGAGACAACCAGCCCGTCTCTCCGCAAGATGTTCATCAAGCCCTCGGCCCCGACATCATCGAGCAGCTCTCACAAAAATCGGGTATTCCGCGCGATCAACTGCTCGCGGAGCTCTCGCGCGTTCTTCCTAATCTGGTGGATCGGCTCACCCCTTCGGGTCGAGTGCCGACCAATGCGGAATTGGCTCAAACAATGCAAACGAGGTGAGGAACTTCAATGTCGATCATCGGATGGCTCGTGCTCGGTCTCATCGCTGGTTTCATCGCAAGCAAGGTCGTGAATAAGCGCGGCGAAGGGGTCATTCTCGACATCGTGCTCGGAATTATCGGAGCGCTCGTGGGCGGCTTCCTTTTTACCCAGCTCGGCGCCACAGGGGTGACCGGCTTCAACCTCTACAGCATGTTCGTGGCGATCGTGGGTGCGGTCGTGGTCCTGGTGATTTATCACATGATCGCGGGCCGCAGCACTGCGCCTTGATCTTATGTCGGTCCCCTGCTCGTTGAAGAGTGGACGTCACCGAGCTTAGCAAGTCGTTCGCCGACGCAGACCAACGTCTCCTGTTCGACATTTGCGAACGCGAGCCGCAAATAGCCCTCGAGCCCGGGCCCGAAATAGGGACCGGGAAGCCCGAGGATGCCGGCTTCGACCACGAGCCGCTCGGCGACAGCGGCTGCCTTCTCGTTCGGATAAGGATGAGCCACAAAGGCGAAATAGGCGCCGATCGAAGAGAGACGCCATGACTTGGACTTCGCGAATGCGGCGCGACACGCATCGGCGCGAAATGAAAGCTCGCGGCGTACGCCTTCGCGCCAATCGCGCGTCTCCTCGATTGCCGCGACGATCGCCATCTGCACCGAACGCGGGGGACAGATCTGCAGGCTGTCGAGGATCTTGGCTGCCTCCGAAAGGAAGCTGGGCGCTGCGACAATAGAGCCGAGACGTTGGCCCGGGATCGCATAGGCTTTCGAGAAGCTGTAGAGATGAATGAGCGTCGAGTCCCAATCGCGCTCGGCGAAGAGACCGTGTGCCCGATTGGCGGAGAGCGGAAGAAAGTCGCGATAGGTTTCGTCGAGCACGAGCGCCACGCCATGCCGGCGTGCGAGCGCAAGGAAGCGGCCGATCAAGGTTTCAGAGTAGACCGCTCCGGATGGATTGTTGGGGCTTACCAGCACGATCGCTTTGACGCGCGCGTCGATCAGGCCCTCGCAGCGCTCGGGGTCGGGCAGAAATCCGTTCTCGGGGTCGCAGGCGAGCGCCCTGGCCTCTATGCCCAGCATATCGAGTGCCATCTTGTGATTGAAATACCATGGCGAGGGCAGGATCACGGCGTCTCCCGCCTTCGCCAAGGTCTGGGCGGCGACGAAGAACGCTTGGTTGCAACCCGCCGTGACCGCCACTTGCTCGACCGTGACCCGACCGTCATATCGCGACGAGATATCGACGGCCAAAGCCTCTCGCAGTGCGAGATCGCCGACGATGGGTCCGTAGCGGCTCGCTTCCGGCCGGCTTGCCGCTTCGCCCAATCGGCAAAGCAAGCTTTCCGGCGGCGGATGGCCGGGAACGGCTTGCGACAAATCGATCAGCGGCCCGCACTGACCCTGATATCGCGACTTCCAGCCTTGCGCGATCGGGATCGGCGGCGCCTCGGTCGCAAAGACGAGCGGATTGACCGAATATTCCATCAAAGCTCCTTTGGCCGCTCCTCAGCGGGGATCGATTCCGACCCGTGGACCTTGTTCGCCCCTGAAATCGCTCCAACGTTCCGGTCAAGTCTTTTCCGCCATGGACGCATTGTTGGGGCCAGACCACGAGCGCCGCCAGCCCATGATGCCTTCAAGGCCTTTTTGCAGGAATGCCCTGGTTGTCGATCGCGGGTCGGCTTTCCCGAACACCGGAGGCCGCACGGCGAGGGGGTAGCCCGTTTTGCGCCACGCCATTAGGCGCATTTGGCAAAATTTGCGCAACCGTCGGGCACGAACTTGCGTAAGGGAATGTCACGCATGTTATGATCCTCGCGATGCCGTCCCCAAGAGCAAGCCAACGCAAGAGAGGACACGAACCGATGGACGCCAAGCTGTTGGGCCTTTGCGCCGCCGCCATCCTTGTCGCGACGGCAGGAACGATCCCCTCGGCCTCCCAGGCGAACACAAGGAGCGAGTCGAGTGTTTACGAAGCCTACCGCCGGTATTCCCAAGCGCCCGCCAACGATTTCTGGTACTATCATCCGGCTGGCCCTTTCTACCTGTATGCGCACCGGCGCTACGCCTACGGATACGGAGTGAGGCGATTTCATCGACACGCGGGCTGGCACGGCGGCTATGGCCACCACCACTATGCGTGGCATGCTCGTCCCGCATGGGGCTGGGCACAGCGGGGCACCTATGGCGGGTGGGGTGGCTCGTTGGTCGACGGAAAATGCTGGTCCGGTGAACCGTCCGCATGGGGATGGCGCGAAACCCACGTTTGCTGAACCCGGCTGGCTCCGTCGCTCCTTCCGCGGCTCGGCAAAAAGTCATTGAAACTGTCTTGCTTAGACTCGGACCACCTTGATCACGCGTCCGTCCACGGCGTGAATCTCTCCCCAGGGTACGGAGACGCTCGCATCGAGCTCGCAGCCGTAGATTTCCTTGTCCTGCGCGGCAACCTGGCAATTAAGCGCGACGAGCCTTCTGGCGTCGTCCGGGTCGGCGGCCGCAACGTTGAAAATCGTTTGCTCGGCACCGCTTCTGTCGAAAAGGCAATATACCGGCATGCGGCCTCCGAGGCTTGAGGCCCGCTATTGACGAGATCGGTTTTGAACACCGAGCGAGCTCTTGGCCAATGTTTCCACCCGACTTGTGATCTTATTCGATCTCTATCGAAGGGCAACTCCCAACAGATAAGGGGCGAGATCAAGCCGTCCGGCTCTTTACAGGTGCAATAAGAAGCTCGAAGGCTAATTCATGATCGCCTTCGATAGCGCCAAGTCAGTCACGGCACGGCAAAACGCGCGGCCGAGAGCACACGCCGAATAGAAGAACCCTGGAGGCTCGTCGAGTTCTGCTCCCATACAACCTCGACGGCGAACCTTGTGGCACCACCTTCGTTGTCTTGGCGGGCCCAGCGCCGAAGAGGTTGTCACCATGCCAAAGCCACTGACCGAAGGCTTGCCGATCCTTTTACTTCTTGTCGCCTCGGCGCCCGTGCTGGCGCAAACGCCTGAAACCGCTTCCCAGTCGAATGATCAAAAGCAGCATGTGGCATGCCCGATCGACCACAACGCTCTCGCGGACGCGTTGCGAAAAAGTGTGAAACCCACGGGGGGACCGAGCAATGGCGGCTTCGACAATCAAGAATGGGCGGCGGTCGTGAACCGCGACGGCAAGGTCTGCGCCATCGCTCATAGTGGCGAGGCGGTGGACGACCAATGGCTCGCAAGTCGCGCCATTGCGGCCGAGAAAGCCAACACTGCGAACGCTTTCAGCCTCGCGAGCAAGGCCGTTGCCACTGCCAACCTCTATGCCGCTTCTCAGCCGGGCGGATTTCTCTACGGTGCCAGCGTCGGCAACCCGCCTGTTCCCGAGACCATTTACGGGGGCGATCCGAAGGACTTCGGTACCGCGCAAGATCCGATGCTCGGAAAATCACCCGGTGGCGTGATCGTGTTCGGCGGTGGCCTCGCGCTCTACGATTCCAGCAACAAGATTGTCGGAGCGCTCGGCGCGAGCGGCGATACGGCCTGTGCCGATCACAACATCGCTTGGCGCGTCCGCCACTCGCTGGGGCTCGACCATGTGCCGGCGGGTGTCAGCCCGAACATGAAGGACGCGATTATTTACGACATCGGGCCTGATGGAAAGAGCGCTTCGGGCTTCGGCCATCCCAAATGCGTGGGCCGGGAACCGCAGATCGCCGTCGACCTCGGCGCGGGCGTCAGCAGCGACGAGGTGCGCTGAAGGGCAGCTGCCTGCGTCAGCATGCCGCGCATTGGCGGACCTCGAAGCCGGGAACTCACGTCCGCGCTGAAGATTGCCGGATAAGGGACACTCCGTTCTTTTTTCAAAACTTCGGGAGGGAGCGTTTGTCCAGTTGCGCGTCAAGGCGGGCGGGGCGCCCATTCTCGATCCATCTCGCGCAAGTCATTTGTCTGGTCGGCCTCGTCGCCCCGATCGCTGCCCAAGGCCAAACGGACGCTTCCTCGAGCGATCTCGCCAAGCGCATGCAGGATCCGAGCCAATGGGTCATGCCGGCGCGCGACTACGCCAATACGCGCTTCAGCTCCCTCGATGAGATCAACGCCTCGAACGCGAACCGCCTCGAACCAGCATGGACTTTTTCGATCGGCGCCGATCGCGGGCAAGAGGCCGCTCCGATCGTCGTCGATGACACGATGTACATTGTCGGCCCCTACGCAGGGCCTTATCCAAATCGGGTGTTCGCTCTCGACGCGACGACCGGCGAGCTCAAATGGAGCTACGCGCCGAAACCTGAGCCTGCCGCCGCCGGCGTCGCCTGTTGCGACGTTGTCAATCGCGGGCTCGCCTACGACAACGGCAAGGTTTTCCTCAACACGCTCGACGTGCACACCGTCGCCATCGACGCAAAGACCGGCAAAGAGCTTTGGCACGCAAAGCTCGGCGAGATCAACCAGGGCGAGACCATCACCATGGCGCCCATTGTGGCACACGGAAAGGTCATCGTCGGCAATAGCGGCGGTGAGCTCGGCGTGCGCGGCTGGCTCACCGCTCTCGACGAGGAAACCGGGCGGATCGTCTGGCGCGCTTATGGAACGGGGCCAGACGCGGACGTCCTCATCGGCGATGATTTCGAGCCCTACTACAAGGACCTCAAGGGCAAGGATCTCGGCGTCAAGACTTGGCCGGTTGATCGCTGGCGGACGGGAGGCGCCACGGCGTGGGGCTGGGTCTCCTACGATTCCGAGCTCAACCTCCTGTATTACGGAACCGCCAATCCAAGCCCTTGGAATTCCAACCAGCGTGACGGCGACAATCTTTGGTCGGCGACCATTTTCGCGCGCGATGCCGACACGGGGCACGCGAAATGGGCTTACCAGCTGAACCCACACGATGAATTCGATCATGATGAGATCAATGAGAACGTGCTCGTCGATCTCTCGATCGCGGGTAAGTCGCGCAAGGTTCTCATCCATCCCGGCCGAAACGGCTACATGTATGTTATCGACCGGCAAACCGGCGAAGTCCTTTCCGCCGACCCCTATGACCCGCCGATCACAGCGTCGAAGGGGGTCGATCTCGAGACCGGGCGGCTGATCCCAAACGGCGAGAAGACCCCTCTCCTCGGCAAGACCATCGAGGACATCTGCCCGGCTGCGCCAGGCGCCAAGGACTGGCAGCCGACGGCGTGGTCGCCTCGCACCCATCTCCTCTATGTGCCGCACCAGCACTTGTGCATGAGCATGAAAACCTCGGAGGTGGGTTACATCGCCGGCACGCCTTTCGTCGGCGCTTCCGTCGACATGTACGCCGGGCATGGCGGATACCGTGGCGAGTTCATGGCCTGGGATCCCCTGGCGCGCAAACGCGTCTGGGACATCCATGAGAACCTTCCCGTATGGAGCGGCGCGCTGGTCACCGCTGGCGACGTCGCCTTCTACGGAACCATGGATCGCCTCTTCAAAGCCGTGGATGCGCGCAACGGAAAGTTGCTTTGGCAGTTCCGCGCCGGCTCCGGGTTTATCGGGCAGCCCATCACCTACAAAGGTTCGGACGGCCGGCAATACGTCGCCATCCTTGCAGGTGTCGGGGGATGGCCGGGGGCGATCGCCAATGCGAACATTGATCCGCGCGTGCGCAACGCCGCGCTCGGGTTCGCCGGAGCGACCCAGGACCTTCCCTTCTTCACCGCCGGCGGAAGCGAGCTTCTCGTCTTCAAGCTTGCCGATGCGTCCAAGGTCGGAGCGCAAGGCGACGAGGGGACGAGTACCGGACAATCTTCGCAATCTCCTTCACCGCAATCTCCGTCTTCCGGGAACGGCAATGCGCAGCCTCAGTGAAGGCCTTGGCGCGGTCGCCTTCTTGCTCGGCTCTTGCGGCGGCCTCCATGCCGAAATCGACGCCGGAACGCTTCGCGTCTGCGCCGATCCGAACAACCTTCCCTTCTCGAATGCCGCCGGCGAAGGGTTCGAGAACAAGCTTGCGCAGCTCGTCGCGCAAGCACTCGAAGCCAAGCTGAGTTACGAATGGTGGCCCCAGCGACGCGGTTTCGTGAGCCACACATTGAAGGCCGGCGTTTGTGATGTGATCATGGGTGTGCCTGCGGTCTACGGCCCTGTCGAGACGACCCTGCCCTATTACCGTTCGAGCTACGTCTTCGTGTCGCGCGCCGATCGCAAGCTCGACATCTCCTCGATCGACGATCCGCGGCTGCGGCAGCTCAAGATCGGTGTCCACCTCATCGGCAGCGACGGCAGCAACACGCCTCCCGCTCATGCGCTTGGCGAAGAGGGTGTCATCAGCAATGTCATGGGTTTCATGATCTATGGCGACTACCGTGACGCAGATCCTCCTGCACGCCTGATCGAGGCCGTGGAAACGGGCAGGATCGATATCGCGGCGGCCTGGGGACCGCTCGCGGGCTTCGCGGCCGAGCACAGCCCGATCGCTCTGCACCTGACGCCCATCGAAGGCATGGAACGCTTCGCGCCGTTGCGAGCACAGTTCGACGTAGCGATGGGCGTGCGCCACGGCAACGATGCGCTGCGGGATAAGCTCAATACGGTGATCATCGACAACCGCTCGCGCATCGAGGCTCTGCTCAGCGCGTACGGTGTGCCGCTCTTGCCCCTTCCGAACGAACAGGTGCCGGAGAAGTAGGAGAAGGCGCGATGGCTCGTAAGCGACGGCCCATGATTTTCTCCAGCGCTCGGCCCGCGCCCGGACTTTTCCTTCTCGCGGCGACAGCAATCTTTGCCCTTCCTTTCGACGTTGCCCTCATCGATCACGCTCGTGGGCAACAGGCCGAGCCAGCCGGCACACCACCTCCGCTGCCTCAGGCACAGGACGCCGGCCATGCCCCGCGCGGGATGTTGAATGTTCCCGTGTCTCATCTGTTTCCCGGCGGCGTACCGACAGCCCCGAATCTGCAAAATCCGAATGCTGGCGATCCGCAATCCGCCGAACGAGGCATGAAGTATTTCGGGAGCCTGAATTGCATCGGTTGCCACGCGGATAACGGCGGGGGCGGAATGGGACCTTCACTCAGCCGAGGTCTCTTCATCTATGGCTCGGAGCCCGCGAACCTTTTCCTCACCATCTACCAAGGGCGACCCAATGGGATGCCGAGCTGGGGTGGCGTGCTTCCACCTTCGGTGATCTGGGATCTCGTCTCCTATGTCGGAAAAATCAGCAACGCGCCGGGTTCTGAATGGGGCATGACCTTGGCGCGCTCTCCCCTTTCCCCAAACCTCGAGCAAGTGCCCACCGAAGAGATCACGACCGACGAGCCCTGGGCTCACACGGAAAAATTCACCTTGGGCCAAAAGCCCTGACACGGCGATGTGCGAGCGGGCAAATATGACGCGCTTTCATCTCGGCAAGGGCATGCCGACGCGAGTTGTTGCCTGCCTCGCGTTGTTGTTCTCGATCATTCCTGCAGGGGCCCTGCATGCTGAGGCCCCGCTGAGCTATCTCGTGGGATACGGGATGCGTGCGCGATCGATCGCAACGCTCACCTGGGCGCTGATGCTCATCTCGGCCGTGGTGGTGATCGTCGTGGTCGGGCTTCTCTTGGCGGCGCTGAGGCGCGGCGACAGTTTCGCGGCTTTCGCACCGGGCACGCAGCTCCCGGTCGCGCGCCCGGCGGGCGGCGCTTCATGGATCTATGTGGGGGTCGGGATAAGCACGCTCGTGCTCTTCGTCATGGCGATCTGGACGGTCGTCACCTTGGCCCATGTCGCCAACCCGCCTCGGACGGACAGTGCGCTGAAGATCGAAATCACAGGGCACCAATGGTGGTGGGAGGTGCGCTATCTCAGTCCCGATGTCTCGCGCGAGTTCACGACGTCGAACGAGATTCACATTCCGCTCAAGCAGGCGGTGGAGGTGGAGTTGCGCGGCGTCGACGTCATCCACTCCTTTTGGGTTCCGGCCCTGATCGGCAAGACGGACGTCATTCCCGGCCAGGCG
Source organism: Hyphomicrobiales bacterium (assembly GCA_019247795.1). Classification (GTDB taxonomy): domain Bacteria; phylum Pseudomonadota; class Alphaproteobacteria; order Rhizobiales; family Beijerinckiaceae; genus GAS188. The sequence goes on along the minus strand of JAFBAK010000008.1, from coordinate 13,939 downwards.
AACCGCACCTGGATCGAAGCCGACAAGCCGGGCGTCTATCGCGGACAATGCGGAGAATATTGCGGCGAGCAGCACGCACATATGGGTTTCGAGGTGATCGCCTCCTCACCCGAGGATTTCCAGAAGTGGTGGGACTCTCAGCTCAACACGCAACCCGGCGCCGCGCCCGAGGCGGCCCAAGCGCAAAACACGTTCATCGCGAAGTGCGGCATTTGCCACACGGTGCGCGGAATCGGCGCCGGCGGGCATCTCGGGCCCGACCTCACCCATCTCCTGGGCCGGCGCACGATCGGTGCCGCCCTTCTGCCGAACACGAGAGGCCATCGCTCTGCCTGGATCGCCGACCCGCAGCATCTTAAACCGGGAAACTACATGCCGCGGCTCGAGCTTTCCGGCCCCGAGCTCACCGCCGTCTCAAATTACCTCGACACGCTCAACTAGGACGCGCAGATGACGACAACGGAGCTCGATCGCGTACCCGAAGTGGCGCCACGCGATTATGGCTCGCCGCTCGCGTCCAAGCTCGAGCACCTGTGGGCTACAAAGCCTGGAATCGTCGGCTGGCTCGGATCGGTCGACCACAAGGAGATCGGCCTTCGCTACATCGTCACGGCATTCGTTTTCCTTTTGGTCGGCGGCCTGGAGGCACTCGTATTTCGCATTCAGCTCGCTTGGCCCAACCAGCATCTGCTGTCGCCCGCGCAATACGACCAGCTCTTCTCCATGCACGGGGCGACCATGATCCTGTGGTACGCCTTTCCGGTTCTCACCGGTTTCAGCGTCTATCTTCAGCCGCTGGTTCTCGGCACCCGCGACATGGCGATGCCGCGCCTCAACGCTTTCACCTACTGGGTGTACTTGTTTTCCGGCCTCTATCTCTATGTCGGCCTGGCGCTCGGCTCAGCCCCCAATGCTGGCTGGTTCAACTATGTGCCCTACGCTTCCCGGCCGTATAACCCCGGGCTCAATATCGACTTCTACGCGCTTGCGAACATCCTGCTCGGCATTTCGACAACGCTCGGCTCGCTCAATTTCGTCGTCACCATTTTGCATCAACGCGCACCCGGCATGTCGATCAATCGCATGCCGATCCTGAGCTGGGGCACGCTCACGATCTCGGTCGGCAATCTCTTCGCCATGCCGAGCGTGACCCTCGCCTTTTTCTTCCTCTGGCTCGACAGACAATTCGGAACCCATTTCTACGACCCTCCGAGCGGACAGCCGCTCCTGTGGCAGCACCTATTTTGGATGTGGGGCCACCCTTGGGTCTATGTCATCGTCCTGCCGGCGCTCAGCATGGTTTCCGAAGCGCTTCCCGTTCTTTGCCGACGTCCGCTCGTTGGATACACCGCGGTCGCGCTTGCGACCGTGCTCACCATGGTGCTCGGCTTCGGCGTTTGGCTGCACCACATGTTCGCGACAGGTCTGCCGAACATCGCCCTCGCCTTCTTCAGCGCCGTCTCACTGTTCATCGTCATCCCGAGCGCGGTCTCCAACTTCGCTTGGCTTGCCACGATCTGGACCGGCCGCCCGGTCTTCAACACGGCCTTCCTGTTCTTCGTCGGCTTCATCGTCGTCTTCGTCATCGGCGGCGTGTCAGGTTTCATGACCGGCTCGGTGCCGGCCGATTGGCAGCTCACGGACACCTATTTCGTGGTCGCTCATATCCACTACGTTCTCATCGGGTGGAATCTCTTCGCCGTGATGGGCGCGAGCTATTTCTGGTTTCCCAAGATGTTCGGACGAATGCTCGACGAGCACCTGGGCCGCTGGAACTTCTGGCTCATGTTCATCGGCTTCAATGTCGGGTTCTTTCCGATGCACATCACCGGGCTGCTCGGCATGCCGCGGCGGGTCTACACCTATCCGGACGGCATGGGCTGGGACACGCTCAATCTCATCATCACCATCGGCTCCTATGTGATGGCCGCAGGGATGCTGCTCTTCATCGTGAACGTTTTCTACAGCCTGAGGCGCGGCGTGGTGGCGGGTCCCAATCCCTGGGATGCGGCCACGCTCGAATGGAGCACGCCATCCCCACCCCCGCCTTATAATTTCGTGGTGATCCCGACGCTCGCGAGCCGCACGCCACTTTGGGAAGATCGCCTCGATGAGGGACCCTACCGTTCCGAGCTCAACGAAGGAATGCCGCTCGACCATGGCAAGGAGGTGCTCGGCACGAGTTCCCTCGATGCCCAGCCGAACGTGATCTTGCGCATGCCGGAGGACTCGCTCGTGCCGCTCTTTTTCGCGCTTGTGCTGACGCTCCTCTTCGCCGGACTCATCGTGAAATTCTGGTGGCTCGTCGTCACCTGCATCGGAGCGGGCCTCTTGCTGCAACTCATTTGGCTTTGGCCGCGCTCCGAGCTCCGGGAGAGACGCCCATGAGCACGGTGGTCGCCGTCTCGCGAAGAAGCCTTCCGGTCGGGAGCGTCGGCGCGCATGCGATCGGATGGTGGGGCATGGTTTGCGCCGTCCTGACCGAAGCGGCACTCTTCGGCTATCTCCTCTTCAGCTATTTCTATTTCGCCATTCAGCCGCGTCAGATGGCCTTTCCGCCGCAGTTGCCGCCCTTATGGCTCGCGGCGCCGAACACTGTGATCCTGCTCGCGAGCAGTGTCGCGGTCTGGCAGGGCGAGCGTGGGGCCCGCCGCGATTCCCGAGCGCGGCAAGTGATCGGACTTGGCGTCGGGTTTGCCCTCGGCGTCGTGTTCGTCGGCATTCAGCTCCTCGAATGGCACAGCCAGCCTTTCGGCCTGAGCTCGAATGCTTACGGTTCGCTGTTTTTCACGGTGACGGGTTTCCACATGGCTCACGTGATTCTGGGCCTGCTGATCCTGCTGTCGCTTACGATATGGTCGGCGCTCGGCTATTTCGATCGATACTACAGCGCACCGATTTCGATCGGCGTCATCTATTGGCATTTCGTGGACGCTGTCTGGCTTGCCGTGTTCTTCAGCTTCTACATCACACCCTATCTCGGTTTGCGCCATGGCCCCTGACGCGCTGGTGAGAGAGGAGCTTCACCCCGCGCCGTATCGCGAGCGCGTCGGGATCATCGCGCTCTTGTTTCCGGTGTTCGCGCCGCCTTTAGCCTGGTCGGCGCATCTCCTCGTCAACTTCGCCGTTTCAAGCCAAGCTTGCTATCCGGACGGTACTCCTCTGAATGTGCCGACGTCCGGCGCTGCCTGGCTCTGGTCCCTTCTTCTCATCCTCGACCTTGTCGGCATCATCACCGGGATTGCCGGCGCGCTTTTGGCTTGGCGCAATTACGGCCACACCTCACAAGAGCTTGCCGAGACCGGAGTGCCGCTTGCGGAGATCGGTGAAGGACGCACGCGTTTCCTCGCGATGTGGGGCGTGCTGATCGGCATCGGATTCTCGGCCGCGACACTCTTCGATTTCGTCGGGTTATGGGTGCTGCCGATATGTTGAGGATCGCAAACCTCGATGTCGTCGCTCTCTCGACGCCGGGCGCGGATGCCATCTCGGCAGCGCTTGCCTTCTGCGGCTTGACGGGGTCGACCTCGGATGGAGTTGCGTTCTCGGTCATGGTTTTAGGCGCGGTGACCTGCTGCTACACGTTCGGCGTGTTTCGGCTCGCGCACAGGCGCGGTGTCACGGCTCGCGACCTGCGGCGCATCGCGGCGTTCCTTGGCGGTTCGGCGATCGTGCTCGCCGCCATGGGGCCGCCTCTCGTGGCCTACGGTGAGCAACTCTTCTCGATGCACATGATCCAACATATGATGCTGATCATCGCTGCCGCGCCGCTCATCGCGTGGAGCCGGCCCAAGGTCATGTTCCTGCGCGCTCTTCCAAAAGAGACTCGCGCAAACATCGGCAGATCGGCGCGAAGACTCCGCCTGGATCGGTTCATGCGCCCGCTTCGCGACCCGATCCTCGTGTGGATCGCCTTTTGCGCCGGGTTCGTTTTCTGGCATACGCCGGGCCCTTATGCCCTCGCAATGCGGTACGAAAGCCTCGGCCTTCTCGAGCATATCACGTTCCTCCTCACCTCCCTTGCCTTCTGGATGGTGATCTTTCGCTCCAGCATGCGAGGTGGGCCGGGTTATGGCGCGAAACTCCTGTTCGTGCTCACGGCAGCGGCGCTCACGGACCTTCCGGGCGCATTGATGGTCTTTGCACCACGCCCGCTCTACCCCGAGCACGCGGCAGGCGTTGCCGGTTGGGGCCTGACATTGATGCAGGACCAGGAGATCGCCGGGCTCGTGATGTGGATCCCGGGCGGTCTCGCCTATCTCCTCGTCGCTGCTTGGCTCTTCGTCGCTTGGCTCCGCGAGGCCGAGAACCGGGCCGTGCTGCCGGGGGCGAGATCGATCGCGAACGTCACGCTGCTCCTCCTCGTCGCGCCTGCGTTAACGGGCTGCAACCGCTCACGCGCCGAGCCCATCGCCAATTTCAACGGTGACCCTGAGCGTGGAGCGACGCTCATTCAGAAATATGGCTGCGGCGGCTGTCACGACATCCCCAACATCAATGACGCTGAGGGAAATGTCGGCCCGCCGCTCTCGCGCATCGGGAACCGCATCTACATCGCAGGGATGTTGCGCAACACTCCGGACAACATGTTGCTTTGGATACGCGAGCCGCAGCGCATCGTGCCGGGCAACGCGATGCCGCAAATGAACATCCCCGAGCAGGACGCCCGAGATATCGTCGCTTATCTTTATACATTGAACTAGCGTCGGATCGCTCGCGGGATGCTTCGTGCGAGACGGGCGCACCCCTTTCCGGTTGGGCGCATGCCAAAAACCCACATCTCTCCGGCGAGACGAACAAGGAGCGGATGATGCGCGCGATCCGGTTCAAGGCCTTCGGCGACAGCTCGGTTTTGCATCTTGAGGAGATTCCAACGCCTTATCTCGACGCGAGCACCGCTTTGGTTCGGGTGAGGGCCGCCTCGATCAACCCGAGCGATTGCAAGAATATCGCCGGCGCGATGCCGCAGACGACCTTGCCGCGCACGCCCGGCCGCGATTACGCGGGCGTGGTCGAGCAAGGCCCGGCCGAGTGGATCGGGGCAGCGGTATGGGGCACCGGTGGAGATGTCGGGTTCACCCGTGACGGCACGCACGCCGAGTTGATCGCTGTCCCCGTCGCAAGCTTGCGACGCAAGCCGGACAGTTTGAGCTTCGACGAAGCCGCCTCCATTGGCGTCAACTACATGGCCGCGTGGTGCGGCATCGAAATCGCCGGCCTTCGGGCAGGCGAGACCCTCCTGTTGATCGGCGCCGGGGGCGGCGTCGGTAGCGCCGCGGCCCAGATCGCGCACCGCCTCGGCGCTCGGGTGATCGGGACCGCCAGGCACGTGCCGCCCGCGGACGCGCCGATATCCACCATTGCAGAAAAGCTGATCGTTGGAGCGAAGGATTTGCCGGGTGAGATCCGTTCCGTCACCGGCGGCAAGGGCGCGGATGTCGTGTTCGACCTCGTGGGCGGTGTGATGTTCCGGAGCGCCGTGAACAGCCTTGCTCTGCGCGGACGATTGATCGAGATCGCCGCGACGGGTCAGCGGGAGGTGAGTTTCGATCTTGCGGATTTCTATCACAACGAAAGTCGGCTCTTCGGCGTCGACACGCTGAAGCGGGATCTTACGGCGTCCGCGGAAGTGCTCGATGCATTGAAGCCGGGCTTCGACGCCAAAGAGTATCGCGCCGCACCGATTGCCGCGACTTACGGGCTCGGCCAAGCAGGCAACGCCTACAGCAAAGTCGCAAGCGGCATCCCAGGCCGCGTGGTCCTGCGGCCGCAGGAATGAAGGTGGCGAGCAAGCCACAATCGTAGCGCGCTCCCCGGTTGACCGGGAAAGGGCGTCCCTATAGGCCAAGGCGCAAGGAGACGTGGCCGAGAGGCTGAAGGCACTCGTTTGCTAAATGAGCAGACCTCGAAAGGGGTCTCGAGGGTTCGAATCCCTCCGTCTCCGCCAATTTCGCCGTTAAAGATATTCGATAAAGAACATTTATTGGCGGACCGTCGAAAAATCTTACCGATCACCTGATAGGCGCTTCAGCCCTGACCGACGAGTGGGCGGCGGGCTCTCTAGAGATTTCAGGTGACGAAACCGTCGCGTGAAAATGCTGCCAGATCGCGAACTCGGTCCTGCCAAACCGGCTTGTCCACACTCCCATGACTTTGGCCCGAAGCGAGATGCGACGGTCTCAAACGTAACGCAGGTGAGCTAGCTGACTTACCGTCGATTTGCTTCTCACGGTGACGTCAAGGAACTTTCGCCGGAGCCTGCGTTGCTGATAGTGGCGAGCTTCAGCATGCCGAAATGTAGACCAGGAAAACCGGCACTTTGGCAGACAATCATTACGACGTTGTCGTGGTCGGCAGCGGGCCGGGCGGCGCCTCGCTTGCAACGCGACTGGCGCCCACCGGCAAACGTATTTTGATCCTGGAGCGAGGCGATTATCTGCCGCGAAGCGAGAAGAACTGGAGCTCGCAGGCTGTCTTTGTGGAGGGGGTGTATCAGGCCGATGAACCCTGGACGAATTCCAAAGGGGATCGGTTCAGCCCAGCCCTTCACTATTATGTCGGTGGAAATTCCAAAGTTTATGGCGCCGCCCTTTTCCGGTTGCGTGAGCGGGACTTCGGCGAGGTGGTACATGCCGGCGGTATCTCTCCGGCGTGGCCCGTCAGCTACGAGGTGTTCGAGCCCTATTACACGCAAGCCGAGCGGTTGTTTCATGTCCATGGCCAACGCGGCGAGGATCCGCTCGAGCCTTGGGCCAGCGCTCCGTATCCGCACCAGCCCGTAAGTCACGAGCCCAAAATCGCTGAACTCGCGCAAAACTTGCGAGGGATCGGCCTTCACCCCTTTCATCTTCCCTTGGGCATTTTGCTCGATGAAAAGGACGGAAAACCCACGCCGACGAGCGTGTGCATGCGTTGCAGCTTCTTTGACGGCTTCCCCTGCCTGCTCAACGGAAAGGCCGACGCCCAAGTTGTCTGCATCGACCCGATGCTAGCCAGCTTTTCCAACGTCACGTTGTTGACAGGCGCTTATGTTTCGCGACTTGGCACGGACGCTTCCGGACACATGGTCAATGCCATTCACGTCAATCGAAATGGGTCCGAAGAAATCTACTCCGCCGACATTGTGGTGGTCGCCTGCGGAGCATTGTCCTCCGCACTTCTCCTGCTGCGTTCTGCGAGCGATTTGCATCCCGCTGGACTTGCCAATGGATCCGGCCAGCTCGGACGCAATTACATGCGTCACAACATGAGTGTTCTGATGGCAATCGTTCCGGATATCAACGACACCGTATTTCAGAAAACTTTGGCGTTCAGCGACTTCTATTTCGGCGCCGAGGACTGGGACCATCCGCTCGGCCTCGTGCAGATGTGCGCGACCAGCCATCCAGATCAGATCCGCGGCGAGGCGCTGCCGAAATGGCTGGAATGGTTGCCCGACATGCCCTTCGATGTCTTGGCTCGCCATTCCATGGATTTCTGGCTTCAGGCTGAGGACCTTCCTCATCCAGATAACCGCGTCTATTACAAAGAAGAGAAAGTTCATCTCGACCTGGTCGAGACCAATCCACAGGCCCTCGTTCACCTCAAGCGCAAGCTCAGAGAAGTTCTCGATCGCGCCGGCCATAAACCCAAGGCGATGATCGAGCGTTCGCTCTATCTGGGCAAAAATATTCCGCTCGGGGGTACGGCACACCAAGCGGGCACGGCGCGTTTCGGAACCGATCCCACGACATCGGTGCTCGATCTCGACTGCAAAGCTCATGAGCTCGACAATCTCTACATCGCCGATGCGAGCTTTTTTCCGGCGATCGGCGCGGTCAATCCAACTCTCACGATCATCGCAAACGCACTTCGTGTTGCGGATCGAATCGCGGAGCGGTTGAAATGAGCACGGCCGCAATAGTTGCCCTCTGTGTCCGATATGGGCTCGTGTTGCTGTTTTTACCTTTCAGTGCGCTCGACAAGGTAATCGGCTTCGACGGCGCGGTGAAGCAATCCCAGGAGGTTTTCAAGCCTCGGTCTCTCGCCGTCGCGGTGCTCCTGTGCGGGTTCGGAATTGAAACAATCGTCTCGCTGGGGGTCGTGACCGGGATCGCGGACCGGATGTCCGGGTTCATCATGTCGGCTTATTGCGTGGCTACTGCGGCGCTCTTCAAACGCTTCTGGGTACCTGGCGACTTCTGGGCCAAAGGCGACAGCAAGGCGCGCGTTTTGTTCTGGGATTTTCTCAAGAACCTGTCCTTGGGGGCAGGCTTTCTGCTCATCGTCGTCGGAACCGACGGATCCGGTCTGTGGCCCTTCCTCGCGCATCCATTCGCCTCGAGCCACCCTTACAGCAGCGCGAGAGACATCCGTGAGTGATCCTGGACAAAAGCCCTCGATTTCTTATTGGCACCTCTGGGTGGGGCCGGACGGCATCAGCCGCCAGCGGCAATGCCATCTGAGCAACTACCGTCTCGAGCGGGTCGGTTCAGCTGATCCACAGTGGAACGATAATCAAGGCTCTCATCCATCGACTGTCGTTTTTACCGTTCAACCGATTGGCTGGGTCGGTGATTGGCACGAGAATCCAGCACCGCAATGGATTGTCGTCTTGTCGGGGCGCTGGTGGATCGAGAGCATGGATGGTACCCGCATCGAGCAGGGACCTGGAGAGTTCTCGTTCGGGGAGGATCAAGGCTGTACCGAGACGGCCGGCAAAAAGGGCCATCGCTCAGGCACGATCGGTGAGCAGCCGGCAGTACTGATGACCGTTCAGCTGCACGTCGATCCTTCACGCGATCCTTGTCACCTCCGGTAGTGCGGCATGAGCCCGTTCGAGTTCTGCGATGATCGCTTCGGTTCCTTGGTACTGCCCAACGCGCCACTGGAGAGGTTGGGCGAAGGCTATCGCTGGCTCGAAGGGCCGGTGTGGTTCGCCGACCACAATTGCCTTTACGTCAGCGACATACCCAATAATCGCATCCTGCGCTGGAGCGAGGACGCGGGGGTGACCGTTTTCCGCCAACCATCGGGTTTCGCCAACGGACATGCACGCGACATGCAAGGCCGATTGATCGGCTGTTCGCACCACGATCGCTGCATCACTCGAACCGAACTTGACGGCAGCGTGACAATCTTGATCAGCCATTATTGCGGTCGGCGTCTCAACTCCCCAAACGACATCGTCTGCAAGTCCGATGGCACGATCTGGTTCAGCGACCCGCTCTACGGCATCAACACTGATTATGAAGGAGGCAAGCAGACTTCCGAGCTGCCACCGAGGCTCTACCGGTTCGATCCGGCGACTGGCGATTTGACCGTCGCCGCCGATGATTTCGAAGGCCCGAACGGGCTCGCCTTCTCGCCCGACGAGCGCATTCTCTACGTCGCCGAGAGCGGGCGTCAGTTCGAACCGCGAGCCCGCCGGTGCATCCGTCGCTTCAACGTATCCGAGAGCGGAAAACTGTCGGGGGGCGAAGATTTTTACAGGGTCAGCCCCGGATTCGCGGATGGTTTCCGAATTGATGAACAGGGTAACCTATGGTCCAGCGCGGCCGACGGCGTCCAGTGCATTAGCCCGCAGGGGGACTTGCTCGGCAAGATTTTGACGCCCTTCGTGGTGTCCAACCTTGCTTTTGGAGGCCGCAACCGCTCGCGCCTGTTCCTGTGCGCCTCCCACTGCTTATTGGCGATCTACACCAATGTGCGGGGCTGCGTCCGCCCATGACCGCGCACCTCGCCGCGATCACCGCATTCCGGCTTACGACTGCTCGGCCTGAGCCGCTTATCCAGTTCTACGCGGGCCTTGGCTTCGCCATCGGCGAGCCTGAAAGGATATCTGACGATGAGATCGCGCTTTTAGGCCTTGATCACGGCGGTACACGCTCCCCGCTGCACATCGGTGAGCAGCGCGTCGATCTCGACTGCTTCAATTCCCCCGGCCGGCCCTATCCCGAGGGCGCCACGAGTGCCGACCTCCACTTCCAACATCTGGCCCTTGTAACGGACAATGCAGCCTTCCATTGGTCCCGCGCGAGGGACTTGGGCGCTATCCCGATCTCGGATAGCGGCCCCGTAACGCTCCCCGCGTCCGAGGGTGGCGTAACCGCCGTCAAGTTCCGTGACCCAGAGGGGCACCCACTCGAATTTTTGCAATTTCCACCACACAGCGTGACCTGGCAGGGTAGTGGACTACTCGGCATTGATCACTCAGCGATCAGCGTTTCTAACATCGAGGCAAGCCGGCAGTTTTACTCAGCACTAGGTTTGTCGACACGAAATCGGACAGACAATCACGGTCCGACACAAGACGCTCTGGATGGGCTAAGCCGAGCGGACGTCGAAGTTGTTACGATGGTGCCGCGCCAGGAAACACCACATCTCGAGCTGCTCGCGTATCGCACATCGCGAAGCCGATCGGCGGGACGGCTGGAAGCCAATGACGTCGCGGCGACACGGATCGTCTGCGGATTGCGATGCGCTTCTGCGCGATCGAGACGGACATCTGCATCTGCTCAGGCGCGGAGCCTGAGGCAACGGCACAAAAGCCCAACCGAAGGCGCTGCCTGAATGTCGCGAGCTGAGCCTGTTGCGGACCGTGTCCCGAACGCAGTTCGAATTCGGCTCGCGCAACTCGATTCGAACTCAGTCGATCACAGAGAGTGAATCCAGCTCTCAATCCTACCCCACAGAGTGGACTTCTCGGCAGCGATCGGCAGTGCAACGAATTGGGTCCGGTTATCCTGTTTTTTCACCCGCAACAGGACGTCGCGCTTGCCACCCTCTTGTGCGGTGCGCACCGCCTTGTGAATGTCATCCGGCGTGCTTACCGGAGCGTTGCCAGCTTCAGTTATGACATCCCCCGCAACGAGCCCCTTCTGAGCGGCTGCTCCGTTTGGATCGACTTCGGTGATCACCACTCCTTCATTTCCGGCGCCCTGCACATTGGCAGCTGGGGCCAGAGCTAGACCAAGCCCCGGCGGCTCCTTTGGCGCCGACGCGGCAGGAGCCTTGAACGGGGTGTTCGGGAGTTCTCCAAGAGTGACCGAAATGGTGCGATCGCTGCCATCGTGAAGAACGCCGACTTTCACTGTAGCGCCGGGTGGCAGCGCGCTTATCATGGCAGCGAGATCGGCGCCGCTCTTAACGGGACGGTCGTCAACGGTCACGATCACATCCCCCGGTACCATTCCGGACTTGGCAGCCGCGCCGTCGGCCTGCGTCTGCGCGATCAAAGCGCCCTGCTCCCGCTTCAACCCGAGCGCGTCGGCCATGTCGGGGGTTATGGTTTGAATCTGGACGCCGAGCGCCCCTCGCGTCACCACCCCTTTTTCTTTGAGCGCCCGGACCACCGGGGCAACCGTTGTTGCCGGGATTGCAAATCCGATCCCGACGGAGCCCCCCGATGGCGAGAAGATGGCGGTGTTCACTCCCACAACATCCCCGTCAAGTCCAAAGCTCGGTCCGCCAGAGTTGCCCTTATTGATGGGTGCATCGATCTGCAGGAAGTCATCGTAAGTGTCGGTGTCTATGTGGCGGCCACGTGCTGAAACGATGCCGGCGGTCACGGTACCGCCCAGGCCATAGGGATTACCTACGGCGATGACCCAATCACCGATGCGTGGCTCGTGATCGGCAAGCTTGACGTAAGGAAAATCGGTACGACCATCCACTTTCAGCAGGGCCAAATCCGTTCGCAAATCCGCACCGACCACCTTTGCGGGGTAGGTCGTCCCGTCTTCCGTCGCTATCATGAAGGAAACGCCATTTTGCACAACGTGATCGTTCGTCACGGCGTAGCCGTCCGAGGAAATGAAGAAGCCAGACCCGAGCGCCATCATCTGCGGGCCGGGTTGGGGTTGCGTCTGTCGCTGCTCCGGCCCTTCGAAGAAATAATGATGCAGCGGAGAGTTGCCGCCGAAAGGCTCTGATTGCGAGGGCGCCTCCGACTCTCCAGTGTCGTTCGATCGCGCATCGCTTTCAATCTTGACGGTCACCGCGATGACCGCGGGTTTCACCTTGGCGACGAGATCTGCAAAGCTCGGCAGATTAGTTGGGCTCTGCGCGCTGACCTGAGCAGCGCGTGCGCTTTGGCCCTCCGCAGTCAGCCCAGCGCAGCCGACCAATAACGACAAAGCGACCAGTCTTAAGCCGCGTCTGGCGGAAAAGATGAACCTCGAGCCGTTCGGCTCAAAAAGGAATGCTGCCCAAAGCATGTGCGTCTCCGGCGAGCGAGAAGACACGGCAGCAAATTCTTTGGTGGGATTTTGGTTCCGGTTATTTTAGTTCCAGTTATTTCAGTTCCAAGCGTTTGCAGCCGAAGCAATGGACGGAACAGTTTGGGCGAGCGGGAACCACGGCCGATCAGGGCAAGTAGAATTGGATCGCCCTTTTGCTTGCGTTCCGTCTCTCCGGCTCCCGCGAATAGGAATCCACCAATGGCGCAGCTTCAAGGCTATCGAATAGTCTGCCATCTCGCCGACGGTCAAAGCGAGACAAAGGACTTTAAAGCCCAGAGCGACGAAGCCGCCATCGCGGAAGCCGAGAAGATCGCCCGTTGGGTAAAGCCCGCTCGCTTCGAGGTTTTGCAGGTTACCAACGGCCAGCGGAGAATTTATGATTCCCCGACGTGACCGAAGTGTTCAAGGCAGTCCGTCGACCGGAGGCCACCCACATGCAGGGGCAATACATGAAGCTCGCTGCACTTCACCGCGCGAACAGATCACTGACGAACTATCTTGTCCATCAGGTATTTCGGACCGCTCTCTACCAATTGGTCATTCCAAAGCCGGTAGGCTGATGCCCCCGCCGACCTTCTGCTTGGCGGCCCAGAGGAAGGTATCCAGACCGCTAGGCAGATCCACCAGCTTGAACCCTGATACCTCCGGATATTTTGCGTGAATTGAAGGCCAAATGTGCTTCACGACATAGTCACCGGCAATGGTGGGCACCGGAGGCGGAGCGAACATCGGAGATCCGCCAATGTCGTGCTGCTTACCCTCGCAAAGCCATACGATCTTGAACATGGGACCACCCCCTTGCTCATGCTTCGAAGAACAGATTTCGTTTGCGATCTAAGCTTGTCAAGATGTCAGCGGAGTGACGCGCGGCATTACTCTGCATGTCTAGGATCACGGGTTCGATGTAGTAGGCCAGAAGAGGCTTTGCCTCAGCAAATGTTATCGCGGCCGAACGCCACCCTTCTCCTATTGATAGAAGAGCCGTAACGGACGTGCTGCGATGACTGACAACCCAAAGACGCACACTCACGCGGAAGCCGGCGGTGAGGATGGCTGAGACCACCAGCGCGAGTGCCTCCTTGTCCTCGTCAAGGCCGGGTTCGGCGGCGTATCGGCCCAAGAGCCCCAGGGCCGGTATCGCCAAGGGCTCGGCACCGAGAGTATCCAGGTCGAGGCAGACATAGGGTGAGCAGTCTGCCTGGGACAGCGCGCATCCTCAGATCACGGGCGAGACAGTTTGCGTAATCGAGTAGAGGAGCTCAATTGCCCGCAAGGGCATTTTTGACGGTGGTGAAGGTCTTGACGATCTGCGTGCCGACGGCCGTGACCGATACGATGATCACGACCGAGATCAGCGCCGCCAAAAGCCCATACTCTACGGCGGTCGCGCCGACCTCGTCTTTGAGAAAGGGTGCCAGCTTGACGCGTTGCACAAACGACTTTAGTCCATATTTCATTTCAATATGACTGCACATAATTGATTTCTAAACCCTTAAATTCAGTGACTTAGCATGATTACAGTATAGAACTGCACATTCGTTCGAAGGCGCTTTGCCGCGATCGTGCGAGTTCGCTTCCCTCCTCATCCATGCACCCTCGCCATTCCTTGCGCCGAACGGTGAAGCCGCTCCGCCAGGACTTCCAAATCAGTGGCGGCTCTCGCGAAATCGCCGTGGTGCGAACAACCGAGGCTCTCGAACCCCAAACGCGCGCCCTCA
>JAFBAK010000398.1 GCA_019247795.1 Hyphomicrobiales bacterium | reverse complement strand
CTCTTCGGTGATCACCACGACCTCGCCGTTCTTCACGTCGCGCACATGGCGGGCCCCGATGATGTCGAGCGCGCAGGTCTCGGAAGCGAGGATGTAGCGCCCGTCGAGCTCGCCGAGCACGAGCGGGCGAATGCCGAGCGGATCGCGCGCGCCCACGACCTTCTTGTTGGTGATGCCGACGAGCGCATACGCTCCCTCGAGCTGGCGAAGCGCATCGATGAAGCGGTCGATGAAGCGGTTCTTCCTGCTGCGCGCGACGAGATGCAAGATCACCTCGGTGTCAGAGGTCGATTGGCAGATCGCCCCGTCGCGAATGAGCCCTTCGCGCAAGGTCAGCGCGTTCGTGAGATTGCCGTTGTGGCAGACGGCGAAGCCGCCGCCGGTGATCTCCGAGAACAGCGGCTGCACGTTGCGCAGCGCCGTCTCGCCCGTCGTCGAATAACGGTTATGGCCGATCGCGCTCGCACCCGGGAGATTGGCGATGACGCGCTCGTCCGAGAACGCGTCGCCCACGAGGCCGAGCCTTCGCTCGGAGTGGAAGCGCAGGCCGTCGAAAGTGACGATGCCGGTCGATTCCTGGCCACGGTGCTGCAGCGCATGCAAGCCGAGCGCCGTGATCGCGGCGGCGTCCGGATGGCCGAAAATCCCGAAGACGCCGCATTCCTCGCGCAGCCTGTCGGCGTCATCATGCATGAAGAGCTCCGAATTCGTTCAACACGGAGTTGCGAGAGCCAATACCCTGGACGTCAAGAGAATCACCACGCGCCCGGCGCTCATATGAGCACGAAGCGCAAAATTGCCTAGTGGATCGATCCCAGCAAACGGTTCCACCCTCAAGGCTTGGCGGCCGGCTTGGGCGCAGCCGCTTCGGGCTCGGCGGGCCCCGGCGTCGCCGCGCCGGAGGCGTCTGCGGCATCGACCTTCTCGCCCTTGCCCAGCCCCTTCATCATCGCGGCGCAGACGCGCCCCATGGCGCTTGCGGGATCCTCGCATTGCAAGAGGCCGACGAGGCTCTCGCCCGCCGGCTCGAGAAGCGGGCGCACCCGCGAATCCTTCATCCACACCGGCTGATTCTTCTCCGGCACGAGCCAGACGAAGAAGGCGAACGCGACGAGCGCGATGAGCGCGCCGCGCGCCGCTCCGAAGAGAAAGCCGAGGCTTCGATCCAAGGGGCCGATGCGCGAATCGAGGATGAAATCCGAGATCTTGACGGTGAGGAGCGCCACGATGATGAGCGTCACCAGGAAGACGACCGCGATCGCCGCGATCAAGGCGATCGTCGAATTCGAGATATATTGCTTCGCGTAAGGAAGAGCCTGCGGGTAGAGCAGATAGGCGGCGACGGCCGCGGCCACCCAGGAGACGATGGCAAGGACCTCCCGCGTGAAACCGCGCACGGAGGCGAGGAAGGCGGAGATGAGGACGATCGCCAACACGGCAAGATCGAGGGGACTTACAGGCATCTTCGCATTTCCCGCTTTCAAGGGGTGATCACAAGGCGCGGCACCCGCGAGCCGCGCGCGCGCGCCCCGCGTGTATAGCGGCTTCCGCAAGGGCCGTCATCTGCGGCAACGGGTGCGGCAGGACGGATATTCCGTCCATCGCGACCTTCTCGCGCTAGCTTCGCGCCAATCGCGCGACGAGATCGCCGATGGTCGAGACGCTCTCGAGGTCGAGGCCGGCGGGAGCGCCTTCCAACCCCGCCGCCGGAACAATGGCGCGGGCAAAACCGAGCTTCGATGCTTCTTTCAGGCGCGCCGCCATCTGGCCGACCGGCCGAATCGCGCCCGAGAGCGCGACCTCTCCGCAGATCACCGTGTCGTTTGCGATCATCGTGCCTGTGAGCGAGGAGATGAGGATCGCGGCGGCCGCAAGATCGGCCGCCGGCTCGACGATACGCAGCCCTCCCGCAACGTTGAGATAGATGTCGTAGCCGCCGAATTTGAGCCTGCCATGGGCGTCGAGCACGGCGAGCACCATGGCGAGGCGGTTGCTGTCCCAGCCGACGACGGCGCGACGCGGCGTCGACAAGGCGCTCGGCGCCACCAAGGCCTGCATTTCCATCAGCAAGGGGCGCGTGCCCTCCATGCCGGCGAAAATGGCCGCGCCGGCCGCGTGCTGGTCGCGCCCGGCGATGAAGAGCGCCGACGGATTGGCGACCTCGGCAAGCCCGGCTCCCGTCATCTCGAAAACGCCGATCTCGTCGGTCGGCCCGAAGCGGTTCTTCGAGGCGCGCAGAATGCGGAAATGATGCGCTCCATCGCCTTCGAAGGAGATGACCGCGTCCACCATGTGCTCGACCACGCGCGGGCCCGCGATCGCGCCGTCCTTCGTCACATGGCCCACGAGGATGACGGTCGCGCCCGAACTCTTCGCATAGCGGATGAGGGATTGTGCGCAAGCGCGCACCTGCGTCACGGTGCCGGGCGCGGATTCGACGAGGGAGGACCACATCGTCTGGATCGAATCGATGATGACGAGATGCGGCGCGGCGCCACGCGACAGCGTCGCGATGATGTCCTCGACATTCGTCTCCGCTGCGAGCGCCACGGAAGAACCCGCAAGCCCCAACCGCTCGGCTCGAAGCCGCACCTGCGCGGTCGCCTCCTCGCCTGAGATGTAGACCACGCGCCCGCCGGAGCTCGCCAGCGCCGCCGAGGCCTGGATCAGAAGGGTCGATTTGCCGATGCCGGGATCGCCGCCCACGAGCAGCACGGACCCCTTGACGAAGCCGCCCCCGGTGACGCGGTCGAACTCGACGATACCGGAGATGGTACGCCGGGCTTCCGCCGTCGCGCCTTGCAGCGCCTCGAGCTGAAAGGGCCGGCCTTTGCTTCGCTGCGAGGCCCCCGCGCTCGCAGCTCCCGGGACCGGCGCGGTGCGGGGCGCGTTCTCCTCGGCGACCGTGTTCCAGCCGCCGCAGGCATCGCATTTGCCTTGCCAGCGCCCGTAGACGGCCCCGCAAGACTGGCAAACGAAGATGCGCTCGTGTCGGGCCATGAGCTCAGGACATGCTCATGGCAGCGCCGAAACTCGAGGGCGTCGCCTTGCAAGACTTTGCGCCAGCCCTCGCGCTCATCGCCGATACACGCGCTCGAAGCGTCGTCCGAGACGCGTGAGGATCTCGTAGCCGATCGTGTCGGCGCGCTGTCCGACCTCATCGAGCGAAAGACCCTCCCCGATGAGGATGGCCGGGTCACCCGGCTTCACCGCGTCTTCGGGAAGTCCGGTCACGTCGACAGTGATCAGATCCATCGACACGCGGCCGGCGAAGGGGCAGCGCTTGCCCGCGATGATCGCCTCCGCGATCGGGGCGCCGCTCTCGCGCCGGGCATCGGTCACTGTCCCGCCGCGCGGATACCCATCGGCATAACCCGCCGAGAGCGTGGCGATGCGGCGCTGTCCGGGCGCCGTCCATTGCGCGTCGTAGCCCACGGTCTCGCCGTTTTGGATGACGCGCAATTGCACGATCGGGACTTTGAGCGTCACGACGTCTCGCATCGGATTCTCACGGCCGGGCGTCGGGTTGCCCCCGAAGAGCGCATAGCCGGGACGCGCGAGATCGTGACGGGCGTCGCGCGCAAGGAAAATCCCGGACGAATTGGCGAGGCTTGCCGGAATATCCGGGCACAAGGCGCGGGCCTGCGCGAAGTCCCTGATCTGGCGCGCGTTGAGCGGGTGATCGGGATTGTCCGCCATGACGAAATGGCTCATCACCAACGAAGGCGCAAAGCCGAGCGCGGCTTTCGACGAGGCCGACATCAAGGACGCGAACTCGGCAAGCGAGAGACCGAGCCTGTTCATGCCCGTGTCGACATGGAGCGCGGCCGACCCATCATTGTCGGCCGCCCCAAGGGCTGCCTGCCATTCGCGGATCTCGGCCAATGAGCCGAGCACGGGCCGCAAGCGATGCGCGAGATAGAGCTCGGCCAGCCCCATCGCCAAGCCGTTGAGGACATAGATCGTTGCGCTCGGGCATTTGGCGCGAAGCGCGACGCCTTCGGAGGGAACCGCAACGAAGAACGTGTCGCAACCGGCCGCCGCCAGAGCCTTGCCCGCTTCGGTGAGGCCCGTGCCATAAGCGTCGGCCTTGACCACTGCGGCGCAGGCCGCCGGCGCTACGCGTTTTCGCAATTGCCGCCAATTGGCGACCAAGCCCTCAAGATTTATCTCGAGAACCCCGCTGGCGCGTTCGGGCGAAACGGCAGGGTTGCGCACTTCTTCGAGCACGCCGGCGCGCCGGCCAAAGGGGTCTTCAGGGCCTATGACACACCGCCTCGATGGGAAAACAGATAGGGTCTCGCATGACACGGGCGAGACGAAGCACATACAGCTCGGCATGGCGGTCGCCAAGAGCCTGGCGGTAGGCCTTGCGAGCCTCGCCGGAGGTGAAACGCTGGTGTCATTCCGGGCCGAGCGCTCAGATGCGCTCCGGCAAGCTCTCGTCATGGGCGAGATTCGAGAAGCGGGTGACGTCGGCATCGAACTGCACATCGACGGTCCCGGTCGGGCCGTGGCGCTGCTTGCCGACGATGATCTCGGCTTTGCCATGGGCCTGTTCCATGGCCCCCATCCATTTGAGGTGCTCGTCGGTGCCTTCGCGCGGCTTGGTGTTCTTCAGGTAGTATTCCTCGCGATAGACGAACATCACTACGTCGGCGTCCTGCTCGATCGAGCCCGATTCGCGAAGGTCCGACAATTGCGGGCGCTTGTCATCGCGGTTCTCGACCTGGCGCGATAGCTGCGACAGCGCCACGATCGGCGCATTCAGCTCCTTGGCGAGAGCCTTGAGGCTCGTCGTGATCTCGGTGAGCTCCTGGACGCGGTTATCGCCGCGCCGGGAGGAGCCGGAGAGAAGCTGCAGGTAATCGACGAAAAGCACATCGAGGCCGCGCTGTCGCTTGAGGCGGCGCGCCCGCGAGACGAGCTGCGCGATCGAGATGCCGCCTGTCTCGTCGATATAGAGCGGGATCATCTGCATCTCGCGCGCGGCTTCGGTGATCTTCGAGAACTCGAACACGCCCCGCCGCTCATCCTCGACGATGTCGCCGCGCCTGATCTTGTAGGAAGGCACGCCCGAACGCTC
>JAFBAK010000348.1 GCA_019247795.1 Hyphomicrobiales bacterium | reverse complement strand
AGCCGTCGAAACGGTCCGTCGAGATATGCGACGGTGATCTTGAGCTTCTCCCGATCGAGCGTGACCTTGCTCGTGAAGGTTTCGCGGATCGCCTTGTAGCCGACCGACATGTCCGCGATCAGCGTCTCGCGGCCGCCTTCGCCGGGGACGCGGCTGCGCACCTTCAGCCCTTCGCAAAGCGGCAGGAAGAGAGGGTATTTCTCGACATCGGCGACGAGGTCGAACATCTCCTCGGGCGTATGCTTCACCCGGCGCGTGGTGCGGAAAGAGGGCATGTGTCGCGACGCGCCCGCAAGGCGTTCAGTGGCGAAGGCGCGAAAGGCGGGCCGCTTTGAGCTTCGCGAAATCCTCGCCTGCGTGATGCGAGGAGCGCGTCAGCGGACTTGCCGAGACGAGCGCGAAGCCTTTCGTGTAGGCGATCGTCTCCATCCCCTTGAACTCGTCCGGCGTGACGAAGCGCACCACCGGATGGTGCTTGCGCGAGGGCGCGAGATATTGCCCGATGGTGAGAAAATCGACATCGGCGGAACGCAGATCGTCCATGAGCTGCAGCACCTCGTTGCGCTCTTCACCGAGCCCGACCATGATCCCCGATTTGGTGAACAAGCCAGGATCGAGCTCTTTCGCGCGCTGCAGCAGACGCAGCGAATGGAAATAGCGAGCCCCCGGACGAACGCTCAGATATTTCGACGCGACGGTCTCGAGATTGTGGTTGAAGACGTCCGGCTTTGCCGCAACGACGCGCTCGAGCGCGCCACCCTTTCGCAGAAAGTCGGGCGTGAGCACCTCGATCGTCGTCGCCGGCGTCGAGCCGCGAATGGCGCGGATGACTTGCGCGAAATGCTCGGCTCCCCCGTCTGCGAGATCGTCGCGATCGACCGAGGTGATGACCACATGGTTGAGACCGAGCTTCACGACCGCATCGGCGACCCGCGCGGGCTCATCCGCGTCAAGCGCGCCGGGCAGGCCCGTCTTCACGTTGCAGAAGGCGCAAGCGCGCGTGCACACATCCCCCATGATCATGAAGGTCGCGTGCTTCTTTTCCCAGCACTCGCCGATATTCGGGCAGCCGGCCTCCTCACATACGGTCGAGAGCTTGTGCTCCTTCACGATGCGGTTCGTCGCGGCCCATCGCGCCGAGCCCGGCGCCTTCACGCGAATCCAATCGGGCTTCCGCAACACCGGCTGGTCGGGCCGGCTCGCCTTTTCCGGGTGTCGCGGCCGTGGATCGCGGTTCAAAAGGTCGAGAACGAGCGCCATGCGTCTTCCTTGCTCACACAGAGGTAGTCCGGGCGCGAAAGGACATCAATAGGCGCGCGGGGCGAGGCGCGAGTAGAGAGCACCGAAAAGGGAGAGAGTGCGGGTTGGGCCTCTCACTCGCCTTTCTCTTCACCCTTTCCCCTCTTACAAAAAGCCGACCGAGATCCAAGGTATCGCCGCCACGAGCGCGAGGCCGATGAGCAGCGCGAGCATATAGGGCCAGATGGCGCGCAACCCTTCCGCCGGATCGATGCGGCCGATGGCGCAGGCCGTGTAATAGCCGACGCCGAAAGGCGGAGCGAAAAGGCCGATGCCCATGGCGAGGATCACCACCATGGCGTAGTGCACCTCATGGATGCCGACCGCGCGCGCGATCGGAAAAAGCAGCGGCCCGAAGAGCACGATCGACGGGATGCCTTCGAGCACCGAGCCCAGGATCATGAAGGCGACGATCGAGGCCGCCATGAAGCTCGTGGAACCCCCCGGCATCCCGGTCATCACTTCGGCGAGCGTGCGCGAGAAGCCTGACTGCGTGAGCGCCCAGGCCATCCCGGTCGCGGTGCCGATGATGAAAAGGATCGCCCCCGAAAGCGCGGCGGTGTCGACGAGCGCCGGCCACACGCGACGCCAGGCGACAGGTTGCCCGAAGAACATGGCCGCGACGAGCGCATAGGCGAAGCCGTAGACGACGCCAATGGTCGAGACTTCGGTCGCCGTGGCGATGCCTTCGACGACGGCCGCGCGGATGACGAAGGGGAGGATCAGCCCCGGCAAGGCGGCGCCGAAGGCGCGAAGTATTACGGATGCGCTGGCGCGAGGCGCCGGCTCGCCCTCCTTCGTGCGGCTGCGCCACCACACCACGGCCGCGAGCATGACCGCCATGACCGCGCCCGGCAGCAAGCCGCCCGTGAACATCGCCGAGATCGACACGCCGGTGACCGAACCGATGGTGATCAGCACGAGGCTCGGCGGGATCGTTTCCGTCTGGGCGCCGGTCGCGGCGAGAAGGGCGACGAGGTCCCCGCCCCTTTCGCCGCGAGCGCGCATCTCGGGAAAGAGCACGGGCGCCACCGCCGCCATATCGGCGGCTTTGGATCCCGAAATGCCCGAGACGAGATACATCGCGCCGAGCAGCACGTAGTGAAGCCCGCCGCGCACATGTCCGATGAGGCTCGCGAGCGCGGCCACCATGTAGCGCGCGAGGCCCGTGATTTCGATCAAAAGGCCGAGGAACACGAAAAGCGGCACGGCGAGCAGGATGATATGCGACATGCCCTCGTCGAGCCGCCCGATCATCACCGTCATCGGCAGACGCGTCGTGGAGGCCAGAAACGCGAAGGTGCTGATGCCGAAAGCGAAGGCGATCGGGATGCCGGCGAGGACCGCGCCTCCGGCAAGCAGCACGAAGAAGAGGATCAGCTTGTAGTTCCCGAGACTCGAAAGCGACGGTCCGAGGATTTTGAGCCCGACGCTCACGCCAAGGATGAGTGCGATGGAGAGCGCAAGGTCGGAAAAGCTTGCGCTCTTGCCGAGGCGCGCGAGGCCGGCAAGCAGCATGAGGCCGATGCCGACCGGAAGGGCCATCGCGCGCCACACGGTCGGGATTTCGAGGGCCGGCGTCACCACGGCCGCCTCTTCGACGGCGTACTCGATGGCGGGCTTCATCACGAAGGCAAGGAAAGCGAGACCGACGCAGAGCGCCAGCGCCTCGAAGAAGGCGCGACGGCGGGATCCGCCTTTGCCGATGAGCGCGCTCATCCGCATATGCTCGGCCCGGCGATAGGCGATCACCGCGCCCAGCATGGCGAGCCAAAGGAAAAGGATCGCGGCAAGCTCGTCCGACCAGACAAGCGGGGCGCGCAGGACATAGCGCGCC
>JAFBAK010000058.1 GCA_019247795.1 Hyphomicrobiales bacterium | reverse complement strand
TCATCGAGGCGACGCAGGGCGCGCAGCGCATTGCCGAGATTGCTGTGGGCTTCCGCATAGCTCGGCGCGAACTCGAGGGCGCGCCGATATTGGGCGGCCGCCTCGTCGAATTCGCCGCGGTCGTAATGGGCAATACCGATATTGTTGAGCGCTTCCGGGTAATGAGGGCGCAACGCGAGCGCTTGGCGCCCCGCCGCAAGCGCCTCGTCGAAACGCCCCGCAAGTCGGCACATCTCGCCGAGATTGCAGTGATAAAGCGGCACCGAGCCGTTCGACACGATCGCACCGCGCAGAAGGTCGATGGCGGCTCTGAGATTGCCCGCCTGATGCGCGATGATTCCGAGGAGGTGCAGCGTCTCGGCGTGGCCCGGCGCGGCATTGAGGATTTGCCGGCACAGCGCCTCGGCGGCCTGAAGACGTCCTGCCTGGCGATGCTGCTCGGCGAGCGCGAAGGCCTGGGGGAGCGCAAGCACCTGCTGCGCCGGGGCGAGGCGCGTCGCCGTGTCGACGTTGGTCACGCGTACGCCTCGAGCGAGCGAGGAGGGGACGTGAAAGCGATGTAGCTGGAAATGAGATGAAACATCGGCATGAAGCTAATACACGCGGAATCGTCGAGGTCCCTCACGCTTTTTTTGTTAGCGCTTCCTAGCGGGCGAAGAGGAACGCGTAAAGCTCCGGGCTAAGATAAATCGAGAACTATTAGCATCCGAGTCGGGCCTCATGCTCGAGGACGGGCTCTCGGCGCGAATCAATGCGGCGCATCTGATCGCGATGTGACTTGGGTGCGCCGCGAGATTGCGAGTTGGCTCGCCACAAAGAGTAGGTTTGGTGTGCGCCGCTGCGAGCCGCTATTCGACGCCGACGAGGGCTTTGGCGAAATCGCGTGCCGAGAAAGGCTCGAGATCGTCCACGCCTTCCCCGACGCCGACGAGATGGATCGGCAGAGCGAATCTCCCGGCGAGCGCCACGAGGATGCCGCCTCTCGCCGTGCCGTCGAGTTTCGTCATCACGAGGCCCGTGACGCCGGCCGTCTTGGCGAAGATCTCGACTTGCGAAAGGGCATTCTGGCCGACGGTCGCATCGAGCACGAGCAGCACCGCATGCGGCGCGGCGGCGTCGATCTTCTTGATCGAGCGCAGGATCTTCTCGAGCTCGCCCATCAGCTCGGCGCGGTTCTGCAAGCGCCCGGCGGTGTCGATCAGGAGCACATCGGCGCCCTCGGCCCGGGCCGACGAGAGCGCCTCGAACGCGAGCCCCGCCGCATCGGCGCCTTGCTGACGCGCGATCACAGGCGCTCCGATGCGTTCGCCCCAAAGTTTGAGCTGCTCGATTGCGGCGGCTCGAAACGTGTCGCCCGCGGCCAGCATCACGTTTCGGCCTTGCGCCTTGAACTTGGCGCCGAGCTTGCCGATGGTCGTGGTCTTTCCGGAGCCGTTGACACCGACCATCAGCACGACGAAGGGCTTGCGCTCAGGCTCGACGATGAGCGGGTGCGCCACCGGCGCGAGGAGCGCCTCGATCTCGTCGACTAGGATGCCCTTGACTGCGTCGGGGTCGAGATCGCGCCCGTAGCGGCCCGAGGCGACGGCGCGCGTGATGCGCGTCGCCGTGTCCACACCGAGATCCGAGCGCAGGAGGAGATCCTCGAAGTCCTCGAGCGTCGCGGCATCGAGCCTTCGCTTCGTGAAAAGGTCGGTGATGCCGCTGGAGAGCCCTGTGGACGAGCGGCTCAGCCCTTGCTTGAGACGCCCCCACCAGGAGCTGCGCGCATGCGCCGGAGCGTCACCTTGCCGAGTATCTTTCGTCATGGCTTTCCGTTACCGCGTCGCGCATGACATCGGAAGAGCTCCTCGGTCGCATCCTTTATCGCGACGCCTTGGCGATCGTTCTCGACAAGCCGGCCGGCATGCCGGTTCATGCCGGGCCCCGAAACTCCAGCGAACGCAATGGGGACGGCTCGGTACCGCTCACCTCGCTTTTCGATGACCTGCGCTTTGGCCTGCCGCGCCGACCGGAGCTCGCGCACCGGCTCGACCGCGACACCTCGGGCTGCCTCGTGCTCGGCCGCAACCGGGCGGCTCTCGAGCGGCTCGGTAAGCTCTTTCAATCCGGAAAAGTCCTGAAGACATATTGGGCGGTGGTGGCGAGCGGGCCAGGCGAAGAAAAAGCCGAAGGCGTGATCGACTTGCCGCTCGGGCGGCGTGATCCCTCGCGCGGCTGGTGGATGAAGGTCGATCCCGAGGGCGTTGCGGCCGTGACGCGCTGGCGTGTGATCGGGCGGGCGCCGGAACGCGACGGCTCGCCCGCGCTGACCGCGCTTGCGCTCGAGCCGGTGACGGGCCGCACGCATCAGCTACGCGTTCATTGTGCCGCCATGGGTTGGCCGATCATCGGCGATAGCGTCTATGGAGGGGCGCCCCGTTCGGCGGAGCCGGGCTTGCATCTTCATGCCCGCGCGCTCGAGCTGCCGCTTTACCCGAACCGTGATGCCATTCGAGCGGTGGCGCCCATTCCGGAACGCATGCGGCGCAATCTCGCGGCGTGTGGGATCCGGGACGCGGCGCCCGGGTAAAGCATCAAGGCTTGCGGCCGGCGAATATGCCGCTGCCGATATAGTTGTTCGGTCCGGAGATCGAGATGGTGCCGCCCATTTCTCCGTAAAGCGGCGTGGTGTTGGTCGGCCCTCCCTGGAAGAACTGTCCGGACATGCTCATGTTCCGGGCGCTTGCGCCGGAGCTCAACGAGCCGCCGAAGGCCGCCGAGCCCGTTTGCAGATTTACAGTGCCGCTGTAATTCGTGGCATCGAGGCCGCCAACCTGGACCTGTCCCGTGCGCGTCGCGAAATTGACGTTGTTGCTGAAGGTCCCTGCCGCGATGTATTGGCTTCCATTGCTGCTGATATTGGCGACCGCATGCCCGGTATACGTCGCCGAGCCGGTGGTCGGGATATCAGCGGCGTTCGCCGGAATGCCCGCCACCCAGGTGAGCAGGTTGCCTCTGTCCGAATAGCCGATATTTCGTCCCTGGTCGGTCCTGAAGGTGTCGACCGACCAGAAGCCCCATTGCGTGTATTCGCATGTGCACGGAGTGACGCTGGTCGACGAGATCGAGCTCAGGAATTTCGCGCTGTTGGCACCGACCGTGTTCGCCGTCACCAGCAAAAGCGCAGTTTGCGAGAGGCTCGTCGCCGTGTTGCCGGCCGAGTTCGCAAACGCCATTCCGTTCGTATCGGTGACCGACGAGATCTCGACATTCACACCATTGCTGTAGAGGGTCGCGCCACGCGCCCCGAAATTCGTCCGATCGATATACGCGCTATGCGACGAGTTCAGCCCTTGCGTGTTGGTGAGGTCGCTCGGGCTCGCCGAACCGAACTGGAAGGTCGCGCTCTGGAACTGCGGAGGTGGAGGGCTCGCCACTACCGCGGCGGCAAGGAGCCCGGAGGCGACGGGAGGCACCGCCGCGACATTGAACGTCGCGCCCATGCGGGACGCGTTTCCTTGAAGGAAAACCGATCCCACTCCGCTGATCGGGATGGGCGCACTCGACGAGCCGGTGAGTGCCGTCGAAGGATTGAAGGTCACGGTCTGCAAGATGCCGCCCGCATAGGCGGTCATGAGCGCGTTCGGATGGTCCGAACCGAGGCCGGGAGGCGTCGTCGTTCGGGTCGAGGTCTGAGTGAAGGTGTAATTCTGCTGGCCCCCCGCATTGGTGAAGGCAGTCTCCGGAGTGTAGACGCTGAGCGGAGCGCCATCGAAGCGGTTCTGATTGGTGCCGAAGGAGCCGGTCGGCAAACCGTTCGAATCGATCGTGATCGAGCTCGGCAGGGACGAAACTGTTCCCGAGGCGTGCGATGCCCCTTGCAACGTGCCCAGAAGCGTAGTGGCCTGGAAGGCTCCCGTCTGCGTCCAGCCATAGACCGCGTCGTTGAAGACATCGCCTGTCATCACGAAAATTCCGGACGTTTGTTGCGGCCCGTTTCCGACGACGCTGATCCCCGCTTGCAACACGCGCGAGGTCGTGACCGGGAGGCCGTTCGAAAGCCCGCCCGCCCGATATCCGAGAATCGGGGAAACCGTGTAGTTGCCGGATGCCACGAATGAAGGCGGAAGATAAGGCACGGCGGAGCCCGCGCCCGCCGTCGTCGTTAGGGCGTAGGCGGCCGACGTCGAGGCCACGGGTGGCGGCGGTGGCGGCGGGGACACCGGAGGAGGCGGCGGTGGGGGCGGTGGCGACACCGGCGGAGGCGGAGGCGGAGGCGACACCGGCGGAGGCGGAGGCGGTGGCGGCGACACCGGAGGCGGCGGCGGTGGCGGTGGTGGGGACACCGGAGGCGGTGGCGGCGGCGGTGGCGGCGACACCGGCGGAGGCGGAGGCGGTGGTGGGGACACCGGCGGAGGCGGAGGCGGTGGTGGCGGTGGCGACACCGGTGGCGGCGGCGGGGGTGGTGGCGGTGGCGACACCGGTGGCGGCGGTGGGGGTGGTGGCGACACCGGAGGCGGTGGCGACACCGGCGGCGGCGGTGGCGGTGGCGGCGACACCGGAGGCGGTGGCGGGGGCGGCGACACCGGAGGCGGTGGCGGGGGCGGCGGTGGCGACACCGGCGGAGGCGGAGGCGGTGGTGGCGACACCGGAGGCGGCGGTGGCGAAAGCGCGAGCGGGGGTGGTGGCGGCGACTGAGTCGACGGCGGGGGTGGTGGAGAGGTGAGGGTTATCGGCGGCGTCGCGAGTGCAACTGACGCGACCGGCGGCACGATCGGGCTGGCGGGCTTGGTCGTCGTGCTCGGGACGATCGGCGTGAGGGTCTGATTTGTGGAGAGGGTCGGGTTCGACAGCGTGATCTGTGCGCCTTGCTGCGTGATCTTCGCGGCGAGGTTGTTTGTCGTGGCGAGGCGGCTCGAGGTTTGGACCTGATTGCCGAGCGGCAGTCGGGACACTACCGAGGTTCCCGTGCCAACATTGTTGTTGGCCGCGTCCTGCTCGGTCGGCGCGACCGACGAGCCGCCTGTCTGTCCGCTCGCGCTCGTCACGGCGTTCTTCATCTTGTCGATGACACCCGCGCTCACCTTGACGGGTGTCGAGGGCGACGAGCCGGCCGTCACCGTCACGCCGTAGCCCGGCCGAGTGATCGTTTGCGTCTCCCCCGCACAGGACGCATCGGCGTCCTGGGCGCCTGCCGGCGCGCATTTTCCGCGGGCGCTCACGCTCAATTTGCCGAAAAGCAGCAAGGCGAATGTGCCTTCGCTCGCCGAATGCGTCACGGACGTCATGCCGCCACGCAAGCCGATGGTGGCAACCGGCGTCCTGATGGTTGCGCCGCCCGTATGGGTCGCCTGGCCGCCGACGACGCGAAGGACGCCCTTGCCCAATGACAGCGCCATCTCGCCTTGCGCAGTCGCCGGATCGAAAACGAATTTGTCGATAACGAGCGTCGAATTCGGGCCGATGTTCAGCGTCGTCTTGTCGATGAAAACCAGTTGCACGCTGCCGGTCGCAGACGTCTCGATCCTCTCGTCGCTGACGACCTGCGTGCCGATCTCGATGACGCGCAACGTGCCCCCCGGCGGCAGGCCCGTCGAACGCGTATTGGCGGCTCCCGCCGATCCCACCGTCGCGGCGAAGCTCGCGCCCGGATAAAATGCCACCAGGGCGGCGACGCCGCCCAGCAACGACACCCGCAGCGACTTGCGGGCCTGTCGGAAAAGCGCTGACAAGAATCCTGCGTCGGGAATCGATTTAACCGACGCGCGGAAATCCGCCGGAATCGATCCACGGGGCAAGCGAGCCATTGTCCCTCCTGTCGATCCGGTTCAGAACCGGATCGTCGGTCCCCCCGACACGATGAAGTCGCGCGTGCGGTAATTCGTCACTGTCGACGCCGTGTGCAGATATTGAACCTGCAGCGCAAAGCCGAAATTGCTGAAGAACGTCATGTCGAGCGTGGCGCCGGCGCGCCATTGCCGGTCGAGCCGCGTGATCGAAGGATCGATGACTGGGTCGGCCTCCCGATAAGGCGTGAACGAATAGCCGGCAAAAGGCGCGATCGTCCAGCTCCGGTCCGTTTGCGCGAAAGCCGGCGCGGTGAACGTATAAGGCAGCGCGAACTCGGCGGTGAAGTCATTATACGCATAAGGGCGGTAGCTCGCCGTATCCTTCGTGTAGGCGAGGCGCCCCTGCCAGCCGAGCCCTGCCATGAACGGCAAGCTGCCCGAGCCGATCACAAAGCCGATGATCTGATGGCCGTCCTGCTGGGTCGCGTTCTCATAATCCTTCGAGTTGCGATAGTCCCGGTTGCGGAACTCGATGCCCGGATCGAGTGTGATCCCGAAAGGAAGCTGAAAGCGCACCGAGGTGCCGGCGCCGAGGGTGCCGAGATAGGGCCGATCACCGAGTGTCACGTAGTTCGCGAGCACGTAAGGGTGCACCGACATGCCCGTTCCGCTGCCGAGCGCGAGGCGCGGGCCGGTCGCCACCTCGAGCAAGCCGAGATCGAGCCGCGTCACCTTGAACTGGCGCGCATAATAGCTGATCAAGTCGCTTTCCCAGCCATCGCCGCGCTGATTTTCGAAATCGTAAAAATGGTGCAGAGTCACGATGCCGAACGCGTTCCAGTCGGGCGTCCGCTTGAACTGGCTCGACAGCACCGCGTCCTGTCCAAGCGCGCGCACGATCTGACTGTCAGGGCCTGCATTGGCGTTGGTCTGGTGCCGCAAGCCGATCTGGGCGAAGAGCGCGAACTGATTGTCGGAGAGGCCGCGATCTATAGCCGCCAGGAATTTCGCCACCTGGTCGCGCACGTCCTGGGGCGTATCCGGAGATTCGGTTGCTGCGTTCAGGTAACTTCGCGCCATCTCGTAGGAGCGCAGCCTGAAATAGAGGAGGCCGAGCTCGAGCTTCACGCGCGGCAGATTGGGGTTGTAGAAGAGCATGCGCTCGAGCGCGCCGATCGCCGCCTCGTAATCACCAAGCTTCGTTTCGATCTCGGAAAAGCGGAAGGCCGCATCGAGGTCATTGGGCTTGGCGAGGAGATGCTTGAACAAGACGTCGGCCTCGGCCCGCAATGCCGTGTCATCAGGGCTGACGGTTTGGGCGTGCAGCGGAACCGGACCGAGACCTGCGATCAAAGCGAGAGCGGCAAGGCTCCGCAGCAGGACGGCCGAGAAAACTCGCGAGCGCCACGAGGACACGGGCGCGGCCCTTGGTTCCCTGCTGGGAGGTCGGCTCTCGATGCTCTCCCGCTCTCTCCCACGAACTCGAGGAGCGGGAAGATCATCTTCCCGCTCGAAGCAAATCCCCCTGTCCAGCCGTCGCGGTGTGCGCTTTGTTATAGCCCGCATCCCCTAGCCCCGCCCCCATTATGTCGCGGTAGCGTTTGAGCCGGATTCGGATCGTTAACAAAAGTTATGGTCTACGATGCCGGCGGGAGTCAATGTTCGGCGGCAGGAAGGCGAGATTCCAGCACGAAAAGAGGCAGGTTTGAGGTATTGCGTTGCTTTTTTGCATCACAATCGAACGGCTTGCCTGTAATGCGCTAAGCAGATCACATGTAGAAAAAATGCGATTGCTCAGAAGCTCGTCGATCATCTTCCAATGTGGTTCGAGCGCGCCCTCACGGCCCGCGTCGATCACTGTCCGCCGGTCGCCAAAACCTCGACGTCGCCGTCGCGGCCGGTATCGACCTTGAAGTCGCGCGCGTAAGTCTTTCCGCCGTGGCGCGCGACGACGCTGTAAAGCCCCTCCGCGAGCGTCATGGTGGCGAAAGCGCCGACCGATTCCTGGACGATGTCGCCGCCTGGCGAAAACACGCTCCAATTCGTGTCGGCGAGAGCTTCTCCGCCCGGCGTCTCGACGAGCTTGAGCGTCACGGTCGCCGCACGATGGCGCAAGGTCGCATCGGTGAGCCTGCCATTCTCGACCTTGAGGTCGGCGCGCACCGTGGCGTTCGTGTCGCCATAGGTCGAGACCACATGGTAGACGCCCTCGGCGAGGCGTACCGCCTCACCCGAACGAATGCCGCTCGCCAGTTGATGCCCTTCCGGATCGCCCGGTGCGGGAACGTAGATCGTGTAGGTCACCTTGGAGCGTGGCACCGGCTGATCGCCGAGCGTGGCGGCGAGCCGCAAGGCGCCGGCTGCCAGCGTGAACCTCTCGGTCATCGGCCTTTCGCCGAGCGTCACTCGCTTCGAGGCCGAGGCGAAGCCGTAGCTCACATGCACGAAGTAATCGCCGCGCTCGAGTGTGAACACCGGGGCGTCCACCTTCGAGCGTTGCACGATGGACGTCGTGCCGTCCCGCATGATCTTGAAGATGCGCCATTCGAGCCCGCTGCGGATCGGGCCTTGATCGCCCGAAAACTGCGCCGAAACCGTCAATGAAGTCATCTCCGGGGAGGGAGCGGGCGCTGCCTGTGGAGAAGGGGACGGCAAGGCGGGTGCCGCGGCGGCAGGCGTCTGGGAATGCGCCGACATTGTGCCGCAAAGCATCGCGAGCATCACGGCAAGAGTGATGATCAAGAGGGCATGCGGGCGGGAGGGAGACGACCTCGCTCGGTCAAGCTTCACGGCTCGGTTTCCTCGCCCCCGTTCGAGAAAAATGCATCGCGCGCCGCCTCGTAGAGATGCGCGGGCGACAAGGGATTGAACCGAAACGTAACGATGTGGCGTCCTCGTGGCAGCTCGACACCACGGAAGAGAAGATTCATCCGCAAGATCCGCGCCGGCTCATCGTCGACCGTGGCCTCCCAGCCCGGATAGAACAGATCGTGCAGCACAAGCACGCCGGGTTTGTCCGTATCCGCCTGGATGATCACGCAATTGCGCTTGTAGGAGACGATGCGGACGAGCGCCTCGCCTTGCGCGGGTTCCGCGCTTTGGTCGAGCCCGTAGGTGCCGTGCAGGCCGTTCAACGATCTCTCGTCGATCAGGGCCTCGTAGGCGCGGTCGAAATCCGGCATCTCGCCGCTCTCGATCACCTCCTTCTCATCGACGCTGATCAGCTTGTTCGCCACATAGGCGCGCGGCGCGGCGTTGCCGAGGTGGTAGACATAGATGCCGGGGCCGCCATAGATCTCCGTCACCTCGTCGGGGCGCGGATAATCCTTCGGCAGGCTCTCCATCGGACGCCCGAGCACGAGGAATTCGAGGCCGAGCAGATTGGCGAGCCGGCTGCGCCAACCGCGGAAGGTCTCGGGAAATTGGCGCAAATGCAAATCGACCGCATTTTCGCCCGCGCCCGTGAGTTGCTCGTAGTCGGAGATGCGCAAGGCGTTGTAGCCGAGAGTGTCCTCGAGCTTGGCGATCATGGACACGTTCTGCCAACCATGGGCGAGACCGAGGATCTCGACACGCGGCCGCGCGCCTTCGTCCTTGCGCTCGGCGATGGCTTTCTTGAGCGCGGCGAGGCCCGCCCGCTCCGAAGGGCTCATCGCCCCGTAGGCCGAATAATAGGCCGCGGGCTCGGCGTCGATGGCGCTCGCCGCATGACGCAAGACGAGCTCGCCGGAGGTGATGGCGGCAATCGCGGCAGCGGCGAGAAGCCGTGTGCGCGCGCTGGTCGCGCTCAGCATCGCGAGCACGCCGGCGCCTGCGACGGCGAAACCTGCGAGGATTTCGCGCAAAGCGTAGCCGGTGTGGCCTGCCTTTATGCCAAGATCGAGCGAAATGGCGATGGCGCCGGCGACGCATAACGTCGCGAGCGCGATGAGCACCGGGGAGACCGCGCCCGGCACCCGTATCCTCGGGAGGCCTTCTCGACAAAAGCGCTCGAGCAACGAAGCCGCCAGCATGGCGAAGGCGAAATTCAGGATGAAGGTGGCGTCGGCCGGCCGCCGGTAGAGATCGACACCCGGCAGGAGATCGAAAAGCGGCTCAAAGAGAGGGGTGAACCGCCCGAGCGCATAAACGAGCGCGACCGCGGCCACGATGGCGAAAAAGCGGGTGCCACGCCCGAGCGCACGGCGCCCGGCGAGCCCATGCCACAACAACAGCAGAGCCGGAAGGGTGCCCGCGAACACATAGTTGATCGAGCGGTCCGTCCAGCTTCCATCCGGCACGGTGAGCGGGCCGGGACCCCAGTAGTTCACGGCGTTGTCGAGCGTGCCGAACACATTCGGAAAGAAAAGCGTCGCGAAGCTCTGCGGCGGCAGCGAGCCCATGACCGCAAGCCCGTAGCCGATCTCGGGGCGGTTCGAGCTTTTCAGGAATTGCAGCGTCAGGATTACCGGGACCGCGATGATGACGAGCCCCGTCGCCATCATCACGAAGAGGCGAAGCCAATGCTCGCGCAGCCAGGCGAGCGGGCGGCGTGATTGCAGGGCGTGTGATGCCGCGGCGCCGATGAGAAGCAGGCACCCGAAAAACGCGATCTGATCGCGTCCGAGCGCCATCAGTCCGGCAGCGCCGCCGAAGCCGAAGGCCAGCAGCATCGAACGCCGCTCGAGGCACTCCTCGAGGGCCAGCAAGGCGAGCGGCAGGAAGGAGTAGCTCACGATCATGCCCGTGTGCTGCAGGCGCGATGCGGCTGAGCCGCCCATCATGAACATCACGGCCGCCAGAAGCGCCGCAGGGGCGCCGAAACCCCGCCGCAAGCACAAGAACCCGGTCGCGAGACCCCCGATCAGAAGATGCGCGTAGACCATGCCGTCGAAGGCGAACATCGAAGCCTTCGGTGCAATCCAGGCCATGAGGGCAAGCGTCGGGGTGAAGATGAGGGATTGCGGGTCGGCAATCGTCGGGTGGCCGGAGAAGTGGTAGGGGTTCCACATCGGAAAATAGCCGTCCGCGAAGGTGCGGCCGAGGAAGCGGAACATCGGGTAGAAATGGTTCTTCGAGTCCCAGGGCACCACCTTGCCGCTCAAGGGCCAGGCAAGCGCGGCGGCGAGCCAAACGGCAAAAATCGCCCCGGAGGTGACGGTTTTTGCGCCGATGCTCGCACTAAGCGGGCGCGCCGCCCGCTCAGCCGGGACGAAACTCGTGGTGTCGGTCATCGCGATGGTAACTGCCGGATTCTCGAACTGATCCCTATCTGGCGCCCGTGACTTCAGACGGAAGCCTTCACGTCCTGGCGCCGGATGCGCTGTTTTCGCGCATTTCGACCTTTTTTGGTTCTTCGCGGGAGAATTCCGCTCCCCAAACCGCACCAACATAATATTATGGCACGGAAACCCGAACCGGAGATGAACGAAACAGAGGAGCTCTGGCGGAGGGCCCTATTTTGCCGGATCGTTCTTAACGTGGGCGAAAATGCCAACGTTTCGCCGCACCGTCTCTTCCACGCCGGTGAGCCACCGCATCCCGTTCCGGGAGGGTTCCGGCCCGTGAACTGCCTTGCCCCTGTCGGGGGCCGCCCTGGCGCGCCTGCGATTGCGAGCCGGCTGCTTCATTCCGGACGGTCGCTTCACGGAAATGGTTGCGCGACGCTCCGTTTTGCGGTCGCCCGCGATCGTGCCGCGGCGCCGCGCGGGAGGGCGCGTTTTGCGCAACGCTCATTTCCAACGAGCCGCTCGCGGGCAATGGCCTGCGAATCAGCTTCTCGATGTCGCGCAAATAGGTCTTTTCCTCGGTGTCACAGAAGGAGATCGCGACGCCCGCCGCGCCGGCACGCGCGGTGCGGCCGATGCGATGCACATAGGTTTCAGGGACGTTCGGCAAGTCGAAGTTCACCACATGCGTAATCGAGTCGATGTCGATGCCGCGTGCCGCGATGTCGG
>JAFBAK010000056.1 GCA_019247795.1 Hyphomicrobiales bacterium | reverse complement strand
AAGCCTCGAATGAACTCTCTCAGACGCTGCATGATGATCCTCCGCTTCCTTACGATTGGAATGAGCGCAACACTCCTCTACACCCGATTATTCGTGCTTCGGCCGGCCGCCGCCCTCGATTTTATGAGCGTCGGCGATCGCGATGAGGCAAGCCTTTGAGCGCGCTTGCCTATTCGCGTGAGGCTGAAGGATCACAAGCGTGTGATGTGGAAATTGGCGTGTGCTGTTCGCGGCTCGGACGCGCTTTCTTCCCTCATCTACGCGATCTTCGATGCAGCGCGATCGCGCTCATTGGCGATAGGGGAAACCGGTTCTTCACAGGCTTGCATTGCGAGTTCCGATTCGCGGATCGAGCGGCGAAGGCCTTGCGCGCCGACGCAGCCTCGCGCAAAGACACCTTCTCCGCGCGCTCATTGGCAGGCCGCTGCTCGCGCCGATCGGGAGATGCTTTCCGCGATGCTCGATGCCTTGTTCCGCCCGCGCAGCATCGCTGTGGTGGGGGCCTCCACAGACCCCACGAAGCTCGGAAGCCTTCCCGTCAAATTCATGCTCGGGGCCGGCTATGATGGAGAGCTCTATCCAGTCAATCCCCGCGCCAGCACCATCCAAGGCCTGCCGGTTTTCAGCTCGGTCAAGGCGATCGGTCAGAAGGTCGATCTCGCGATCATCGCCGTTCCCAAGGAGTTCTGCGCGGCAGCTCTCGCCGATTGCGCCGAGGCGGGCGTTGCCGCCGCCATCATGTTCACCTCCGGTTTTGCCGAGGTCGACACGGCGGGTGCCATGGCCCAGCTCGAGATCGCGGCCTTGGCGAGACGCACGCGGATGCGCGTGCTCGGCCCCAACTGCCTCGGCGTCGTCAATTTTGCCGAGGGGATGGTCGCGAGCTTCCATCCGGCTTTCGCTCTCACCGAGAAACGCGCGGGCCGGATCGGCCTTGCGAGCCAGAGCGGTGCGTTCGGCGGCTTGAGCTACAGTCTCGCGCGCGAACGCGGCCTGTCCTTCAGCTACTGCGTCACCACCGGCAACGAGGCGGATGTCGACATCGCCGAATGCGTGAGCTTTCTCGCCGACGACGCCTCGACCGATGTGATCTTGCTTTACCTCGAAGGTTGCCGAAACGGCCCGGCGCTCGTCGAGGCGCTGAAAACCGCAAGGCGAAACGGCAAGCGCGTCGTCGCCATCAAGGTCGGCCGCACGGCATCAGGTGCGGCGGCCGCAGCCTCGCATACGGCGACACTTGCGGGGTCGGATGCCGTGTTCGACGCCGTCTTTCGCCAATACAGCGTTTATCGAGCGCAAACCATCGAGGAGTTCCTGGATGTCGGCGTTGCTTGCGCGCTCGGCAAGCCGCCTCTCAATTCGAGCCTTGGCCTCGTCACCGTTTCGGGCGGCGTGGGCGTGCTGATGGCCGATGCGGCAACCGATCTCGGGCTCGAGGTGACGCCGCTCTCCGAGGCGACCCAAGCGCGCGTGCGCGAGATCCTTCCCTATGCCGGGCCGCGCAATCCGATCGACGTCACGGGGCAAGTCGTGGCCGATCCGAAGCTTTTCGAGCGTGGGCTCGAACTCGCGCTCGCGGAAGGCGGCTTCGGCGCGCTTGTCGCCTTCACGGGCGCCTTGCCGCGCAACCCCGAGCATGCGCCGATGCTGACGGGCGTCTATGCGAGCTTGCGTGAGCGTCACCCGCAGGTGTGCCTGATCTCGGCAGGGCTCTCGACACCGCAATTTCGTGACGAACTCGGCGCGCTCGGGATCCCTTCATTCGAGGACCCGACCCGCGCCGTGCGCGCCGCCGCAGCGCTGCATTTCTTCGCCCGGCGCGTCTGCGAACCGGCGGTCGGCGAGAAGCGTAGTCTCCCGTCCTTGCCGGGCGGTCCGATCGGAGAAGCCGAAGCCCTTCGGGCGCTCGGCGCGGCCGGCATTCCGGTGGTCGAAGCCCATCTCGCGACCGACGCAAAAAGCGCGGTCGAGGCGGCGCGAACGATCGGCTTTCCCGTGGTGCTGAAGATCGCTTCGCCCGACATCCTTCACAAGAGCGACATGGGCGGCGTGCTTCTCGGCCTTGCAAGTGAAGCCGAGGTCGAGAGCGGCTTCGGCGAGCTGCTTGCAAGAGCGCGCCGCGCCCATCCCGAGGCGCGTATCCAAGGCTGCCTCTTGGCGCCGCGGATCGAGAGCGGGATGGAGGTTGTGCTCGGCACGAATTTCGATCCTGTCTTCGGGCCCGTGGTGATGGTCGGGCTCGGGGGCATCTTCGTCGAGATCCTCCACGACATTGCGTTGCGCCTCGCGCCGGTCGGCATCGAGGAGGCCCATGCCATGCTGCGCGAGCTCCAAGGGTTCACGCTTCTCGAAGCTGCCCGCGGGCGTCCAGCCGCCGACATCGACGCGGTGGCGCGCGCGATCGTCGATCTCTCCTCATTCGCGCTCGCCCATGCGCACGAGATTGTGAGCTGTGACATCAACCCTTTCCTGGTTCTTTCGAAGGGCGCCGTCGCGGTCGATGCCGTAATCGTGCGCAAATCCGGCAAGGAGCAGGCGTGAGCAACAAGACGTCGGAACGCTTCAAGGCGATGCGGGGCAAATCGCCGGATGAAGCCGGCTTCTTCTGGTCGGGCGGCCCAATAGAGGCGGCCGAGCGCACCTTCTTCCAGTCGCGCTTCAGCGGCGTCACGGGCTTCGAGACCGACGCAGGCATCGTTCTCGTCGACAGCGGCATGGCGCCGCTCGGCCCGGTGCTCGCCGCGATGCTGCGCAAAAAGACGTCGGCGCCCATCCACACCGCGATCTTCACCCATGGCCATGTCGATCATGCCTATGGGCTCGAAGCTTTTCTCGTTCCGGGCCAGCCGCGCCCGCGCATCATCGCGCAGCGAAACATGCCGGCACGCTTTGCGCGATACGCACTCACGAGCCGCTTCAACGCGGCGATCAACGCGCGTCAGTTCGGCGGCAGCCCCGAGCGCGCCGGCGCCGGTGAGGAATATGACAGCTTCGTCCCGCCCGCGCTTCTGCCGGACACGCTTTACGAGGAAAGCTTCGCCTTCGAGGTCGGCGGGGTCGCCTTCGAGGTCCAGCATTGCCGCGCCGAGACCGACGATTCGAGCTTCGTCTGGTGCCTTACGCGCAAAGTGCTGTGCTCGGGCGATCTCGTCATCAACGCCCTCCCCAATGCGGGCAATCCGCAGAAGGTGCAGCGCTATCCGTGGGAGTGGGCGGCTGGGCTTCGCCGCATGGCGGCTCTCGAAGCCCAAACGCTGTGTCCCGGCCATGGGGGGCCGGTGATGAACGATCCGGTCAAGATCCGCCGCATCCTCATCGAGACCGCCGAATATCTGGAGGCGATCGTCGAACGCACCCTGGCGGCCATGGCCGACGGTGCGCCGCCGCACACGGACATCGTCCATATGGTGAAGCTGCCGCAATCATCGTCACCCTGGCTTCGCCCGATCTACGATGAGGGCGAGTACATCGTGCGCAACATCGTGCGCTTCTACGGCGGGTGGTGGAACGGGCGTCCGAGCGATTTGAAGCCGGCGACGCGCTTTGCGGTTGCATCCGAGATCGCGCGCCTCTCGGGCGGTGCGCGAGTGCTTTTGTCACGCGCGCAGGCGCTCGCGACTGAGGGCGATCTTCGGCTCGCCTGTCACCTCGCCGATTACGCGCTCGAGGCGGAGCCTGTCGACAGCGAGGTGCAAAAGGGCGTCGCCGCGCTCTATGAACGACGCGCCGACGCCGAAGAGGGCCTCATGTCCGAGAACCTCTTTCGCTCGGCCGCGGTCTACGCCGCGAAAGGGCGGCCCTTCAGTTGAGGGAGCCGGAAATCATCGGCGCGGCGCGTTTCCAATAACAGAAAAGATAAGAAAGAAGAGGGAGAAGATGGACGCGCTCGCAAGGGATCGAAAAGCCTGGATCGTCGTCGGCATGATGTTCGCCTTCATGCTGATCAACTTCGCCGACAAGGCGGTCATCGGCCTTGCGGCCGTGCCCATCATGACCGAGCTCCAGCTCACGAACACCGAGTTCGGCAAGCTCGGCAGCGCCTTCTTCCTTCTGTTTTCGGTTTCCGCCGTGCTCGTCGGCTTTCTCGTCAACCGTGTGAAGACGAAATGGGTGCTCGCCATCTCGGCCCTCATCTGGGCGCTCACCCAGCTCCCGATGATGTTCACGGTGAGCTTTGGGACTTTGCTCGCCTCTCGCGTGCTTCTCGGCGCAGGCGAAGGCCCCGCCTATCCGGTCGCGCTGCACGCGGTTTATAAATGGTTCGCGAATGGGCGGCGCACCGTCCCAACGAGCCTCGTCTCGATCGGGGCTGCGGTCGGCACGGGTGTCGCCGCGCCGGCGCTCACCTGGATCATCATCAACTTCGGTTGGCACGCAGCCTTCGGCGTGCTCGCGATCGTCGGTTTCTTCTGGGTTGCGGTCTGGACTTTCGTCGGAGAGGAAGGTCCGTTGAGCGAGACCGCTTCGGATGCCGGCGGGGCAGGGCTGAGCCGCGTCCCTTATTGGCGGTTGCTCACATCGCGTAGCGCGATCGGCGTCCTGATCGCCGGCTTCAGCGCCTATTGGGCGCTCACCCTCGCGATCGTCTGGCTGCCGGCTTATCTCACAAAAGGTGCAGGGTTCAGCGCCAGTGCGGTCGGATGGATCGTGGCATTGCCTTCACTCACGCAGATCATTCTTTCCCCAAGCATGGGGGCTTTTTCGCAACGGCTTCTCGCTCGCGGTCATTCGAGCCGCAATGCGCGCGGCC
Source organism: Hyphomicrobiales bacterium (assembly GCA_019247795.1). Lineage (GTDB taxonomy): Bacteria > Pseudomonadota > Alphaproteobacteria > Rhizobiales > Beijerinckiaceae > GAS188. The sequence continues at coordinate 6,611 of JAFBAK010000056.1, read as the reverse complement.
TCTTGGGCGGAGCTTGCGTCGCGTTTGCGGGCCTCGCGATGATCGTCTTGCCCCTGGCCACGAGCGCGCCTCTGGAGATTCTCCTCGTGATGGCCGCGTTCGCCTCGGGAAGCGTGATCTACACGCTCGGTCCCGCCTTGATCGGCGAGATCAGCCCTGTCGCCCAGCGGGGCGCGATGCTCGGCATCAGCAACGCTTTCTATACCCTCGCAGGACTTCTCGCCCCGTTTGTCATGGGCATGCTCGTCGATGTGGGCGCCAATCCGAGAGCGGGCTTCGCCACCGGTTTCGAGCTCGCCGGATTGCTGATCACCGCCGGCGGCCTCGCGGCCATGCTGCTCATCGATCCGAAGGCCGATCTCGACCGCTTCAACGCCCTCGCGTCCTTGCCGGAGCGCGCCCTGGAAACGGCGGTCTCCTGAATGAAAAAAGCTGGAAGGAAATAGGTTCCAGGGAAATGGGTGAGCCCTGCAAGCGGAGAATTATGAGAGGAAAGGGTGAAAGGAATGAGCGCAATTTGGCGCTTCACCATTCGCGATCCACTTCTTCCCTCATCATCCCTTCACGCAGCGATTGCTGCGTTGATCCAAGACCAATCCCTTGGCGCAGATCGTTGGCTGCGGGATGAGGATTCGCGCGCTACCGCCGCCGCCTTCGCCACCGCCGTCGCTCCCGCCCATGCCGCCACCGCCGCCTCCGGCGGCGCCGCCAGCCCCTCCTCCGCCCGCACCCCCGCCGCCGCCCGCGCCGCCTCCACCCGCGCCCCCTCCGCCGGCGCCGCCCATGGCAAGCGTCATGGACCCAGCGCAAACGAGCCAGAGCACGAGTGCGACGGAAAACGGAGCGAGCTTTCGACCGAAGATGTGCAAGGGTCGCATGAGGTCCTCCCGAGCTTGACAGGCAAAAGGAACACGCAAGCGGCAGGCTTTATTCGAGCAGAGGCGGAAAGGATGTCACCTCGTCATTCGGGGCTGCGTAATGCAGAATGAGCGGGCGAGTTCGTTAGCGTCACGTGTGGCTCATACCGTTTCACGTTCACCTTTGCTGATTGGCATCCAAGCCTTTATTCGCTGGTCCAGGATAAGGGTGGATGCTCGTACCGAGTGAGCGCATGACGTGAAGAGGGGGTTGACCACCTTCCGTCCCTCCTTGGAACGCCATTGCACTTAGCCGAGCGATTCCACTTCGAGCCTTCATGCATTAGAATGAGACCGCGAGCGGCGTCGACCGGGAGGAACTGATGCGGTCGAAATGGAATTGGATCGGGGCCGGCATCGGCGTGCTTCTCGCCTCGTCGAGCTTTTTCCTTCGCCATTCCGGATCGGCGGCGACCGGGATTGATCTCGCGGGCATCCTCACCGCCAAGAGTAACGCGCTCGTGCTCGCGCAGAATGCCGACACCGGCGCGAAGCCCCCACAGAAACCCGCCGCGAAGCCGAAGCCTGTGGCGCCGAAGCCATCGTCTCCCGCGAGCCCCCAGGCGGAAAGCGGCACGCCCGCATCAGGGGGAAGCGCAGCGTCGCCTCTGTCAGGCGCGTCCCCGGGGGCGCCGACCCCGCAATCTGACCCCAATACCGTCGGTGAGCTTCAGCCCGTGCTGCACGCGCAAGGCGCCAAGATCACGACCTGCATGGACACGATCATCAACCAGGCAAGCAGCGTGATCGACACGGCCCATACCGCGATCTCGACCTGGGTCACCTCGGCGCCGAACGACAACGCTTTCCAATCGACCGTGGGCTTGAGCTATCACAACAAGGCGGCGCCCAATGCGGCTGCGATCCTCTTCGCGGCGCCCGTCGGCTCCGGCCGCTGCGAGGGCGACACCGTGCAGATCTATCCGACCGCGCAAGCCTGCAGCATCGTGCAGGCCAACCTCATCAAGGAGGGCCGCACGGTCGCGACGCTTCAGGCGCTGCCCGTAGTGGAGACGAAATCGGGCGCGCGCGACATCCTCCTGCCCAGCGCAGGCGGCGGCTGTGTGGTGGTCGCAATCGGGCTGAAGTGAAGAAACACGATCGGGTTTCGGTTGGCGATCGTTTCGGTTGCATCAACATGTAAAGCGCGAGACCACGCTCGGCGTGATGTGGTACACGCTTAACTCGTGATCCACGAATTTGGATGGAAGAAGATCACCGTGGGGATCGTAGATCAGCTCGGACCGACAACCTTCGCCCCAATCCGCGTGAGACAAAATGACGTTCGGCTCGGTCGTGGTGACATATTGGTCATAAGTTCTCAAATCAGTTTGTAAAATTTCTGTATTGAATATATAGAGAAATGTATTTGATAAATGTACTTTTCTTTCTATCGGTGCTGCATAGGTGATGAACGGGCCCAAAGTCACGATACAGACGTGGAGTAGTGCACAACCAAATATTCGTTTCCGAATGAGGTTTTGAAAAACAAACAAAACCAAAGCCGTAAAATATATAAATTGTAAAAAAAGCAATAAGGCAACCGCAATGATGCTTTCCATAAACGGAAACAATGCCGGCGTGGAGATATCCAAGAGCAAAAACGAGGCGGTCAATAAGGAATTTGCCGAACACCAGGTGAACCTTGGTGTCGGCACCGTGACGACCGGCGCATGAGGAGCCAAATCGATTTTGGCCTTAGTGTTCGGCGTTCAAAGAATGCGCCGATAGGCTGGATTCCAACATTCTCTAACCCAGGTAGCGCATCAGAACTCCCCCTCGAAACCTACGCGGGCCACGTGGGTCTTGTTGCCGCCATAGGCGTAACCGGCGGTCACGGCGAGGGGGATCGTCGTGTCGAAGCGGTGCGCGACGGAGCCTCCAGCGCCGACGGCTCCGTTGAACAGGCTCGTATTGCCGGACCAAGTGGTGCGGCCGGGCGCCGAAGGCATTGGCGCGCTTCCCATGGCGACAGCGGCCGCGACGCCCTGGCGGGATTCGTCACGGAAGCGTCGAGTGAGCGCCGCGAGCCCGTTGATCTGATTCTGTAGCCCCGTGATAGCGGCCGGCGTGACGCCGCCACCCCCTACGATGGGGCCGCCCGCAAGCGCGGATTCGAGCTGGCCGACATTCACCGCGTCGGTCGGGTTGACGCCGGCGGCTACATTGGTGACGCGCCGCTCAGCGCCCGGCGCCCCGACCGAGACCGTGTTCGGCTGAGACGCGATCGAGCCTTGGCCTATCGCGACGGAGTTGATCGCGTTCGCGATGGCACCTTGTCCGATCGCCGTCGAATTCGCGAAATTCGCCTGCGCGCCCTGGCCGATGGCCGTCGCGCCGGCGAAATTCGCGACCGCTCCTTGGCCCAGTGCCGTGGCGTTCAGGGCGTTCGCCTGAGCGGCCTGGCCGAGCGCGGTCGCATTGTTTTGTCCGTCGGCGGTCGAACCGGCCTGAGCGCCGACCCCGATCGCGGTCGTGTTTGAGGTACTAAAGGGAATCTGCAAACCGGAGTTGGGGTCGACCTTCGCCGACAATCCGCCGGCCGCGCTTCCAGCTCCGAAGGCGGCGCTGTTATTGCCCCCTGCGAAGCTGCTCGCGCCGACGGCTGTGGTCATTTGCCCATTGGCAGCGGCTGATACACCGAGCGAGGTGTTATTGGTTTGCCCAAGTGAGACGACGCCAGCCTGAGAATTGGTGCCGATCGCCGTGTTGTTGGCATTTTGAAAACCAAGCTGATTGCCAACGGGGTTGCTAGCTCCGCTAATGCTTGTATCGCCGGCATTGGCGTTGGAACCGATCGCAATACTTTTTGTCCCCGATGCGATCGTGTTTGCCCCAATCGCGGTTGTATCGTCGAAATTGGCTTGCGAAACGGCGCCGAGCGCAGTCGATCGTGCGCCGAAAGCACTAGCAATGAGGCCGACAGCTGTTGTGTTCATATTTTGAGCGTTCGCCTCGGCGCCGATCGCCGTGGCGCCCGTCGAGATCACATTCGGGTTATTGCCCGCTGCCGCATTGGAGCCAACAGCCGTCGTTTGCGTATTAATGTTGCGAATACCTGACGCGGCACTATCTCCGATCGCGACGCTCTCGTCACCTCCGCCCCTTAGATTGGGATCCACGTTGTTGTTGGCGTCAATGCCGATCGACACCTCTTTCAATCCATTAGCCACGCTGCCTTCGCCGAGCGCCGTTCCTCCAAAAGCGTTTGCCTGACTTTGGAATCCAATGGCAGTCGCATTTGCTTGATTGGCACCGGTTCCCGCGTTCGCTCCTGCTCCGACGACGGTCACGCCGGTGCTGAGGCCTCCCACGTCGCCGCCCGAACTTCCAGCTCCGATTACCGTGCTGTTTACACTGCGTGCATTTGAGAGCGCGCCGACCACGGTCGCGGCTCCGGCATTCGCGGTCGCCTGAGCCCCGACCGCCGTTGAATCGGTTCCCGTTCCGTTTCCAATAGTATTTCCCGCCTGCGCGTTGTTGCCGATTGCGGTGACGTTCTCGTTGGTATTATTGGCCCCGCTAGCACTTGCGTTGATGCCGCATGCCAAGTTCGCCGCGTTGACGCCCGCGCCGCCGGCTCCAGCAGTTGCGCCCTGGGCGCCCTGAGGCTCCCCACCGTTCGTGCTGCCGCCGCAGATGAATTGCGCGAAGGCGGGGAGGGGAAGGAAGGCCAGACCAAGCCCGAGGCCGATTAGCATGACGGCGAGAAGAACTCGTGCGCCGGAGTTTCTCGCGGCTTCGCCGGCGCGCGAAACGCCTGCGGCGTGCGAAGCTCCGCGCGCTTGCGTCCGCCCGACCCGAAAAACCGTGGAAGCCATCCCCGCTTGCCGTGCCCCTGATTTTGCTCACCTTATTCGGCTCGCATTGTATCGCCTCGCCCCAAATAGATCGGGCGACGCGTTGCGAATTGACGTGCAAAATCAAAGGAAGGAAGGGCAGAGAAGCCCGGCGGGAGCCGGCAGAACAAGGCCGTCGACTCGAACCGCGATTAGAGGATTTACCCGCAAGCGCGCGTTCGCACAATAGCGGCGGGTCATTGGTCCCAAAGTTTTTTCTCCAATACCAAGCCCTTATGCTCCAAATCGAGAAATTCCTCGTTGTCGGCCGAAAGCTCCGCCGTTCAGCCCCGAACATCGAGGTGTCGCTAGCTTTTCAAGTTGTCCGTTTTTGCTAGCACATCAATTGTCCGCTTCGGTTGTTGTTTTTGCCCTGTGGAGCTTGTGGGCAGGCGCGAAGCGGCTGTCCACAAATCCACAGGGCAAAGATCGCTGCGTCGAAGCGGGTCACGCGGCGATCTCAAAGTTCGGCCGTTGAGGGACGCCCCCGGCGTCGTAGCGCTCCAGCAGCCGCGGCCCATGGAAAATTGCCAGTGTGCCGTCTGGATAGCGGCGCACCTTGACCTTTGCCTTGACGTAGTGAGCTCGGTCATGGCTTCGCGGTAGCTGCAGGCGTCGATTACCAAAAACGACGGTGTTGTCGCGCGCCACGATCCGCTCTTCCTCGACGCATAGGGCCTCGACGAGCTGTGCCTTGTCGACCTCCACGAAGCTCTTTTCGGGCAAGGGGGCCGGCCTGGCGAAGCTGGCGTTGTGGCGCGGCAGGTAGACCTCCTTGATGAAGCGGTTGGCAGCCTTGATCTCCCGGATGCCGGCGAGCGCCAGCTCCTTCGGCAAGCGGTTTTGCAAGGTCGCGAACATGCGCTCGGAGCGCCCCCGCGCCTGGGGCGAATAGGCCGCGATATGTTCAACGCCCAAGCACCTAAGGGCTCGGCCGACTTGCGTCAGAGCCCCCTTGGCTACCTTGCCGCCGGCTTCTGGCGTGTGAAAATAATGGCTGCCGCGATCGGTGTAGAGGCTCGCCGGCAAGCCCTGCTCGCCAAACGTCTCCAGACAGGCCCGCAAAGTCGATGCCGTGCTCTCCTCCTCCACCAGGAAAGCCGAGTAGATCGTGCTCGTCGCATCATCCATGGTCACAATCAGATCGAGTTCCGGTTCCCCCGCGAGCCACTGCGCGCGTGAGCCGTCCTGGTGCAGCATCATGCCTTCAAAGGGCTTGCGCTCTCGCTTGCGACGATGCTTGCCGCGCCTCACCGCCCGGCTGACCAGACCCGCGGTATGCAGCTGCGTCTTCACCCAAGTGTAGCCCCAGCGGAACCCGTAATCGTGCACGAGCCGCTCGTAAAAGTGCTTCACGCTCCAACCTTGGTAACTCGTCCCATAAAGCTCGAGCATCAGCTCCCGGTCCTTCTCCGGAACCCGCTTGGGAGAGGCCTTGCCCAGGCGACGATCGACCAGACCCTGCTCGCCCTCCGCCTCATAGCGGTCTCGGTAGCGACGGAAATTGCGCTCCGACATTCCAAGAAGCTCTCCAGCCTCAAGCATCGACAATGAGCCGCTCTCAAAACGGCTCAATACGTCCCGAAACTTCTGCATCCGACGTTCCTGTAGCCACGCTGTCCGTCTCATTACCCCGCTCCCTTTGCGGGGGATCAAAACCGGACAACTCGTGTGCTACCTAACCCGGACAACTCGTGTGCTTACGACAGCCGCCGACGCGCTCCTTGTGTGGACGGGCCAAAACGTTTATATCTAGAAAGCGCGATCGGTTCTTCGGTCGTGTTTCTCATCGATCGGTGGAGTTTGGCGGCGCCCCGCCGCATTCAGCCTCGAGGCTCCTGAGCTCCATTACGTC
>JAFBAK010000275.1 GCA_019247795.1 Hyphomicrobiales bacterium | reverse complement strand
AAGCGCAACTGCGCTGGCGCATCGAGACGGGACCGCTCGGCGGTCCCGTCTTTTTCTTGAGCATGGAATGGACGGTGAATGGCGGATGCGACAATCAGGGTTGAAGTGCTTGCTGGCTTCCTACGTGGCAAGAAGGGGAGGGGCTTTGCTCGCGGCGATCCTTCTCGGGATGCATGGCGCCTCGGTGCACGCGCAGACGATCGAAGACAAGGCTGCGATCTGCGGCGCCTGCCACGGCGAGGCTGGCATCCCGCAGCAGAAGGCGGTGCCCGTGATCTGGGGTCAGCAGGAAGGTTATCTCTACCTCCAGCTTCGCGACTTCAAACGCGGCACGCGCAAGAACGACATGATGTCGCCGATCGCGGAGGCCCTCGAGCGCGAGGACATGCTCGCGCTGGCGGCCTATTTCTCCAAGAAGCCCTGGCCTTCCCTCGACCAGCAGAGTGCGCCCGCGGATGTGGCGAAGCGCGCGTTGACGGCGATCGCTTCGGTGGGATGCCCGGGCTGTCATCTCGGCGAATTCCAAGGCGACGGCAGCGTGCCGCGCCTCGTCGGCCAAAGTCATGACTATCTCGTCAAGACCATGGCCGACTTCCGCAGCCGGGAGCGCGCCAATAACCCCGGCATGTCCGACCTGATGATCGCGACCTCCCAGGATGATCTCGCAGCCATCGCGACCTATCTCGCCGGGCGCTGACGATTTCTGCGACGAGAGGAAACCTTCGTTTCGCGCTGACCTCGTCGGCCCTCATCCGCCACTACGAGAATGAGGCTTACGGTGACAAAGCGTCATGACCGCACTTGGTGACATGTGCGCATGGCTGCGCGCATGATAGAAAAGGCTTTGCGCCTCACAAGCGAAGCTCGACCGAGGGGATCGTCGTCAGCGCAACGACTGGTGAACTCCGTCCCCGATCCGGCCCGCGATAGTCGTTGACTGTTATGTTATATCATTCTATCGATCGTCCTCTCTCATGAGGAGATCGCTGATGAAAGCTCGCTTCGCATCCGTATGGCTTTTTGCCTCCATACTGGGCCTTGCGGCCACGCCGACGATGGCGCAAACGAACGACAAAACCATCAAGATCGTCGCGGCCGAGAATTTCTATGGCGACATTGCCCAACAGCTCGCGGGCGACAACGCGCAGATCACGAGCATCCTTTCAAATCCGGACGAAGATCCGCATCTTTTCGAGGCGAGCCCCTCCGTTGCGCGCGATCTCGCTTCGGCCAAGATCGTCGTCTACAACGGTGTCGATTACGACCCTTGGATGACGAAGCTCGTAGCGGCGAACAAGGCGCCGGGGCGGCGCGTCATCGTTGCGGGTGAACTCTTGCACAAGAAGTCCGGCGTGAACCCTCATCTTTGGTACGATCCTCCGACCGCGCCCGTCGTCGCCAAGGCGATCACGGCGGCGCTCGTCGCCGAGGATCCGGCGCATAAGAGCGATTACGAGCAGCGTCTCCAGGCGTTCACGGAATCGCTGAAGCCCATCGCCGCCAAGGTCGCCGAGCTTCGCAAGACTGGGGCGGGGATGCCGGTGACCGCCACCGAGCCTGTCTTCGGCTACATGGCGACCGAGCTCGGCTTCAAGATGCGCAACGAGCGATTCCAGCTCGCGGTGATGAACAACACCGAACCCGCGGCCTCGGACGTGGCGGCCTTCGAGAACGATTTGAAGATGAAGCGCGTCAAGCTCTTCTTCTACAATAGCCAAGCCACGGACAGCGCGGCGCAGCGCCTTCTGAAAATCGCGCAGGACAACCAGATCCCCGTGGTCGGCGTGACGGAGACGCTTCCGCCTGGCAAGACCTTCCAGCAGTGGATGGAAGGCGAGCTCGACGCGGTGGAGAAAGCCCTCCCGAGCGGGGCTTGATGGAAGCTCTCGCCTTTTCCGATGTGACCTTGGAGCTCGGCGGCAGGACGATCCTGTCGCGGGTCTCCTTCGCGATCGAAACGGGCGAGTTCGTCGGCCTTCTTGGACCGAACGGCGCGGGCAAGACCACGCTGCTACGCGCTCTCCTCGGCCTCGTGCCGGCGAGGAGCGGAACCATCAGGGTGCTGTCGGGCGCCCCTGCGGCGGCAGACGCCTCGATCGGCTACATGCCGCAGACGCGAAGCTCGGCCGTCGGATCGCGCCTCAGCGGCTGGGATTTCGTCGCGTGCGCCGCGAATGGGCAACGCTTCGGCCTGCCCATCCTGGACAAGGCGTTACGTTTCGATGTCGACCGCGCGATCGCACTCGTCGGGGGCGCCGATCTTGCGAGGCGCCCTCTCGTCGAGCTCTCCGGCGGCGAGCGCCAGCGCCTTCTCCTGGCCCAGGCGCTTCTCGGCAAGCCCCGGCTCCTGCTCCTCGACGAACCCTTGATCAGCCTCGACCTCAATCACCAAAAAAGCATCGTGAGCCTCGTCTCCGAGCTCAATCGCGAGCTCAATCTCACGGTGCTGTTCAGTGCTCACGAGATCAATCCGCTCATCGGCGTGATCAACCGTGTCCTCTATCTCGGCAACCGGCAGGCGGCGATCGGCAAGGTCGAGCAGGTGATCACGTCGCCGGTGCTCTCGCGCCTTTACGGAACAGAGATCGACGTGGTGCATGTCGGAGCGCGTGTCTTCGTCATGGCGGGCGCCTATGAGATCGAGCGAGACGAGCATCGCCACGATGTTTGAATACGAGTTCATGGTAAATGCCTTCGAGGCCGCGACCATCGTCGCCGTCGCCTCGAGCCTCGTTGGTTATTTCCTCGTGCTACGCGGCCAGACCTTCGCGGGCCACGCGCTTTCCCATGTCGGCTTCGCAGGGGCGACCGGCGCTGTCCTGGCCGGCATCTCGCCGCTCTTCGGCCTTGTGCTGGCGACCGTGCTGGCGGGCGCGGGCATGGGGTTTCTGGGAGAGCGCTTCCAGCATCGCGACGTCGCGATCGGCATCGTGCTCGCGATGTCGCTCGGCTGCGGATTGCTGTTCCTGCATTTCTTCACGGCCTATGCGACCCAGGCGACAGCCTTGCTGTTCGGCAATGTGCTCGGCGTCGAGGCGCCGACGGTGCTCGCCTTGCTGGCGCTCGGCTCCGTCATCGTCGGCGCGCTGGCCACCATATCCCGCCCCTTGCTGTTTGCGACGTTGCAACCGGAACTCGCCGAGGCGAAAGGCGTCTCGTTACGTCGTCTCTCGATGATCTTTCTCGTAATCGTCGCCTTGGCGACGGCCGCGTCCGTGCAGATCGTCGGTATCCTGCTCGTCTTCACGCTCATGGTCGCGCCTGCGGCGGCCGCGCAACGTGTCACGATCAGGCTTTGGCCGGGGCTCCTCTTGTCGGTGGTGCTCGCCCTTGTCGAGGCGTGGCTCGGGCTGACGCTTGCCTTCTATACCGATTGGCCGACGAGCTTCTGGATCACCGCGCTCGGAGCTGCCATCTACATGGTCGCGCTTCTGGGCTCACGGCAAAAGCACGCAGCATCCGGGATGCATGAACATGATCATCATCACCACGGCGAGGATCACCTCATGCGCGGTGCCGTCTCTGGCACTGGCGAGGTAAAGCGGCTATCTCCGAGGGATGAGGGGATCGCGGCCCAAGCACGGCCTTTATCGAGCTCGAGCCATGAACTTTGAAAGACGAAACACAGGATCGAAGAGGGCGTCCGCGACGCTCTTGTCGCGGGCCGAGCGCCTTTGCCGCGATAAGAATTTGCGCTTCACGCCGATGCGACGCCGGGTTCTCGCGGAGCTTGCGGCAAGCCCCGAACCGCTCACCGCCTATGATCTCGCGGATCGTGTGCGCGAGGAAAAGCGCGTTGCGCCCGTCACCGTCTATCGCGCGCTCGAATTTCTTCTCGATGCCAAGCTGATCCACCGCATCGTCATCCGCAACGCCTATACGCCTTGCGATCACGCGCCGCATCACGACGCCACGCCTGTCTTTCTCGTCTGTACCCATTGCGGAACGGTCGAGGAGATTCCCTCTGAGACCTTTCAGCACGATCTGAGCGGGACGATCGCCGAAGTCGGCTTCAGACCGAAGAGCCGGGTCTTCGAGATTGAGGGTGAATGCGCCCGATGCGCTAAGCGCCAGCCGGCCTCCGCGATTTAGCCGCCAACCCAAAGGCTTTGATGCGAGCGCCAAGACGCTGATCGCTGCGGATCAGCCGTCTTCATCGGACTTCAGAGGAGCCGGACATGCAGAAGGACGAGATGCCCGGGCGCGGACTCGTGCTCACCCTGCTTCATGCAGCCGACCAGGACGGCCAGGCAGCGGCAGCCGCGGCTCTTTATAGCTATAATGTTGCGAGGACCGGGATTGCGGACCGGCTGCCGATCGGCGCGCATCTGTCCGATCGAGCCTCAGGAGAGGTCTTGGGCGGCCTCTGGGGTAGAACTGAACTGGGGCTGCTGTTTCTGGACATGTTCTTTTTAGCGGAGCACGTCCGGGGGCGCGCACAGGGAAGCCGTCTCCTCTTGGCTGTCGAGCAGGAAGCCCGGCGGCGGGGTTGCAAGCGCGCCACTGTCGAGACAAGCAGCTTTCAAGCGCCGGGCTTTTACGAGCGTCACGGCTATGAAGAGTTTGGTCGTGTCGAATTCGACCTGCCAGGCCATGCACGTGTTTTTTTGCGCAAGAAACTGGGATAACTTGTCCGGCCACCTCGTCACCTGGCCGACGGGCGCAGCTGCGTCACCCAATGCCTGATTTTGTCCACAGCGCCCTGGTGTTGCGCGTGCGCGCGGAGCTTCCAGCAGGCCCACTTGGTGCAACCGCGTCAGGCGTTCGTATAGACCCCAAGACACCAGCCCGGAAGGAGGTCCGAAGCGGCATGCGCCCCTTGACGCGTGTTCCGCCGAAACTTCGGACCGGTCTTGGCGTTGAGGATGGACGAGCAACGCACCTTCGGCAGCGTTCAGGGATGGTTTGAAGAACCTTTGCTCTTGCGGAGCTCGAGGGCGACCAGCCTTTGCACGAAGGAGCTCGACATGGCCCGCGAAATTTCACCTGGGCGTCTCAACCGACGTGGCTTCTTTCAATTAGCGGCGGCGGCCGGGGCGGCAGCCGGCGGGGTAGCCTCGACGGCTTCCGCGATGCCAAGCCAGACGGGGGATGCGCTAAGGCCCCAACCCTCGCCGGATTTCAACGAAAACTCTACCACCTCTGACATCCTGGTCGAAACCTTGCTCGCATGGGGCGCGACGCATGTCTTCGGGATCGTTGGAGATGGCATCAATTCTCTCATCGAGGCGCTGCGAAAACGCCAGGATCGCATTCGATATATCGGCGTCCGTCACGAAGAGGCGGCAGCGTTCATGGCCTCCGGATTTGCCAAGCACAGTGGGCGCCTCGGCGTCTGCGTCGGGACGACCGGGCCTGGCGCCATCCATCTGATGAACGGGCTTTACGACGCGGCGCTCGATGGCGCTCCCGTCGTTGCGCTGACGGGCCTCACCTTCCATGACCTTCGGGGCGTTCGCTATCAGCAAGGCATCGATACGACGCGGCTGATGCAGGGGCTCGCGGTCTACAACGAAGAGGTTACCGGGCCCGAGCATGCCCTGCTGGTCGCCAACCGCGCGTGCCGCGCGGCGCTCGGCGATCGTGGGGTTGCGCATCTCGCGATCTCAAAGGACGTGCAGATGATGAAGCTTTCGGCGGATAAGCGCTCGACGCGCAATCCGGGCGCGCGCTCATCCTCATCCTGGAATCCACCCTTGCCGACGCCGCCATACGATCAGCTGCTTGCCGCGGCGAACGTGCTCAATGCCGGAAACCGCATCGCTGTGCTTGCGGGGCAGGGGGCGCTTTCGGCTCGCGAAGAAGTGACGGAGCTCGCGGATCGGCTCGGAGCTCCCGTCGCCAAGGCTCTGCTCGGCAAGGCTGTGCTCGCAGATGACAGCCCTTTCACCACGGGTGGCATCGGTGATTTGGGTACGGCCCCATCGTCCTGGATCATGCGAAATTGCGACACCTTGCTGATCCTTGGATCCACGATGCCGTGGGAAGAATATTATCCCGCTCCGGGGCAGGCGCGCGGCGTGCAAGTGGATCTCAAGCCGGACCGTCTCGGCCTTCGTTATCCCGTGGAGGTCGGACTCACCGGCGATGTGAGGTCGACGCTCCAAGCCTTGCTTCCGCTCCTCGATCACAAAAGCGATCGTGCTTTCCTTTCGGAGGCGCAGCAGCGGATGACGGAATGGAACGACCTGCTGAACCAGGTGGAACGCGTCGAGCGAACTCCGCTGCGCCCGCAGATGGTGATCAGGGCCGTGAGCGATCTTGTGACCGAGGATGCCGTGATCTCCCTCGATTGCGGCGCCAACACACATTTCGCGGCACGGTGCCTCAGGCTTCGCGCCGGCCAGCGTCTCACCGGCACGGGGATGCTTGCGAGCATGGCCTCCGGACTGCCTTTTGCCATCGCCGCGAAGCTTGCTTTCCCGCAACGCCAATCCGTGGCGATTGTCGGCGACGGCGGCTTTTCGATGCTGATGGCGGAGCTTGCGACCGCGGTCTCGAATGAACTGCCCGTGAAGATCATCCTATTGAGGAATGACAGCCTCGCGGAGGTGAAATTTGAGCAGAAGGAGATCGGCAATCCGGAATATGGATGCGCGCTCGCGCCAATCGATTTCGTATCTGTCGCAAAGGCTTGTGGAGCCGATGCCTTCAAATGCGAGCGGCCTGACGAAGTGCGCCCCGCAGTGCAGGCGGCACTCAGCTCGCCGCGCGCCGCGATCGTGGAGGCCATCGTGGATGCGAATGAAAGGCCTGCGAAACCCGACGAGCTGAAGGCGTAAGGGGAGACACCAGCATGCGATAAAGATTCACATGCAAGTTTCAGGTGGTCACGCTTAGCAGCAAGGTGAGCATGGTGCCCGCTCACACATGCACATTGCCGTAGGCGAGCTCGCCTTCCGCCTCGTAATGGCGAAAGGCCGCGTAGGCGAGCCATCCGTAGAAGGCGACGACGCCCAGGACGACGAGCCAGCCCGGCAAGGGACCGATCGCGGCGTTGCCGAGCCAATCGGGAAGCGAGAAGCCGAATTCTTCCTGCCCCGCACCTGGCTGAAGCTTGGCGGAGGTGATCTTCAACAGCCAGGCCAAGAGAAGAATGACGAAAAGCCAGCAGTAGTTGCGGCGGAGCCTGCGTGAGATGGCCTGCTCGAGGCTGATATGAAATCTCGGCCGGCGCAGATCGTCGCCGAGGACCTTCGTCCAGCCCTTCTCGATGTCCTTCTCCGGCGCCAGAACTTGCGCATAGTAATTGCGCTCGAGGCGGCGCACGCGGGCGCGGTAGACGTCGAAAAACCGATAACGTCGGGATTCGATCACGAGCAGGAGCAGCACAAGCACCATTGCGAACAGGACGACCCCATGATGGGCGGTGGGTGTCGAGAGCGAGACGGAAAGCATGGCGCCGACCACGGTGATGGCCCAGTTCGTCGTGCGGTCGATCCGGTCGCGCCATCCCGCCATGCGGGCGATCTCGGCGCGGTGATAATGTGCGAGCACCGTGATGAATTCGCTCGGCGTGCCCGGAAAGGCCGGCGCGGAAAGCTCCGGACGCTGCTCTACAGGCGCGCTCCAACTCGTCTTCGTGTCCATCGCTTTCCTCCCGGCGAAGAAGCGATCTCGTACGCCCTTCTTGGCGAAAGCACTCGAGGGCCTTAACCCGCTCGAAGCGTGATCCCGAAAGGCTGCGAGCCTTTTCGAAAAGGTCTTCTCAACAGGTAAAATAGCACTTTGCCTCGTGCGCGACAGAGCGTGCCACAAAAATGCTTCGATACCCTCAGTTGGCCGCGACGAAAGAATGTGCATCTATTCGTATGACACTCAATACGTCTCGATACCAAATCCGAGAGCTTTGCCAAGTAACCAGGGAGGACCAGATGGCAGAGAGCGTCTATAAAGTCATCGAAATCGTCGGCACCAGCTCCGATTCATGGGAGAAGGCCGCAAAGGCGGCCGTCGAAAGAGCGGCGGAGACGCTGAGGGATCTTCGCGTCGCCGAGGTGGTGGAGCAGGATCTGCAGCTCAAGGACGGCAAGGTCGAAGCCTATCGAACGAAGCTCAAAATTTCGTTCAAATTCGAGGATCGCGAATAGGTTTCATCGCTCCCATCCCGCTCGTTACGCGAGAGCGGGAATGCTTGCACTGCCGAGCAAAGAAACCGGTTCAACGCCGCGAGAAATGAGCGGAGAGTTTTTGTCCGCTCTTTGCAGCGAAGGCTGGGATCCGCAACTTGCGGAGTGATCGGTGAAGACCGGTCCCCTTCTTCGCGAGATGAAGGGAAGCGGTTGCATGTCACTACCAGCGGCGCCGCCAGCCCCAACCGCCTCCCCCTCGCAAAAGCCGCACGATGAGGAGGAGCACGATCGCGCCGATGGCCGCGTTGACGATGAGTCCGACAAGTCCCGCGCCGAGGTGAAAGCCGAGGCGCGGGATGAGACGATCCCCGATGAACGCGCCGATGAGGCCGATGATGATGTCGCCGATCAATCCAAACCCGGCTCCGCGCACGATTTGACCCGCGAGCCATCCAGCGACAAGGCCAACGATCAGGATGACCAGCAAGCTCTGGTTTGAGAGATACATCTATGCTCCTCGGAAGCGGATCTGGATTCAAGTCGGACGACGGAGAAAGGCGGGTCGATGGAAAACTTAACGCGGTCGTGGAAAGCCGACAAGTTCGCCCGCCGACGTTCGGCAAGGAAAGCCGCGCTCGTGCAATCGCCCGTGCTACGATGCAAGGCCAAGCCGGCGCGCGCGAAGTTCTCTTTGCTGTTGCTTGGAGGTTGAGGAGTAACGAGGGTGCGGGATGGGTGCGAGGCGATCCACCGTTTACCAGGTCGAGGCGTTCAACACTGCGGTGTCTTCGGAAAACCGTATCCATGATGACGAGACCGCGCGCAGCTTCGGCTTTCGCGGTGGGCTCGTGCCCGGCGTCGAGGTTTACGCTTATATGGCCCACATGCCGGTGGCCCGTTACGGTGCGGCTTGGCTCGAGCGCGGCGGCATGGAATGCCGCTTTTTAAAGCCGGTCTATGACGGCCATCTCGCGACCATTACTGCCGAGGAGGATGACGGCCGGCTCTCGGTTAAAGTCGAAAGCGATGAGGGTCTTTGCGCGAACGCAAACGCCTGGATTCGCGAGGCTGCCTCTCCTCCGCCGGCGCGCATGGCTCACTTGCGCGTCCGCCCGCCCGTTCAGCGGGATGAGGCGAGCGAAATCTCGCTCGCACCTGAAAAGATGCTTGGCATCGAGCCGGTGGTGATCGAGGAAAGCTTGCTCCGGGAATATCTTTCCGACATTCGCGAGACTGAGACGCTCTATGCGCGCTCGAACTTCGTCCATCCCGGACAGCTCTTGCGTCTCGCCAACCAGGCACTGCTGCAGAACGTGAAGCTCGGCCCTTGGATCCATGTCGGCAGCCGGGTCGAGAGTTTTGCCATCGCCCATCTCGGCGATTACTTGGCGCTGACCGCGCGCGTCGCCTCCAACCACACGCACAAAGGTCACGCGATGGTCGAGCTCGATGCCGAGCTCACCGCCAACGATCAAAAGCTCATCGCTCAAATCCGCCATCTCGCGATTTGGCGCCCGCGACAGGTGGCGGAAACTTCCACTTCCAAAACAGCGGATTCCTGACGTCGCGGTTCCGTGACTTGCGACATCGGCGAACCGCCTCGCAACAAACTTCCGTAGCTGGAACTCTGACGAGACGGAGGCGTTATGTCGCGCAGGGATCAATCCCTAAGGGCGACCGACGTCACCGCGTCGGTCTTTCGAGCTTAGAAAGAGACCGACAACCATTTATGGGAGGTGAACTGTGCGTATTCCTGTCATTCTAGCCGCGCTCGCCGTTGCTCTCAGCACAGCGTCCTGTGCGACGCGAAGCGAAAACACGGTCAGTGGAGCTGTTGTGGGAGGCGCGACCGGAGCGGCCGTCGGCGGCCCTGTCGGAGCAGTCGTCGGAGCCGCCGGCGGAGCGGTCGTCGGCGGAACGGTCCCCGGTCATGGCTATTATCATCACCGCCGTTATCGGCATTATCGTCATCGTCATCACCACTGATACGAGGAGCGGAGCGCAAACTTAGCCTCGGCGAGCGGCCTGACCGCCGCGCGCCGAGGTTTTGCGCCGCGTCAGCGCGAAGCCAAATTTCCTTGCTTTGCGGAACGGACATTCTTCCGAGATCCGCTTGTGCGAAATTTTATGAGGACCAATCTTTACATGACTTCGCTAGTGGCGTCTCTGCTTGCCGCCGACGCGCGACTTGGGCTAACTGATCTTGTGAGGCGCCTATCTCGCGAGGAGAGCCGAGATGACCGATCCAGTTCGCACAGTTGAAGAGCCTACGCGAAAAGCGAATATGCGCGCCGTGTCGGACGATGTCACGGCGAAGCCGGTGGTAGCCAAACCGACCGCCGGAGTACGCAGCCCTATCTTTGCCGAGCTTGTCCAGGCGGAGGATGACACTGTCGGTCTCCTCGCCTACGCGCTTTACAAGCAGAACAAGCGCGACTGGCTCGCAAGCTTCTTGAAAGAACACGACCGCGAAGCAACGCAAGGAGAAGTCGAGGCCTATCACCTCGGCGAACGTACGCCTCGGCGGGTGTTGACCTATCGAAGGCTCGCGGTCGACGTGCTGGCGAAAGACCCGGGTGGCCGAGACGGCGAAGGACTCGCGCTCCATTATCCCGGCACCGGCGGCTCGAGCCGGCGTGGCCAAGCCGGAATTGCCGAGGCAATCTTGGCCCGGGGGTGGTCGGCCGCTCTTGTCGCGGTGCTTGCCATCATCGGCTTGGCAGCCGTCGCAATCGTCATCCTGTCAATCGCGCGCCCAGGCGTGCTGCATGCCATTACTCCTTGAGGCGGTGTCTGCATTTTGACGATCTTGGTCCACTCACACCGGATCGCGCATGATGTCGAGAGCGTAGGGAGCGAGCGCCATGCAGCCCCGCTCGATTGCTTCGAGCCTGGGCGTGAGCAGCTCCACGTTGATTCGCGGAGAGGAAACCGACGCGCTCAAAACGCTGGGCGCGCCGCCTGCCGAATGCGCGTCGCAAGCTCCGCTCGAGATACTGCTCACGGCGTCATAGGCTGAGACCACCGAGGTCCAATCGGAGATCGAAAGTTCGAGTGCGATCGCTCCTCGATGGGCCTGCCACGCGTCGATGCTCAACTGATTATCGCTGGAACGCTGCCGGCGCTCGAGATAAATCCTCGCGACGGTGCGCGCTTGCAGCAATTCAAGACAGACGAAACGCAAGGCTGCACGCGATTCGGCCGTGCGATTTCGCGGAGCATCGTCCACTTCCGCTTTGGGTCTCGCCGCGAACCAGAGCGAAAGAGAGGCGACGACGTCCTTCCTGTCACGTCCCGTGACGGTGATCGGCGGTAGGGATAGCTTTGACCGCACGCGCACCCCGCAAATGGGTTTCAGACCAACCGACCGCCTCCCACGATCTTGTCGATCATTGAATTGCTTGATCTTATGGGAAACTAAAACCATCCCTCGTTCCCGCCGCGAATTTTTGCAATCTTTTTTCGGACCGCGCAACAACGTGGTGGTTGTATTGTCGATCGGGGGACTAAGTATATGGTATTGCTTAGCGGGTTCGGCGTGAAATGGAATATTTTACTGAAGTGACAGCCTTCTGCTTCTAGCTGAAGTTGCAAAAAACGGCGGCCGCGCCATTTAGCACATGCGCGCCAGCCGTAGACCCTGTGTGACTTCTCGATCGCGAGCGACTCAATGCGAGTGCCCGGCTCATGCGGATCGACGCGCGACGCTTCCTTGTGCAGAATCGGATCCCCGCCGCGCTTTGATGGGCTGCATGCGTTGCTGGCGGTCCACCAGCGTCATGAATGAGGGACGATTCATGCCACCGATCTTGCGGAAAGCATTGTAGAGCTCGTTCCTGACAGTTCCCTCGGAAATGCCCATACGGCGGGCGATGCTCGTGTTGGAAAGTCCCTCTGCAATGAGGAGTGAGACCTCCAATTCGGATTTTGTGAGGAGCGATTTTATCTTCTCGCTTTCATTTTGCCACTTCGCCTCGCGGCGCAGCGGCGCGTCGGTAAGACCGAGCGGGCACCATCTTTCGCCGTCCGCAACCGACGTCATGCACTTCGCGACAGTTTCGGTCTGGGATTGTTTGGGAAGGAGGCCCCACGGCCCGTGCGTGATGGCGGCGGCAAGGTCCTTTTGCGTCGATGCGAGGAGAACGACGCGCGTCGCAATTCCGTCGTGCTGAACCTGCTTCAAGAGCTCGATGCCGCAGAGCCCCGCAATCGACATGCCGAGGATCGCGACCTTGGGCTGAAACTGACGGATGCCATGCAACGCGGAGAGCCCATCGCCGTGAATTCCGACGATCTCATATCCTGCCATCTGCCCGAGCACGGCGCAAAGGCCTTGCAGGTAAAGCGGATGATCGTCCGCCAGGAGCACACTTATCCCGCCGACACGCGAGCGCGCTCGCAGCGGGGAAGAGTTGTGGCTTAGTCCCATGTTCGGCGGAACCTCGCATGATTGCCTTTGGTCCCTGCGTCGATCGCGAAGGAAAGCGCAGGTAAGCCTCGCATCTAACGCCGGATCCATGATGGCGCTCAATGTCAAACGGGTGGGGGGCGAAGCAAATGAGAGGTAGTCCTTAGGTTTCAGACAATCGTCTCGCGCGTTCATCTCAACCGCAACTTAGAGGTGCGAACAATAGTCACAAAAATGCAACGCGCTTTCAGGAAAAGAACGACTCCTTGCTGAATTCCTCAGAATTGGAGCTTTTCAGAGCAAAAGCGGCTCCCATTGAGCGCCGCGGCCCATTAAATGCATGCAACGCAATCGGAAGCACGGCGTTGTTGCTGGGATGTGAGCTGGTGCTTCTCTTGTGCTTGTTGCGTTTCAGCCAAACGGGCGCCACGCAGGCTTTGGCCATTGATTGCGACGAACCTCGTCAAGCGCGATGGCTCGGCAAAGGGGGCGGGGGAGAGGGCGAGTTGAAGGTAATTGCGGCCGGTACGGGTCCTGCGTTCCACTCGAGTGTTCCAACCCTTTGTCTGAATATGAGGCGCCAAGATGGGAGATACGGCTCAAAATGGCTCGAATGCGAGCCTCACTTGGCCGGCAGTGGAGCGTCGTCGGCCACTGCTTCGCGCGATTTCTTCGGGCGAGGCGGGCAGCGACTTTCGCGGAAGCGCGCGAGCGCAGGCTATGGAGCCCGTCACCACGGTGCTTGTCGGCCCCAATAGCTTGTTCCTCGAGGGCCTGAGGCATATTCTCTCGAAGACAGGGTTCCGCGTCGTCGCGGTCAAAGCCAAGCCTGAGGATTGGGTGCGCCGGCAGGCTCATGATCAGGGAGCCGTTCTCTTCATTTTGGACGGCGCTCGCGAACCGGAGGCCGCCGCACAACAAATCGAGACATTGAGGCAGCGCCATCCGGATGCTTTCGTGACGGCGCTGATCGACTCCAATCGCGTCACGGATTTCGCGAGGCTGTTTCAGGCCGGGGCAAAAGCTTGCCTGGCGAAGGGGGTCTCAAGCTCCGTGTTCCTGAAATCGCTCGAGCTGGTGATGCTGGGCGAGACGCTCCTTCCCGCGAGCATCCTGACGTCGATGTGCGCTCGCCTCGAAACACCGCCGGTCCCAATGCCGACAAGCGTGATCCCAACGCGTCTTTCAGCCCAAGAAGAGCGGATTTTAGGGTATCTCGTTCAGGGCCATTCGAACAAGGCCATCGCCCGCGAGCTCGGGATCGCGGACGCCACCGTGAAGGTGCATGTGAAGGCGATCCTCAAGAAGATCGGCGCGCAAAACCGCACGCAAGCCGCGATATGGGCGACCCGCAATGCCGGTTTCGAGCGCGTTCGGCGAGAGAGTGTGACCAATACGGCCCCTGTGCCGGTTGCGCTGCGCGCCGCGACGTCCGAGGAGCGGAGCGCTCCTGAGGCCTTCCCGAGCGAGGACCAAAAGAAGCTTCACACGAGCAAAGAGGAAGCGGCAAAAATCGAGATCGAAGAACCTGGCTCCAAGGTGATCTCTCGGGCGAGTTTTCTTCGACAGGCGAGCGCGTGGCGCGCGGCGCGGCGGATCGCCGAGGATGAGGAGCGTCGCGACGCGTTGGCCGCCAAAATCAACCATCTTCGCGAATTGCGCGAAGCGGGTGGTCTCCAAGCCGGATAAGCGAGCGCGCTAAGCCGGACCAGATTCGAGCAAAACAGGACCCCGCCGACCTGTCATCGTAAGGGGAGTCGGCGGGGCCCTGGGCCACGGCATGATGGGGGGGCATTCGAACCGTGGCTGACATATAGATTCATCGACCTTGTATTTTATTCCCCTTCTCCGCCCTTTTTTTGCGTGAACCGAGTTGCGTGTTCCAAGACAAGTCCGCGTTGCTTCGCCCGGCGCGATCGCACCGGGCGCTTTGAGTTGAGCTCTCAGCATGCTCTACTTTGCAAGCACATGAGCTTTTCGGAACGAATGATGTTTCGTTCCCGAGAGGGTCGACGATGGGAATAGCCCTTTACGGCTTGATCGCGTTCGCGGTCATTTTCAGCGGTGCGATTGTGGGCCTCCTCCTGAATCGTCTTCTGCCCGAACATTACCGTCAGGATGCGACACGTCGGATCGTGCAAACTTCCATGGGGATGGTATCGCTCCTGTCGGCCCTCGTTCTCGGGCTTCTCGTGGCGACCGCCAAAAACAAGTTCGATACGACCAATAAGCAGGTCGAGGAGTTTGCCGCCAACCTGATGTGGCTTGACAGGGAACTCACCAATTATGGCGAGGATGGCAAGGCGATCAGGCCCATTCTCAAGCAATTCGCCCTGACCAAATTCCGGGCAAACTGGCCGCAAAATGCCGAAGCCCGTCCGGGTGCAGATGCTCTGCCTCCTTCGCGTTTATTCGAAAATCTGCAGCAGAAGATTCGTGCATTGACGCCGCAAACGGATGCTCAGCGCTCGACGCTTGCGAGCGCACTGGAGATCACCAACGATCTGAATAAGACGAGCTGGCTGCAAAGGGCGCAGGAATCAGGTCACGTTCCGCGTCCCTTCATCTTCGTGCTTGTCGCCTGGCTCTGCCTCTTGTTCGTTAGCTTCGGTCTATTTGCGCCAACCAATGCGCTCGCGCTCATCGCACTTTTCATCTGCGCCGCTTCGCTTTCCGGCGCCATCACCTTGGTCGCGGATATGGACCGGCCGTTCGAGGGCTTTATCGCCATCTCACCGCAACCCATGGAACAGGCGCTGGCGATGATCAACGCACCCTGAGGCGCGATTGCTCGCTCGTGATTTCCGCGAGCAGGGCGGCGCCCCTGAATGGCGTCGCCGTCGTGCTCGACGCGGCAGCGGGAGTTGCCGGAGCGGTGCGGTTCCTTCGAGGAACATCGCCGCGATTAGCCCCGGGAACGGCGCGTTACCAATCGGCAACCATGCACAAAGCTTAATCGCAGGACCCTTTATCCGCTCACTCGGAAAGGCACAAGGTTTGCACTGTTCAGACCGAGCCTGATCCCCGGCGGATGAGGGAGTGGAGCATGAATTTTCTGGAGCTTGTCTTCACTGTTTGCGCCATTGGCAACGCCAATCTGTGCGAAGACAAATATATCGCCCTACAGGATGATGTGCATTTGACGGCTTGCGTCATGCAAGCGCAACCGACTTTGGCGCAATGGGCGAGCGCCAATCCGGATTGGACAATCACCGGTTGGCGTTGCGACTACTCGTCGAACAGGAAAGAGAAGATCTGACGTTCCGGCGAGATGCTGAGGGCGGTATTTTGCCTGCCGTTTACGGAACCGGGGCTCGGCTTCCGCGTTGCCTTGCTGCATCAAGTCACTCTGCCCCGCTTTCGAAGGGAGCGGGGCGTTTTTATTTGTGAAGGGGGATGCCGCCAGTCATTTCGAGGCCGAGGATGGCCGCACGGGGCGTGATCCGGAGACAACGCGCAAATGCGCACGCCGCTCTTGGTGCGCCTTCGACGAAGGCTGGTACGAGCTCGCCTCGAGGGCTCGTTCGGCGAGATCATGCCACCTCGCGGCCATCGCAACGAGCATTGCTCGATCGCTCGGATTGGAGACGATGTCCGCGAGTGCTAGGCACTCGCTCGCGGATCGGCGATAGCGCTTGCCTCTAGCCATGGCATACCCTCCGTCGGCAAAACGCAGAAGCGCTTCGCACGTTCCTGGGCGCAGTCACGCCTGGCTAACATTGTGCCGTCGTTGTTCACAATCCATTAATGGCGCGGAGGGGTTGAGGCCCGTGCCTGATGCGAATCGCATTCAGGCGAATGTTCATGCACGGCGGAGGGCCCGCCTTGCCACGGCGTTTCCGCTCTCTCGGGAGTGCTAAGCCAAGCGCGGTAAAACGGCGGGCGCCGAATGGCGGCGCCCAAGCTCGCAATGCCGTTTCTCAGGCGGCCTTGCGCATGGGCGCCTTTTGCGCGCGGCGTGCGAGGCGGCGCTTGATCGAGGACCACATGGCACGCATCTCTTCGGCCGCCGCGCCTGAGGGGTGCCATTCCGTAACGCCGACGCCGGCTCGAGCGGCTTCCTGGAAATCCACGCGCGTGAGGATCAAGGGTGTGATGAGGCCGCCCAGAGCTTCGAGCGCTTCCGCGCCTTGTTGAACGCGAGCCGACTGTTGAGCGGGCGGACATTGGTTGAGCACGAAGACGTAATCGGCGCGATGCTGCCTCAGCAGCTTGCGTGTGGTTTCGCTCGCCCAAAGATCGAACGCGTTCGGCCGGGCGGGAATGATGTTGAGATCGGCGAGCCGCATCGCCGCGATGGCCGCCGGCCCGTCGACCCCCGGCGTATCGATGATGGCGAGGGTGAAGCCGCTTTCCTCGATCGCCGCAAGTGTCGAGGCAAGTCGGCCCGCCGTGACTGCCTGGACCGAGGGTTCCTCCTCGCCACGCATTTCCGCCCAATTCATCAGCGACCGCTGAGGATCCATATCGAGCATGTAGACGCGTTCCCCGGCCTGCATGGCAGCGACCGCAAGAGAAGTCGCGAGCGTGCTCTTACCCGAGCCGCCCTTTTGCGTGACAAAAGCAATTGTTCGCATGAAATCCTCCGTCCCTCATTGTTGTGCAATTTCGGTATTCGCCCGAGAACGCGTGGTTAATGACTCGTCAAGAATTGGCGATATTTCCTAACGAAGCGTTAATCATGAAAAAATGCTTACAGATCGGGCGCCTGTCATCCGGCCAAGAACTGAACTGGCTAATGTATTGTGACGAATCAGTGTGTGCGACGGCCCCAATGCTCGTAGCGAATACTTGACCGAGGCTGTGAAATGTTCAGCCTTCGACTTCGGTCTCGGGCCGATCGTCGCCCCGCGATACTTCCTCGTGCCAACGGCCCTCTTTATCTTCGTAGACTATTCCAGTTTCGGCTCCGCCGACCACCTGCTCGGAGGCGGCACGCTCCGCGGCTTGGCGCGCGAGCTCATGCGTCGGGAAGGTCTCGGAAATGGTGTCCCCGACCCGATAAGCCCATCCACCGTCGTGCTCGATGATTTTGTAGATGATCTTCGCCATTTGAGCTTCTCCTTCCTACGCCGGTGAGGTCTCCGAAAACAGGTCCGATCGCGCTGCTGATCACTCTCATGCCTGCGATGTGAGCGCCAGCACGGATGAAAAATCGGCACGCCGGTCGATGAGTCCGAGCACGGCATCTTCGAGCGCGCGTGCTCGCATCGATCCCAGCGCCGGCTTCGCATACTCTCGATATTTGGCGATGATCTCGGCCTCGCTGAGAGGAGCCTCGGGGCCGCCTCGCGCGTTCAGCGTGCCGGACCGCACACTCCGCCCGTCATGCAAAATCAGGCTCACATCGCCCAGACGGTTCTTAGGGAAATCCTGATTGTAAGCTTCGCTCTCCTCGACCGATGTCACGGAGACGAGCCGACCGATGCGATGGTCGCGCAGCGAATTCTCGGAGAGCTCCTCGACGCCGAGCCGGCCATTGACGAGAGCCGCCGCCACGGGAAAGGCGAGCGAATATTGCGCGACCGGACTTGACGCCGGCATGCCGCGAAACAGGCGCGTCGCCTCATGGAAGGTCGTGAGCCGGATCGCTGCGATCTCTTCATGCTCGATCCCGTGTTCGGTGCGCAGCTTCAGCGCACCCTCGATCAGCGCATGTGCCCAGCGACAAATCGGAAAAGGCTTGATGTAATGTTGCATGATGCAGAATTTATCGCCGAGATCGGTCCAGACTTGCGACACCTCATCCGCTTCGACCGTGATCGCAGGAGCACCTGTGAATCCGGCCTCCGCGAGAAAAACGGAGGAGGCGCCTGCCAGCGCGCCGTAAGCTGAGCCATCATGCAGCATCGTTGGGTGGTCGATCACCCGCATCATCTGACTGCGCGGTGCGTGATACTCGGCGATGCCGAGCGCTTCGCGCAAACATTCCCCGCTCACCTTTTTCAACCGCGCTCCGAGCGCGGCCACCGCAAGGGCATTCCAGGCACCGGAGCTGTGATATTCGCTCACCGACATGTGGAGGGAGACCGCGGCACGAGCACCGATCTCGTATCCGACAATGAGGGACGACAGCGCCTCGCCGGCGCTCAGCGGAGGCACGATCTGCGCGAAGGCGAGGAGAGCCGGCACGACGACGACCCCGGTGTGACCCTTGGTCGGATTGTAGCCGTCATGCGCGTCGAGGTTGTCGATCTGCGCGGCGGCGGCGAACACGGCGCCCGGCACGCTCGCGCGCCGCGCATCGAAGAGCATCGTGGCTGCCGGACCTTCCGGCCCCGTGCCGTAAAGGCGAATGGCAGCCTCACGCGCGATACGAGCGGGTTCCATGGCGTGCGCGGCCGCGGCGACACCGAGAGTGTCGAGAAGCAGAAGCGACGCGAACCGGCGAGCTTCGGGCGGGATGCGCACGAGCGTCACGCCCAAGATGAATTCCTGGACCGGGCTGAAACGGGCGCGGAGCTCGTCTTGGTGAAGCTTTTCTTGGCACGACATCTTTCAATCTTTGCTGTATCGGCAATCGAGGCGCTCGCAAGCTTGCGCATTCGCCTTCAATACCCGCGGCAGGGATCTACGATATTGTGCCTCTTCTCTCCGCGTTGCCAACGCTCGACATTGTCGCAGAACATCTCCACGGAGCGTCGCTCCCAACCGTCATAGACACTCGAGCAATGCGGCGTGATAATCACGTTCGAGAAGTTCCACAGCGGATCATCACTCGGCAGCGGCTCGGTTTCGAACACGTCGAGCGCGGCGCCTCGCAAATGACCTTCTTCAAGACTCTCGAGGAGCGCCGCGTGCCGAACGATGCCGCCGCGCGAAACATCGATAAGAACGGCGCCCCGTTTCATGCTTGCGAATTGTGTTTTGTCGAGCAGGTGACGGGTCTTTGACGTGAGCGGCAGCGAGACCAGCACAAAATCCGCTTCCCCCAGGACCCCATCAAGATCACTCGGACCAAGGACACGCTCCACATTGGAGGTGGCCACCGGGTTTGCCCGGATGCCGACGACGCGCATGCCAAGCGCCGCGGCAAGGGAAGCCGCCGCCCGTCCCGTGTGGCCAAGCCCAAGGATCGCGAGGGTGAGCCCCTTCACCGACGCGACTTTCCCTTCTGCCCAATCTTTCTGGCGTTGGCGCGCGCTGAATTTGGGAAAGCCCATGGTGAAATAAAGGATCGAGGCCAGAGCGTATTGGGCCATGGTCTCGGCGCCGACGCCGGCGGCATTCGTCACCGTGAGGCGAGACGGATCCCATGGGGCGAGATGATCGATTCCGGCTCCGCCCACAGAAACCCAATCCAAGGAAGGGCAGGCAAGAATGGCAGAACGCGGGAAGCCCGGCGTCCCGGCAAAACGGACGCTGTAGAGGATTTCGGGGCGCTCGCGTTCGAGCGCAGCCGGCAACTCGGTATAGCTCGTGCAGCAGGTGAGGGGGATGCCGCAGAGACGCCGGTGCAAAATATCGAGCACCAAATCGGGCTTGTCGTAATGCACCATGAGCTTCATTGCGCCGACCGTCGCGGGCACGCCGAGAGACTTGTCGCTGACCCTTTTACCATTCCTGACAGCCTCGAACCTTGCCAATTCTGAGCGGATACGTCGCTTTCCGGTCGTCCCGCAGTTGTCGGATTTCAGAAATCTTGGGCTTGATCTCGCACCTTCGGTCTTCGCTTTTGCGCGATTCGGAGCTACGAGCCGGTAACGGGGCGTTCGCGGCGGCCGAGCAGCTTCATTCGAAAGTAGCGGGTTCGTCTTCGAGCCAAGGTATCTTAAATAAAAAATTACCAACGTCGGTCAAATTGCGTGTTTGAGGAAGGCAAGGGGTGCTTCCCCACAACTTCGTGGAAGCCGCATCAGAGATCTGATTCTTGTCGATTCACCGTTTGACCAATGAATTCGAAGCTTTATTCTCGCAGCGTTTTGGAAATTTGTGGCAAGGAAAACGCTTTCGCCCGCAGAATGCTCATTTCTGAGCACAATCCCGCCAATGGTTCAAAGGAAAAGCGCCGGCTGGGTGGTGCCGAATTCTGGATGCGCCGAGTATGAGGGCCTATGACTTACGCGAGTGATATCACCAGTTTCGACGAATATGTTGTGCCGCGGGAACAGCTTCGGCTGTTCGCTTTGGGCGCTCTTCTGGTGGGATTTACGATTGTGGCCGCAGCGCTAGCCCTCTCGGCCCTATCAGCCACGACGGCTCTGTTTGCCTCATTCACATCAACAGCGGAACTCAGCTCCCGCGCCTGGTATGGACGGCGCGAGCCGATTGCGGACGCAAAAGCACCCCCCGCAACGTCCACCGTTGCGGGCGCCGCACCGAAGGCGTCGAGCGACTCCGGCCGGACGCACTCGTCGGCGTCGTCCGTTGGGCCTCGCACGGCCCCGAGCACAACCACGCCTCGAGGTTCGCAGCCGCAAGCAGCGACCGCGACTCCCAAAGAGAACCATGCCTCGGTCGTCGCGCTCGCGACGATCGAGGCGCCCGTGCCTCCCGACGCTGGCCCGCGCCTCGTCCCCTTGCCGCCGAGGCGGCCAGGGGACACCCCCGCGGTAGCCGAGGCTCCGCCCGGTTTTGAGCTCCATCCGAACAAGGATGTCGCGCACATTCCCCCGGCGGATGTCAAACAGCGGGGGGCTACCGCTTCGGCGGCTGCCACTTCGCAGGCGACAGTCACGGCTCCTCCCGCAGTCAACGCACCTTCAGGCGGAAGTGTTCCCGCGCCCGATGATCGCAATCCGATCCAAAAGCTATTTTCCGCGATAAATCAGGCCACGAGTTCCGCCTTCGCCTCGCGCGGGGAAGGGCAAGGCGGATTGGCGGCGGTTGGCGCCCGCACGGCGCTTTATGACATCCAGGCCCATGTGGTTTACCTCCCCAACGGGGAGAAGCTCGAAGCTCATTCAGGGCTCGGAAACCGGTTCGATGACCCGCGCTTCGTCAGCGAAAAGAACCGGGGAGCGACACCCCCTAACGTTTACGATCTCGAGCTGCGGCGCGATCTGTTTCACGGTGTTGCGGCCTTGCGCCTCAACCCGGTCGGCAGCGGTAACATGTTCGGGCGCAACGGCATCCTCGCCCATAGCTACATGCTCGGCCCCCGCGGTGACTCGAATGGATGCGTATCCTTCCGCGATTATGCGAAATTCCTGCGCGCCTTCCAGAACGGCGAGGTATCGCGGCTAGCGGTCGTCACTCATCTCGGCGGCGACCCCACCAGTGTGGCCTCGAGCCGCAACTGAGAAACTCATTCGGGGGCGACCGGGCAAGAGACATGTGCGCCTTTCGGTAAACCCCCGCGCTGGACCGTTCCAAGACGGCGCCCGCACCCGATCGGCGCTTCACGCGGCCGCAAAAATATTTGCCAAATTCTCCTCGTGCCCTAGCTGAAGAGCATAGCCGGAGAACAGCTCGATGCGTTTATTGATCGCCTTGCTGATCATCATCTATCTCGTCGGTGTGGGCGTCGAACTGGCACCGACGATACAGACGAAATGGAACAGCGCTTCCGCCGCCGATCTCGTCGCGAGCATCATCCAGGATTTGCCCGACGCGATGGCCTGGCCCGCAAGGCTGGCGCGACGCATGTCCGATCATTCCGACCATATCTGACGGTATCCTTGCCGCGCGCCCGTTTGTTCATGGCTTGCGTGGATTAAGCGCGAGGCGCGGGACCTCGTCCCCGTTGAGTGCCTTGAGAGCCTGATAGACGGTCCAATCGCGCAGGATCCGCGCCATGTCTGATTCGAGGCGCTGCTCGACAGCACGCATGGCGCTCTCCCTGTCAAGATATCGGCCGCACTCCACTGCGTTGATCGAGGCACTGTAGCTCCCCGGCTCGTCGCCCGACGCGGGCTTGAGCACGACAGAACATCGGAATGTGCCGCCGATCTCGAGCGAGTAGCCTTCGCCGCGTCCCCAACCCCAGCGGCTCCATTTGGCTCGAGTGCGCATGGCTCTCCTTGGCTATTGACCCCACCTATGTTTCTACTTTGTTCTCTCGAACGCGTGCGGTCAACCCGGGGCTTGTCGCTCATCGATCGGCGCTGTCCTGTAAAGCGACCGGCGCACTCTGGTGCGCCGGTTGCCTTTCTTAAATCGACGGCTCGCTGCTGAGCGAAACCGTTGCTGATGGGTCTCGCGAAGCTCCTCAGAGCAGTCCGTGTTCCTTCAAGATTTGGGGAGCGTTGTTTTTGTCGATGAGCATGGTCGGCAAGGTGATCACCGGCTCGATCTTTTCACCATTGAGAAGCTTCACGGCCTGCCGGAGACCCTCGGCGCCGGGCGTGGCATAGAGGAAAGTCGCGGTAAGCTGCCCCTTGTTGACCCAAGTGACACCTTCATCGGGCAAGCCATCTATGCCAAGGATGAACTTGATGTCCTTGTCGCGTCCCGCGTCCTTTGCCGCAAGATACGCCCCGTAGGCCATCGGGTCATTGTGGCCATAGATCAGGTCGATCTTTTCATTGTTCCGCAGGGCAGTGGTCATGATGTTGTAGGCTTGATCCTGTTTCCAGTCGCCGGACTGGTTGTTGAGCAGATATTTGATGCCCGGCTCCTTGTCGGTGAACAGATGGAAGCCGTCGTGACGATCATGCGCGGGCTGCGTGCCCATCCCGCCCCAGATCTCGACGACGTTGCCCTGCGCCTTGCCGGAGCCGCCGAGCAGCTTGACAGCGTATTCGCCGGCCGCGCGACCGATGAGCGCGTTGTCGCCGCCGATGAATTGTGTGATGCGCTTCGTGTCGACGTTGCGGTCGAGAACGATGGTCGGGATCTTGGCGTCGATCGCCTTTTCCACCACTCCGGTCAGTCCCGCCGATTCCTTGGGTGAGATGAGCAGGACGTTGATTTGCTGGACGATCAGGTTTTCGCAGTCGGCCACCTGCTTTTCAGTCTTGTCTTGACCGTCGGTGATGATGAGGTCGACCTCGGGATGCTTTTTGGCTTCCGCTTGGATATCCTTGTTGAACTGCACGCGCCACGGCTCGAGTGTGGTGCATTGGCTGAATCCGACCTTCCATTTCGCCGCACTCCTGGCTGGCGTCCAAATGGCCGGCAGATAAACGGTCATCGCCGTTCCGGCGATGCTGGCGGAGAGCCTGAGAAATTCACGACGCTTCATCGAAGTCCTCCCTTGCGGCTGCGAGCGTTTCGAGGCTCCTTGGACGGCCGTTCTCGGCCGATCTCGCTGGTCCCGGCGAGGCGAGGAGCGTCTTGCGCCTCAGACCCGCCAGGAACGACCCGAGATTCTGTTCCTGCACGAGCACCGTGCAGACGATGATCAGGCCTTTCATGACCAATTGAACATTGGAATCGATGTTCTGAAGTTGAAGAATGTCGGAAAGCAGGCCGAAAATCAGAACGCCGACGAAAGTCCCGGCGAGACCGCCGCGTCCCCCCATGAGGCTCGTGCCACCGATAACCACCGCCGCGATCGCATCGAGCTCGAGACCCGAGCCGGCGTCCGGCTTGCCTTGTCGGTACTGCGCGACGAAAAGGACGCCGGCCAGTCCGGCGAGCATCCCAGAAAGCACGTAGGCGGTGAACTGAACCTGGAAGACCTTGATGCCGGAAAGTCTCGCCGCCTCGATATTGCCGCCAATCGCGTAAACATAGCGCCCGTAGGCTGTGAAGCGCAGGATCGCGCCGAAAATGATGATGGCCGCCAGAAAGAACACGCTCGGCATCGGCACGATGCCGCCGAGCATCGAGCGCAACATCTCGAAGCTTTCGACAGCGTTGGTTCCCGTGTAGACGGCAATCACCGCATTGTCCTGCCCGGCCGTGAGGCGGCCGATCCCGAGCGCCGTCACCATCATCGCGAGGGTGGCGATAAAGGGCTGCAGGCGCCCTGCGACGATGAGCCCGCCATTGATCGCGCCGAGAAGCAAGGCAACGCAGGGTGTCACGAGAACGACGCCGAGGACGCCGAATTTGGTTGGCACCTGGCTTGCGGCAAAGAGGCTCAGCGGCATGGCCACCAGCGCGGCAAGGACAAGCGGAATCCAGAGGCGACGCGAGCGGCCGAGCACAATCTCGCGGCGCTGACCGGCGCTTTCTCGGCGCTCGCGCGCAAGGCTCTTGAAGACGAAGCGGGCGAGAAACGCGACCGCCGCGAAGCTCACGACCCCGACCGCAGGCACACCCATCATGGAAGCCGCGGTCCATCCTGATTGCGTGAGCAGCATGGCGCAGATGATCGTCGAAAATCCCATGACCGAACCTACCGAAAGGTCGATTCCGCCGAGAAGGATGACGACCGTCATCCCCGTCGCCACAAGTCCGGTGATGGATACTTGCCGAAGCACGTCCGTGAGGTTCGGATAGGAGAGGAAGATGTTCCGACCCGAAGAGGTATGAGGGGAGGTGAAGGCGCCGATCAGGCATATGGCCGCAAGCCCCCAATAAAGCTTGGTGCGGGAAAGGGCGCGCAGGATGCTCATGCGGACGCTCCCGCGCGATTCGCCAAAGCCCCCGGCGCGGCAAGATGCATGACGGCTTCTTCACTTGCCTGCGCGCGCGCAAGAATGCCTGTCTGCCTCCCCTCGCACATCACGAGAATGCGGTCGCAAAGCAAAAGGAGCTCTGGAAGCTCCGATGTAACGACAAGAATACCAAGCCCTTCGGCAGCGAGGGTGAAGATGAGCTCATAGATCTCCTGCTTTGCCCCGACATCGATCCCGCGAGTGGGTTCATCGAGGAGAAGAATGCGCGGCCGTGTCGCGAGCCATTTGCCGATCACCGTCTTCTGCTGGTTGCCCCCCGAGAGCGTGGAAACGATCTGCTCGATTCCACCGCAACGAACCGAAAGCCGCTCGACCGCATCCTTGGCCAATTTCTCTTCGCGCGCAAAGGCGCGCAAGCCGAAGCGCGACAAAGCACCCACGGAAGGCAACGCCACATTGTCGCGGATCGATGCGTGCAAATGAAGCCCGCGGGCCTTGCGATCTTCGGACACCAGGGCGATCCCGCAACGATAGGCATCGACGGGAGATTGGATCGAGACCGGCGCGCCTTCAATCAAGATCTCCCCGCCGCGCCAGCCGCGACTCGCCCCGAATATCGTTTCCAGGATTTCGGTTCGACCTGAACCGAGCAACCCTCCAATCCCGAGAATTTCACCCCGCCTCAGATCAAAGCTGACACCGTGAAGAGCGCGCCGCCAGTTTGTTCCGCGCATGATATCGAGGGTCAAATTCCGGATGGACAGGACCGGCTCGCCCGCGAGCGCCCCGTGTCTGCGACGATGCGTGCGCATTTCCCGTCCCACCATCGCTTTAATGATGGCGTTTGCGGAAAGCGTCGCGATTGGTGCGGTGAGGACGCGTTTACCGTCGCGCAGCACGGTCACCCGGTGAGCCAAAGCGAGAACTTCGTCGATCCGGTGCGACGTGTAGATAACCGCCACGCCGGAATCGGCAAGTTGCCGCACGACCTTGAAGAGTATCTCGCATTCCGAGGTCGAGAGGGCCGATGTCGGCTCGTCCATAATGAGAATACGCGCATCGAGCGAGAGCGCCTTTGCGATTTCTACGAGCTGTTGTTCTCCCACGCGAAGCTGTCCGACGCGCATTTCCGGGTCGAGGGTGATGCCCAGGCGCCGCAACAGCGCGCCCGCCGCCTTGGCGATGCGCCGCCGATCGATGATGATGCCGCCGATCAGCGGTTCGCGACCCAGAAATATATTCTCGGCAGCGGTCAATTCGGGGACGAGGTTGAGCTCTTGATGAATGATCGCGATGCCGGCCTTTTCCGCGTCGCGCACGCCCGCGAAATGCACGACGCTCCCCTTGATGAAAACCTCGCCGTCATAGCTGGTGTGCACGCCGGCGAGAACCTTCATCAACGTGGATTTTCCGGCGCCATTTTCCCCCATCAACGCGTGGATTTCCCCGCGCCTCAATTCAAAATCGACGTCGCGCAGGGCCTGCACGCCCTCGAATGCCTTGGAGATGCTTTTGGCCGACGCAACGACGTCGTGCGAGGGCCCCCCTAAGGGTGGGCGGACGCTGTCATTCATCCGATCACCTGTGCGCGGGCGGCGGCCGCCAGACGAAGGCGCCGTCGAGGGCGGGCGACTTGGCGGCCCCCGAAAATGGCGGGTCGGCGGCTCTGGGTCTCGTTAGAAAAGTGGAGGAGCGCATGTCGCGAAGCGTTGCTTTCCATCTCGGACCTTCGCAGTGTCGGCGCGCCTTATTCTGCACTCGTCGTGCCGAACCACCAAGCTCTTGCTCCGACTGCGAGTTGCGGCCAAATATAGCGTGATTGCAGAAAGTCTTCGCGAACAAAGCGGCATCCGTTCAAAAAAACGGTAAAGAGGGGCAATCCTCGAAGCGTCTCAAGGCTCGTGCCGCAATGTGGTTGGGAGATGAGGATGGCGGGAGGCCATCATGCGAAGGGCCTTCATGCGAAAGGCCATCATGCGAAAGGCCATCATGCGAAAGGCCATCATGCGAAAGGCCATGCTCACGGCTTTCTTTGGCGCCTGCCTCGCCGGAATGATGCAGAGCGCGGCCGTTTCGGAAATATCCTCGGTCGATTCCGTTCTGCGCGGGTTCGACTCTGCCGTGTGGCGTTTTCAGCTGGCTGAGATCCTTGGCACCCTGACCGCGATCAAGCAGGCGGGCGCAAGCAAATGCGGCTTCAAGATCGACGAGCCTGAGGCGAAAGAGTTGAGCCTTTGGCTGGAGCGACCTTCGGCGGAAGTGAACGATACCTCGGCTTACGTGACCCGACGGGATGAAGTGGAGCGGATCATGGCCGCTTTGCTCAAGCTTAATCCCAGCGCCGTCTGCGATGCGGTGGGGCAGAAGCTTCCCGCCTCATTGAAGGGCGTTTTGCATCGATAGAGACTCGCGTGACCGCGCCATCAACGCCGAAGCCGTGGCGGCAGGCCGGCCGGTCTAGGCGCCGCGCCGGTGTCGGCCGCCGAGTACGCGCCGATGTGCTACACTGGCGCAACACGGTGCTCCGTCCATGGATCGTGACTTCGACGCTAAGCCGATGTTAACTCTTGAGTGCAGTGCGCGTTTATGGCTGCGTTGCGCCTCGGCCGCCGGCTCCCCGCCCTCACATCGGTCGAGGCGCTCTTTTTTTGCTCAGTTCCGCATTTTCCCTCCAAGCGAGCGGCAGCGCACGTGCCCTACCTTCACGGACGCGCCTCAAGAATCATGTTGAAGGGCGTGTCGCTCGCTTTGCGAAAACGTGTGAACCCCGCCTCCGTGACAACCTTTCGTAGCCGGCGTTCGCCCGCCTGTGCGCCGAGCCCAAGCGCGACTTCCTGAGACAAGGATGCGGGCGTGCAAATGAAAGTGGAGGCATTGTAGTAGATACGCCCGACCGGGTTGAGATTGTCTTTGAGCTCGTCGTGCGCGAAGGGCTCCACGATCATCCAGACCCCATCTTTCGCCAGAGTTTCACGCACGTGCTTGCCGGCGCCGATCGGGTCTCCCATGTCGTGCAGGCAATCGAAAAAGGCGACAAGATCATAATCCTTCGCGGGAAAGTCCTTCGCGGAAGCTTTCGTGAAGGTAATTCGGTCAGCGACGCCCGCCTCTTGCGCGGCCTCCTTCGCACGTTCGAGTGATGGCGTGTGGTAATCGAAACCGAAGAATTCGGAATTCGGGAATGCCTTGGCCATTAGGATGGTCGAAGCCCCATGGCCGCAACCGACATCGGCGACCTTGGCGCCGTCTCTCAGGCGCTTCTCGACGCCGTCGAGGGCGGGAATCCAGCTCGAGACTAGATTGGCGTTGTAGCCCGGGCGGAAGAATCGTTCCGTTCCGGAAAACAGGCACTTCGAATGATCGTGCCAGCCCACGCCTTTGCCGGTGCGAAAAGCCTCTTCGACTGTCGGTTCGTCGAGATAGGTCGACTGCACGATGTCGAAGGCGCCGGCAAAGAAGATCGGAGAACTCTCGTCGGCGAATGCCATCGCCTGCTCCGGCGAGAGCGAGAACGCATTTTTGTCGGAGTGATACTCGATGTAGCCGGACGCCGCTTGCGCCGAGAGCCATTCGCGAAGATAGCGCTCGTGCAGCCCCGTCTTCTTGGCCAGCTCGGACGAGGTGACCTTTTCTCCGTCGGCCATCGCCTTGTAGAGACCGAGCCGATCTCCAAGCACGATGCTCGCGCCGGCCATCGCAGCTCCGAGATCGCCGACGAGCTTCCCTGCAAGCTCATTCAATTTATCGGGGTTCGGCTCACGCATATTGACCTCCCTTGATCGATACCGCGCAGCCCGTTCCAGGCTATCAATCGCACGCGCCGCGATCAACGATTGTTCAGCGTGGTGCGATCGTGCCAAGGCTTGATGCGCTTTGATCGCGGCAGGCGAGAACCGCCGAACCGAATGCCATGCTTTGGCTGCACTGGCGGGCCCGGCCGAACGAGAAGCGTGATCCTCAAAGGAAACTACAACCGGCGTTCCCATGGGAACCCGCGAATGAAGATAGATGATGTCCTGTTGAGCATTCGAATGCAGCCGCTCGAGGCGGAA
Source organism: Hyphomicrobiales bacterium (assembly GCA_019247795.1). Taxonomy (GTDB): domain Bacteria; phylum Pseudomonadota; class Alphaproteobacteria; order Rhizobiales; family Beijerinckiaceae; genus GAS188. Next base: position 22,609 of record JAFBAK010000275.1, on the reverse strand, counting down.
GGCCCGCCTCTGCTCGGAAACAGGTTTGAGATGATGGCGCCGGAAGCCAGGGGCAGCGCCCGGTGGCTGCACTCACCCGTTTCTTTCAAGCCGGAACGCACCTAATCCGAGGACGTTGTGAACGCGCACCATCTTTGCTGTTTTCTAGGTTGCGCAATGCCACTACTCAAGCTTCTCCTCGGACGCCGGCTCGCGAACGAGGAACACACCGCGCGCAAGATCACTGCCTTCGAAGGCGTGCCGGCGATGGGGTTGGACGGGTTGGGTTCCTCGTCCTACGGACCCGAGGCGGCGCTGACCGCAATGATGCCTCTCGGCGCCGCGGGTCTTGCCTATATCGGCGTGGTCATGTTGCCGATCTTGGTGCTCCTGGTGATCCTCTACGTTTCCTACCGCCAGACCATCCGCGCCTATCCGAGCAATGGCGGCGCCTATACGGTCTCGAAGGCTAATCTCGGGACCAATGCCAGCCTGCTCGCCGCGTCGGCGCTCATGATCGACTATGTGCTGAATGTGGCGGTCGGCATCTCGGCTGGGGTGGGCGCGCTCACCTCGGCGCTGCCCCCGCTTCAACCCTACACCTTGAGCCTCTGCCTCGGCATCCTGCTGCTTGTCACGTTCATGAACCTACGGGGCACCGTCGACGCGGGCCGGGCCTGGGCGCTGCCTACCTATCTTTTCGTCGCGAGCTTTCTCGCCATCGTCGCACTCGGAGTTTACAAGACGCTGGCGGCGGGCGGGCATCCGTCGCCGGTCGTTGCGCCCCCATCGGCTGCTCCCGCCACGGAGGCGGTGACCCTCTGGCTGCTCATGCGCTCCTTCGCAGCTGGCTGCACGGCGATGACCGGCGTGGAAGCGGTCAGCAATGGCGTAAGCGCGTTTCGAGAGCCGGTGGTGCCGCGAGCCTACCGGACGCTCGGCGCCATCTGCCTCATCCTCGGCATCCTGCTGGCCGGCATCAGCTACCTGGCTCGCGCCTACGGCGTGAGCGCCATGGATCAAACTCAGGAAGGTTATCAAAGTGTGCTGTCACAGCTCACAGGAGCCGTCATCGGCCGCGGCGTGCTCTACTATGTTGCGATCGGCAGCGCGCTCGCCATTCTGTGCCTTTCGGCCAATACCAGCTTTGTCGATTTCCCGCGAGTATGCCGGCTGGTTGCACAGGATGATTTCTTGCCGCGCCCCTTGGCGGTCGTCGGCCGGCGGCTGGTATTCTCGGTCGGCATTCTCTACCTCGCGGGCGCCGCCGGGCTGCTGCTGATCGCCTTCGGGGGCATCACCGACCGGTTGATCCCGCTATTCGCGATAGGCGCCTTCCTTACCTTCACGTTGTCGCAGCTCGGCATGGTCTTTCACTGGCTCGCGGAACTCAAACATGCGACCAGCGGGCGCGTGCGGCATGGGCATCGGCTCAGCCTCGCGATCAACATCGTCGGCGCTTCGGTTACGGGAGTGGCGCTGGGGATCATCGTGGTCGCGAAGTTCGTGGAGGGCGCGTGGATTACGGTGCTGGTAATTCCCTGCGTGATTTTCCTTCTCAAGACCATTCACAAATACTACGCCGAACTCGACGCGCAGCTGCGCGAAGACGGGCCGCTTCATCTCACCCATGCAGATCCGCCAATTGTCCTGCTGCTGATCGAAGAATGGAACCGGTTGACCGACCGCGGATTGCAGTTCGCTTTGGGACTGTCGCCGGATGTAGTGGCGGTGAGCTTCATGGATCTGCAGGGGCCCGACACTCGCGAGCAGCATAAGAAACTGCGCCGTCAGTGGTCCTCGAACGTCGAGCAGCCTGCGAGGGCGGCCGGAATGAAGCCGCCGAAGCTTATGCTGCTGGAGGCGCGCTATCGCCGGATCACGGAGCCGTTGCTGCAGCTCATCGCGCAGATCGAGAAAGAGAACCGCGATCGGCTTATCGCCGTGCTTCTTCCCCAGGTGGTGAAGGAACATTGGTGGCAGTATCTGCTGCACACCCACCGTTCCTACCGCGTCCGCCGCGCGCTGCTGCGCTATGGCGGCTCGCGCCTGGTTCTGCTCACCGTGCCCGGCTATCTCGAAGAGCCCCGCATCGAGGAGGGGCTGGAAGAGGTGGCCTAGCGCAAACAGCACGACGATTGCGCAGCACGACGATCAATTCGCAATTGTGCTCGGTCCGTCTGCCACTCGAATCTACTCGGTGCGTTGAGCCTGAAAGCGCGTGGGACTGTAATGAGACAGGTTGTGAAGAGTGGGCTCGGCCGAACGGCTCAGGCAGCAAATACCGCGCGAGCTGCCGGCTTCTCCGACCTCATCTGCTCATCGATCCAAGTATAGGTTCTCTCGAGCCCGTCTCGCAATCGGATGGAGGGCGCCCAATTCAATACGTCCTTGATCTTGCTGTTGTCGCTGTTGCGACCGCGAACACCCTTGGGAGCGTCGAGATTATATCTGCGCCGTAACGTCACGCCCGCAATATCCTCCACCAAGGAAACAAGCTGGTTGATGCTGACGAGCTCGTCCGAACCGATGTTGACCGGTTCGCGCACATCGCTTTGCATGAGTGCGAGGGTTCCGTGGATGCAATCGTCGATATACATGAAGCTGCGTGTCTGTTCGCCATCGCCCCAAATCTCGATTTCATGGTTCCCCGATCGTTTAGCCTCTATCACCTTACGGCAGATTGCGGCGGGTGCCTTCTCTCGGCCTCCGTCATATGTGCCCCATGGTCCGTAGACGTTGTGGTAGCGAGCGACGCGGGTCTCAAGTCCGAAATCCTCGGCGAAATGGCGGGCCATGCGCTCGGAAAAAAGCTTCTCCCATCCGTAACCATCCTCGGGCATGGCCGGATAGGCGTCTTCTTCTGCCAAGCCTGTATTTACAGGATCTGTCTGCTTACTTGCATTGTAGACGCAAGCTGAAGACGAGTAGAAAAAGCGCTCTACGCCTGCATCCCTCGCCGCCACCAGCATATGCGTCGAGGTCAGCACTGAGAGCATGCACAATCCCTTGTTGACTTCAATGAACCCCATGCCTCCCATGTCAGCGGCAAGATTGAAAATGTAATCGGCGCGGCGCGCGGCCACTTTGCAGGAGTCCAACGAGGCGAGGTCAAGATGAAGGTTCTCGACATCGTCGAGAGTCTGGTACCATTCATCGAACGGCTTTCGATCCACCGCGCGAATATGCCGGACGCCTTTGTCCCTAAGGGATCTCACCATGTGGCCGCCGATGAAACCTCCTGCTCCCGTTATTACGACGCGTGCCTCTTTATCGATGTGAATCTTCGTCATTGATTCAAAATCCCAAGCACACCAGACCCCTGGATTTTCCTCGATCAGATGGCAGATCTTCAATGCGCCGGCATAGCTTGGCAGCGAAAGATCATCACGGAGCCAATGCCGAACCCGATCAAACACCAAAACCATATTCCAAGCATTGGACCTTCCAACGCTACATCGAAACTTGCGTTGACGATCATCGCCATCACGTAGCAGGCGATGAACAAAAAAAGACCGGCCCATTCATTTTGACCTTGATGACGAGCGGACAAGGTCGCGCCCGTCAGCATCACGGTCCAGGAAGCGAGCAGAAGCCCCCACAGCACTGCCCCTGGCACGCCGGCCCGGGCCAGAACTGTCATGTGAACGTTGTGGGGGCTTCGCAAGGCTGGAGCGTCCGGATGATCTCCGTCGCGGAAACCATCAGCGTCGGCGAGATTCAGACCGAAGCCCCGCCCCGTCCAGAAGTTGGGCCCGAGCACCGTGTTCGCGATGATGATATTCCACCATTGAAGACGCCACTCTTTGGTGCCCTCCGTTTGCGCTCCCGAATGGCCGACGATGCTGGCGAGGTTGTCGACGATTTGCCGCGTGCTGATCGGGCGCTTATCGGATGATATCGGTTCGCGGTATTCGCCCGAAGACGTCTCAATAAGGTATGCGGCGCAAAAGAATGGGATCACGACGGCCATGATGGTGGCGAATGCGCGCATCTTGCCCAGCACGATCACCGCAAAAAACACGGGCACGGCAAAGGCGAGAAATGCTCCTCTGCCGGTCGAGAGCATGGCCAGCGCAGTGACAATGAAAGCGATCGAGGAGAGCGTCAGCCTGCCGAAACCGGCAAGGACGAACACCACAGCGCCGCTCAGATGCACCGCAGCCTCACCCGTCTTTATCTCGACAAGAGGGACGTTGTACCACGGGAGGGTCGGGAGGTATTCAACAAGGTATCTGTTTACAGCAAGTATGAATGGAATAGCGGGGATATAAAATTTCAGAAAGCGTCCATAATACGATAATGCCAAATTGATCCGCTGCGGGTCCTCCAATAATGCGCCGATGACAATGAACGCGAATCCGCCATACAGGATGACGACGCTGTCGCGCAGCGCGTCGAATCCATAAACGCCGATGAAAGGCAATGTGCGCAGGAGTACCCAAGCCATTGTGCAGGCTAGAAGGAAGCTGGGCATCGTCGCCAACGAGGCAAGCAGGCATCCGCTACGCAAGAGAATGACGACGCCAACGGACAACGCGATCTCGCCGATGAACAGGGGCGGAACTCCGAGATATGCGAATCCCTTTCCAAAAAGGGCATACCCGGCGAGCACTAACGCGAGGAACGCGAGATACCGTTCGCTGAAAAAATGGGTTCTCGAGGCGCTTAAAACATATGTCATGGTTCTTCACGAAAAAGACCGGAAACACGCGGTCTTTGACTTGTTCAATGCTCCAGTTGGCTGGCAACGGCAGAGGCGACTGGCGTACCGTTCACTGCGGCTCCAAGCTTTTGGGCTCCAAGCTTTTGCGGGCTCGAATTGGACTGCCGCAGGAGAGCGTCGGGCTGTGAGATTTCGGGGGAGAGCAGTCTCTTGATCTCAACAACATCGCCGGGCTCCAGCATGCTGGTGTCGCTCGCCTCGAAGGTCGAGGCCTTGCCGTCTTGGGTCCGGGTGATGCTGATCGAGTGGCTGGGCTCGATCCCCCCAATACTGCTGGCTTGTTGCAGTTTGACCTCACGGATTTCGCGCGCGAGAGGCAGCGTCACCTCGAGTTCCTTGAGACGGCCGCGTACGTCGGCCAACTCTGTGAGAGTCTGCTTCTTGAATGCCGACTCGACTTCGTTGATCTTGAGATCGAGATCGCCAGAATCCATTTGAAGCCGCGAAAGCTGAGCCTCCAGCCTCCAGATGTCGCTTTCATAATTGGCCTCACTCAGCCGAAGCTGCATTTCTGCATTCGAGAGACCGAGGCCTTGTCTCACCAGCTTCCCGTATTGATCGGCATTTTGCCCGGCGAGAGCGAGTTCTTTCTTTTCGGTGGTGATCTGGCCATTGGTGGCTTCTATCTCCTTTTCGAGGCGCGGCTTTTGCGAATGCATGAGATCGACGAGGGTTTTTTGATTTGCGATCTGCGAAGCCAAGGTGTCCTTTTCGATCGCGACCAACTCCGCGATATCTTTGGCTTCGACGGAGTTGGACGATGCAGGCGGGGAGAAGGTGCTCAGGCCTTGGCTCTGCGCCTCCAAGCGCGCCTTGCGGACGAGCAATGCCTGCCTTTGGAGGTTCAGCTGTCGCAAGCGTTCATCGGCCTGGAGAAACTCGGCCAACGAGCTATTCTGCAAGGGCTCCGACGGCCCAAATCCACCAGCAAGAGCCACGGCACCCTTGGCATTCATGCCATATTGAAAGGGATGCGATCCCGGGACCCGCACGTCGCCGATGATGTACAACGGACGAGGCTCGCTGACGCGCACGCTCACCGAGGGTTGATTGAGGTAGCCGTCGACAAGTCGCGCGACAATGAGCTTTTGACATTCAGGAACAGTTAGCTCCTTTACGAGGAGAAGCCCGATGAAGGGGAGGGTGATGCGACCATCTCCATCGATCTGAAGGTCTCCCGATAGTTCCGGCTGACCGAAGACACTCACATTGATGCGATCTCCAGGTTCCAGCCGATAGCCATCCTCTTCTTTCACACCGTCGGCCAAGGCCGGCAGAAGAGGCCCGAATTGAAAGGCTAGCGCACCCAATAGAGTCGCCACGCGACTCCAACGTTGCGAACGCCTCGGCAGCGAGGAAAGACGCATCTGCCACATCCCTGACATGGCACTCTCCACTATGCGAACGCTGCTGCGCTCTCTCATGAAATGAGAGAAGCTTCGGTCTATCGTATGATGAGAAACGAGTAGCACGCCCCCTCACGAGAATTGTGGTTTCGCGCCCGCTCTTCGTGGGTACTCTCAAGGCTTGCCCTCTACCGACCCTCGCCGCGAGGGTACCCCCTTATCGGGAATACTTGCTCCCTATGAACAATTGTCTTTGTTGTTGGCGGCGCAAGTCTTTGTCGTTGGTTACATCGTCTATCGAGTACTTCCTGAAAGTGGTTTTCGATGCGGGCAAAGCTATCCTCTTCTCTCGGAGCCGACGTTTTCCACGCAAAAAAACGCGTGCTCGTCGCAGGCGGCGCGGGCTTCCTGGGCTCACATCTTTGCGAGCGCTTGGTGAAGCACGAACATGAGGTGATGTCACGCTTTGGCGAAGCGCGAACGAGACGGGGCGTCGCAGCATGAGTTCCGAGACTTTGCGAAACGACCGAGCTGACATTTTGGGTGTCGGCGTTAGTTCAATCAATCTGGACGATGCGGTTGCTCGCATAGAACACTGGATCAGCGAGCGCAGCCAGACCTATGTCTGCGTAACCGGCGTTCACGGCGTGATGGAAAGCAGGCTCGATGATCGCTTGCGCCGCATCCACAATGAAGCCGGCATGACCACGCCTGACGGCATGCCGCTCGTGTGGTTGTCTCACCTGGCCGGTAAGGATCACACCGAGCGCGTCTACGGACCTGATCTGATGAGGAGGATGATGGCGGTTTCCAGCGCGCGTGGATACCGTCAATTCTACTACGGGGGCGCTGAGGGTGTCGCCGACACTTTGCGAGAAAACTTGGTCAAGCGTCACCCGGAACTTCAAGTCGCGGGTACGTTTTGTCCGCCGTTCCGAGAATTGTCCTCCGAAGAAGATCGAGCGGTGGTGGACACAATCAACGCGGCACATCCTGACATCGTATGGGTCGGTCTCAGCACGCCCAAGCAAGAGTATTGGATGGCCAATCACCTCGGCCGAATTCAGGCGCCGGTCATGATCGGCGTTGGAGCAGCATTCGACTTCGTGGCCGGCACGAAACGTCAGGCGCCGCGCTGGATGCAGAGGAGTGGTCTCGAGTGGTTGTTCCGGCTTTGCTCGGAACCTCGACGCTTGTGGCGGCGCTATGGGTATATCGTGCCGGCTTTCATCGTGCTTGCCGCCGCGGAACTGACGCAAAACGCGTTCCTAGCGCTCCGCTCGGGCATGAAGCCGGCAAGAATGTCAACGCGTCGCGAGAACATCCGAGGCAAGCAGTGACGCCCCTCCTCCCGGCAACGAGACGGCCGAGATCTTGACCCCGCCCCGAACATTGATCTGCGGCTCTGATGCCTCAGGCAAGGCCCGGAGCAGCAGCAATGTTGGACCAGGATCTGAACAGGATTGTCGTTGCTCCCGAACAGCATCGATTGGCCGTCTTGGGGTATTTCTCGTGCACACAGCTTTGAGTTTCTCTCCGATGAGCAAGGCTTGGCGGGAAATAAGAACCCGTTGGGCGAGCCTACTGCGAGACGGTCCAGGAAGTCATTTTTTGGCTTTGGTGGATCAAGCCGTGGTGAGCGGCGCCAGCTTTCTGAGCACCGTCGTCGTCGGCCGCTACACGTCGCCCGATCAACTCGGAATGTATTCCATCGCAATTTCATTGCTGATAACTTCGACTAACATCCAGGATTCCTTGATTTCCCAGCCATTTACGATCCGCCTCAACCGCCCCCTGGGAACCCAGGCGGAGCATGGGGGCAGCTCGCTGGCACACTCTGCTTTGTTATCGGCGGCTACTTTCGTCGCTCTTGCTTTAGCGGTGCTGATCTTGCTCGCAGGCGACGCCGACCCGCAAATTCTGGCAATCACCTCAGCTTTGGCGTGCGTAGTTCCGTTTGCGCTTTTGCGCGAATTCGGAAGGCGATTCGCCTTTGCCCACATGCAATTCGCGCAAGCGCTTATGCTGGACGCGGGAGTTGCCGGAATTCAGCTTGCAATACTCGGCTGGCTCGGCTGGACGGGCCGGATGTCTGCCGCAGCTGCCTGCATCGGGCTCGGTGCGGCACGTGCCCTCTTCGGTATTCCGTGGTTGTTCATGGCGCGTCAAAATTTTTCGATTCGCCTCGATCAATTATGGGCGGCAATGAACCAGAGCTGGGGACTCGGCAAATGGCTCTTTGCGAGCCAATTGACCGTGTCGATCCAGGCTTACGCGACTTATTGGCTGCTGGCGCTTGTGGTGGGCACGACCGCGACGGGCATCTATTCCGCTTGCATGAGCATCGTCTTGTTCGCCAACCCCATGTTGCTCGGGTTCGGCAATATATTGACGCCCAAGGCAGTCAAAATTCTCAAAGAGCAAAGTGGGGCAGGGCTGTGCCGATATGCCGTCCGCAGCTCGTTCCTGCTTGGGGCGGGCATGGCCCTGTTCTGTGGCGTCGTAGCGTTCGCAGGAGAAGACATCCTGCACTTCCTCTATCACGGCAAAGAGTACGAGGGCCAAGGCGCTACCATCATGGTGCTCGCATTCGCGCTGATGATCACCGCGTTGGGGATGCCGGCCTCGAATGCCTTGGCATGCATGGAGCGTGCGGACGCGATCGTCTGGGCCGGACTTTTTGCAGCAATCGTGAACGTCGCCTTGGCGCTGTGCCTAATGGTCAAGTGGGGAATTCACGGGGCGGCATACGGTTTTCTCGCAGGCAGCGTCATTGGATCGGCCGGCCGATGGATCGCGCTTTTGAGGCTCGCGCCAAGTTACGATTCTGCGACGGAAGCCAGCCTGACGGGACCAGATAACGAGACGTCGATGATGGTCTGCGTGCTTCAGCGGGTTTTCCGAGACACCGATGCTGAAGACTGGGTCTTTGAACGGCTCGATCAGGGGGAACAAGCCAGCGTTTACCTCGTCCGATCACGAAATGGGAAACCGATATGGAGAACCCACCGCAGCCTTGCGGTGAAGTTGTACAAGCCCGCGATGGCGCCAAACTTCGGTGCGGTCAGGGCACAGTTTGAAGCAATGTCCAGGATACATGCGGCGCTGCATGGCAACAAAATCAGCGGCTGGAAAATCTCGACCCCCGCGCCGGTGTATTTGTCCGAGTGGCCGCTGGCGATCGTCATGACGGCCGTTCCCGGGCGAAAGCTCAATTTGTGCCTCGAAGCGGCGTCTGACGTGACGCCTGAAGTATTGGAGTCCGCTCCGCGGGCCGTCGTCGCGGCCATGCGGCAATATTGGTGGATCAATTCGCATATCCATGGCGATCTGGACTTCAACAATATCCTTTGCGACATCTCGGCGAGGAGACTGTCTCTGGTGGACCCGGGCGTTCCCGAAGAACAGCCTTTCCCCGAAAACATTACCACGCATTGGTATCCCGCTTCGCACGACTTGGCATACATGCTGTACTGCACGGGCGTCACGGTTAAGGAAAACGTGGGCAGACCGAGAGCCTTGCTACGCAAGCAAGTATTCGCCGAGAACGCGTTGCGATCGTTCATCGAGACCATTCGCGAGCACGGAGAGAAGCGCCGGCTCCTCGACGAAGTCCAAGCCTGCGCACAGCATCATCTGGATGGACTTGCAAGCCCTTGGTCGGTTCGCGGAGTTTGGCGCGCCCTCGTGAAAAAGATTGCGAGGCGTCGGATCGGCCTTGTCTTGGCCCGGCTGAGAAATGAAATGGATCGCATGGGCGGAGTTGCTTGAAAGAGTGGAACTCAAACAACACAAGCGTCGGCAACGCTGAGCAGTGACCAAGATGCCCGAGACATACATCACGACGAGTTGGGATGATGGACACCCGTTGGACCTGCGTGTGGCCGAACTCCTCTCAAAACATGGGCTGAGCGGAACGTTTTACGTTCCCATGAAAGCCGAGAATGGGACTATGGCAGCGGCCCAGATCCGAGAGCTCAGTTGTGCGTTCGAAATTGGTGGTCACACGGTGAATCACACGGTGCTCACGAGCACAACGGAACAGCAGGCGAAGGACGAGATCTTCAATTCGCGGCATTGGCTCGAGGACGTTACGGGCCAATCGTGCACGATGTTTTGTCCGCCGAAAGGCAAGTACCTGGGGAAGCACGTGGAGATGGTTCGCCGAGCCGGCTTCATCGGGCTTCGCCACGCGGAGCTGGGATCCCTGGACTTTCCAAGGCCGTGCGGGGGAATCATGCTGCTGCCAACAACCATTCAGGCCTATTCGCATGGGCATCTTGCATTCGTCAGAAATGCGATCAAACGCGCGGCGTTCGAGAGCCTTTGGCGGTTTGTCGCTCACGGTCGTTCGACCGATTGGCCCACATTGGCTGCTTCGTTACTGCAACGCGCACTCAAATGCGGTGGAGTGTTTCATCTGTGGGGGCATTCATGGGAGCTGGAGGGAACGGGGCAGTGGCAGCGGCTGGATGCCGTGTTGCGATTCATGGCCGCATGCAAGGGCGACGCGCCCCCCTACACCAATGGGCAGATCTGCCTGCGTCCGCGGTCGCAGTTATTGAGCAGCCAATTAGGGTGGCGTGACCGCCTTTCCTGGGGCAAGTGATCATCGATCGCTCCTGTCTCGCAGGTAGGCCTGAAGCAAATGGATATTGTCGTAGCGCATAATTTTTATAAGCAGCCCGGCGGCGAAGATCAGTGCATGTTGGCCGAGGTCGCAATGCTGAGGGCGCATGGACACAACGTCGCCCAATACTGCCTGCGCAATGAAGCGATTGACCGAATGAGCAAGCTCCGGCTCGCGTCGGATACCATTTGGAATCGAGCGTCGTTCAGGGAGCTGCGCGCGCTGTTTCGAACGCATCGCCCGCAGGTCGTTCATTTCCACAACTCGTTTCCTCTGATCTCCCCAGCCGCATACTACGCCGCGCGCGCGGAAAACGTCCCCATAGTACAGACCCTGCACAATTTCCGGCTTTGCTGCCCCAACGCATTGCTTTTTCGCGACGGCGAGATTTGTGAGGATTGCCTCGCAAGGGCCGTTCCATGGCCGGGAATTGTGCACGGCTGCTATCGCGACAACCGCGCCGCCAGCCTCGGTGTCGCGGCGATGTTGACGGTCCACCGTGCGCTCGGCACTTGGCGCGATGTCGTGGACGTCTATGTTGCGCTCACGCCGTTCAGTCGCAGCAAGTTCGTGGAAGGGGGGCTGCCGGCGGGGAAGATCGTTATCAAGCCAAACTTTGCTTACCCCGACCCCGGGCCGGAAGGAGGGGGCGGTGGCTATGGGCTCTTCGTAGGACGGCTCTCCGCCGAAAAGGGCGTGCACACGCTGCTCGATGCCTGGCGTAGCCTCGGCCGCACGGTAGCACTCAAGCTGGTGGGCGATGGTCCTTTGTCGTGTGTCGTGAAAAAGACGGTCGGTGAAGACCGCAGAATCGAGTGGCTCGGAGCCAAATCCCTCGACTGTGTCTACTCGTTGATCGGGCGGGCAGATTTTCTAATTGTTCCCTCCGAATGCTACGAGAATTTTCCTCGCGTCATCATCGAAGCTTTCGCAAAAGGCACTCCTGTCATCGCTTCCAAAATCGGGTCCATGGCCGAAATCGTCGAGAATGGCCGCACAGGGCTGCATTTCAAGCCTGGGGATTCGAGGGACCTCGTCGCGAAAATCTGTCGAATGGTTGGAGATCCAGACGGCCGACAGCGCATGCGGCGGGCTGCCCGCGAGGAATTCGAGAACAAATACACCGCAGACATCAACATCAAGGCGTTGCTGGCCATTTATCAACACGCACTGAAACGGCACTCTGATTTGTGAAGGTTAATGCTGCCTTGCAGTCGCATAAATTGCCTGGCTCCAGTCCAGACGACATCGTGAGCGGCGACCGTCAGCTTCGGAACATTAGAGAAGCTGTCCTCTCAAAGGCGAATTGGCCCGCTTTCGGTCCTAATAGCTGAAGGACGAAGTAGATGATGAAGAATGCCAAGCCGCTAAGCGCGCTTCCCGAGGTGATGGAAACGTTCGCACCTGACCCGCAGTCCATCGCAAATTCACAGCTAAGCTCCTTCATCGATTTCTGTCAGAAAGCGACGAGCCGAAGTTTCCGTGACTATGCTTCCTTCGAGCAATTTTCGATGCAAGATTTCTCATCTTTCTGGGATCTCTTCCTGGACTGGTCAAAGCTTTGGTGGGAGGGCGACAAGAATCCTACATGGAGAGGAACCACTTGCGCGGATTCACAATTTTTTCCAAACCTGAGGCTTAACTATGCGGAGAACCTCCTCCTCGGCGACGAGCAGAGCCCGGCAATAACTGCTTGCCGCAGGAACGGACAGCGCCGCCAGTTGACGCGCGGAGAATTGGCCGCGAAGGTTGCTCAACTTGCCAAATATCTCAAGAAATTAGGCTTGCAAAAGGGCGACCGAATTGTCGCGATCGCCCGCAATAACTTGGAAGTAGTCATCGCTGCGTTGGCGGCAAGTGCGATCGGCGCAACCTTTTCAAGCTGCTCGCCCGACATGGGAGCATTTTCCATTCTGGCACGTTTTGCGCCGCTAAGCCCGTCCGTTTTATTCGCCAACATTGCTTCAGAGCCATGCGACCTCGGCTTTTCCATCTCCGCCCGGGTAGCGGAGGTGGTAAAGGGCCTGCCGACCCTTTCTGCCATGATTTCTTTAGATGACGGGCCAGCTCCGGTCGGCCTATCCACTGTCCGAACAATCCCATTCCTGGATTGCTTTCTCGCGGACAGTCATTTCACCTGGCACCGCTGGCCGTTTAATCAATCACTATTCATTCTTTTTTCCTCAGGTACTACGGGGCAGCCGAAGTGCATCGTTCACGGTGCTGGCGGGACGTTGCTGGAGCACGCAAAGGAACACCGGCTCCACTGTGATTTGCGCCCCGGCGACAAACTTTTATTCCAGACTTCCTGCGGTTGGATGATGTGGAATTGGCAGCTCTCCGCTCTCGTTGCCGGCGCGGAAATCGTGGTCTATGACGGTCCACTGGAGGGTCCGGAGACATTCTGGCGCATCGTCGCTGATGAGCGCGTAACGGTCTTCGGTACAAACCCAGCCTACCTGCAGTTCTGCGAGTCGACCGGTTTTTCCCCTCGTGAAATGGCCGACTATGGGCCGCTCCGAAGTATTCTTTCCACGGGCTCGATCCTGTTTCCGCGACAATATGATTGGATAAGGCAGCACGTGAAATCCCTACCCGTGCAGTCGATTTCCGGTGGTACGGACATTATTGGGTGCTTTGTTTTGGGGAATCCCAATCGCCCCGTCTATCGGGGGCAGGCGCAATGTCGCAGCCTGGGGCTGGACGTTGCGGCGCTTCCCGAAGGGGATCGGCGCATAGGCGAGCTAATTTGCGCGAATCCGTTCCCCTCTCGTCCCTTGGGCTTTTACGGCGATGAGACCGGCGACCGATTTCACCAAGCGTATTTCAGCAAAAACCCGGGCGTATGGACGCATGGCGATCTGATCGAATTTACACCGCAAGGCGGCGCGATCATGCATGGCCGTTCCGACGGGGTACTCAACGTTAGGGGGGTCCGAGTCGGGCCAGCGGAAATATATCAGATTCTGCAGAACATTCCTGAAATTGTCGGCGCGGCTGCGGTCGAGCAGACCTGCGATGTACCAGGCGGGTCACGTTTGCTCCTCCTGGTCGTCTTGGCACCTCGTCTATCGCTCGACGAGGCTCTTATGGCGCGTATTCGAGCGGAGTTGCGCAGCCGCGGCTCGCCTGCGCTTGTGCCAGCACGCATCGCCCAAGTTGACGCGCTTCCGGTTACGTACAGCGGCAAGCAATCCGAAACTGCGATATGTGACGCAGTGAATGGCCGCCCCGTGCGGAACAAGGACGCCTTGCGCAACCCAGAGTGCCTGGTTGCGATCGGCAACCATCCGGCCCTACGCGTCACTATCGATGCCGAACAGCCGCAGCCTGAAGTCGACTTAGACGCGAGTCACCAGCTTGAACATGAGCTTCATGCTATTTTTCGGAAAACGACGAGCATATCTTCGATCAAATGGTCTGATAACTTTTTTGACCTTGGAATCGACTCGCTAGCGCTCCTGAATTTGCGATTTGAGATCGCGAAGCGCATCAAACGCGAACTGCCGCTCACCGCCCTGTTGCTAGCGCCGACGATCGAGCAACTCGCTGCCTTTCTTCGGCGGCAAGAAATGTCGGACGTGAACTGGCGCAGCGATTCCAAAAATGGAGGACAGGCGAGCCACTGCCAAAGCTGGCCGGACGTTCGTGCGGCCGGGCCTCGCGACGTTGAACTTATCTGCCGATTTTTGCAGCATGGCTTCAACAAACATGGGGTACCGTCCGAGGCATGGAAGACGCTGTTCGACTACAGGTGGCTTGATCGGAAGCCGGACCTGGGACATGTCCTGACGGTGCGTGACGAGATCGTCGGCTTTCTCGGGACGATTTATGCCACGCGAAAATTGGGAGGAAAGATCGGACCGGTATGCAACTATACGTCTTGGTACGTGCTTCCAGAATATAGAGGCTGGAGCGTTGAGCTGCTCCGGGAGGTGCTGCAAAACGAGCAGATGAGCTTTACGGCGCTTACTCCGGCGCCGACCGTAGTGAACATTCTAGAGGCAATGGGCTTCACGCGATTCAATTCGCGCAAACTTGCAATGCCGCCGCTTCTTCACATGAGCACGTTTCCCGAGCGGAAAATATCGATCAACTTCGATTTGAAAATAGTGCGCGAGTCTCTTGATGAGGAACATCGTGTGATCTTCGATGATCATGCACCTCATGCCTGCCTGCTATTTTCACTCACCGATGGATCGGAGCACGGGTTTCTCGTCGTCAAAAGGCGTAAGGCAGGAACTACAAGGCTAAATCGATTTATTTCGACATCAGCCGGGGTGCCTTATTCTGAAATTTTATACTGCAGCAACCCATCTCTTGTCGCGCGACATCTTGAAAGGGTCAAGCTGTCAATCTTGCAACGGCAACGGACCGTTCTCCTCGTATGTGATGAGAGGCTCTTTTCAGAGCAACCGAAGGGATGGTCTTTCGAAGCGCCGGAGCTTTTTCGCTCATCTTTGTTCAGTGCCCACGAGTTTGACAAACTTTACTCTGAGCTGACTTTGCTGCCGATTTAGCATCTCGCCCAGAGCTCACCATTTCAGCCACGTCTCGTGCGAGATCCTCTTACATTTACGTCGAGAACGGATCGCCCGTCCGACGCTTAGGGATTACTCCAGGTAACACCTTTTCATCCCTATGGTTCGGGTGTTTGGTGAGGACCGAGGAAGTGGGCGACGCGCGGCGAGCATGCCTGCGTGACGAGAGGGGCGACTTCAAGGCTCTCGCGCCGGGAGATTGCGATGACTCCGCTCCTCAAATTGGGTGATTTCAAGAAAGCTGAGCCGGTTCGCGCACAGGCGCATCATCGGGCGCATTATGAGCAGATCGCGTCAGATACTTTATGGCTTTTATGGCGCCGCAAATGGCTGATCGCGGCGGTACTCTGCACGGCATTATTGCTTGCCGCATCGGTACTCCTGATAATCAGGCCGCATTACACGGCTGAAGCTTTGATCGTGCCGGATTTCAAAGCAGAGGAGCCAGTCGCTCGAGCTGGCAACCGAGTGGAGCCGGCGGCAACCGCCAACAGCCAACCGTCTCCTTCTACCGATACGGCATCTCTCGTTGACAGCGCCGCGCGTATATTGCGGTCGCGTTCGGTCGCTAGCGCCGTCGTCACGCATCTCGAACTCGACAAGGATCCGACTTTCACGCGGCCCCTGAGCCTGTTGCACTTGCTCGCCACGGTGCAATCAACTCTGGGCCTCAGCCCGAGCCGTCGTCCATCTCCTCACGATCTTGCGGTGAACGCACTTATGAGGCGCATAACGGTCACGAACGAATTGCGTTCCTACTTGGTCACCGTCGCGGCCAGCAGCGAGGAACCCGAAGAGGCTGCCAAACTGGCCAACGCGATTGCCCTTGAATACCTGCGGACCCAAATGATTCAACGGCTCATCGGCGCGAAAGCCGTGGTCGAGCGCGAGGTGGCCGACCTTTCTTCGGTATATGGCGCGCGTCATCCGAGTTACGTGAATGGTCAGACGCGATTGGAAGAAATTAATGCTCGCCTGAACGCGCTCAAGACCGCTGCGACGCAGGACACGCTTCAGACCCTCGTGGGAAAGGCATTGATCCCAGCGGAGACTGTCGTCATTCCGTCAAGTCCCAACATCCTTTTGGTGATTGGCGTTTCGCTCGGGGCGGCGCTGGTGGTTGGAATTTGGCTCGCCCTGTTGCTTGAGCGGCGCCGTGTTCGAGCCGGCGAACCTGCCTCCGGCCACGGACCGTCGGCTGTTCCCAACGTAGTTGTGGGAACCGCGGAGGGATATGCTGGAACATCCATGTGATGTTTTTTCCTTTCGAGCGCGCAAAGGGATCCGGCAGTCGCGATAGAGAGAAATGGGCGACAGCGGGATTCCGGCCGACCGTAGGGCGGGGCCGAAATGGTCATTTGAGACAAGCTTGATCAGTCGTCCACCGTAGCGGCTGCCGGCACGCCGCAAGCTGACCGTGCTTGCGAGTTTGAAAGATCAATGACCGATCACTGGTCTTGGAACCCTGGGCAAATGTCGACGACGGCCCATCAGAACAACACTGCGACCTTCATGATCAACCAGCCCAGAAACGTAGCCCAGGCAAGCGTGACGGAAGCTAAGGTTGAGGCAAGAAGCACGAAACCCACACGCGTCCATATTTTTCCCATTCTACTCGGCTGAGATAATTCCACGACATTTCCTGAACTGACGGGATGTCAGTAAAGAACGAGGGGCATGCAGATGTTTCTGGACAATTTTCGCACATGTGAGGTACCCCTCGGGCAAACCGAGCGATGGACGTTTCACTCATTCAATGATCGAAACATTTTGGGTGAACGGACGGCCATCCTGATCGAAAACTGTCCGAAACCTGTATTCCTGCCCCGGGAGACGTGGCCCAATCCGTGCAAGGCCGTTCGGGTGGCATGCTGGGCGGTTCGTTCGTTCAATACGGCATGCTTTGCAACGGACCTTGCGTCGCAGTGAAGGCGGAACGAGCGAGGAAGGTGCGACACAAAGTCGGTGAGACTGGCGGCCCTGAAAAAGCCGGGTTGACTTGGAAATTGAGTTGAGCAAGTTCCGTAAAGAGATGCGCCTCGACCCTGATCACAGATCCCGCCTTAACGTCACTCTTGAGCTTAAGGGGAGGCGCGCAGAAAATCAGTTTGGATTTTCCGTGGAAGTCGACGGGTTCGCGCCGATGCGTCTTTACTGTCGTTTTGACGCCGTTCACCCGTTGTTGGAGACGGTGGCACGAAATCTGCCCGAAGCCTTCGACCATCTGTCGTGGCGCGAGCAGGTCCAACATTTCGTGCGGCTACTTGAGCGACTTGGAGGCAAAGACCACAATGGGACGACGGCTTTGGGCTTGTACTTAGCGTGTACCTGCCCCAGTCCAGGTTCCAAGTCGCTGCCTCAAGACGAATGGCACAGTGTTGTCGACCATCGCCCAGTTCACCTCGTCATGGCCGTGGATGCTGAAGGAGCGGCTGAAGTCGCATTCGACGAGGATGAAATCACGCTCGTTCCTGGATCGACTGAGCAAGCCGCGTCCAAGATCTGAGCCGGTTGGCCATCCGGACAAAACCGATGGTGGGCGACGCATACCCGAGCTTACCCACATCTGGTTAAGGATGTGTTGGTGCTGTAGGGGGCGACGGCCACGCAGTTCTTCGGTGATGGTGGGATTGCGGGAGGCGAGGAGATTGCTCTCGACAGAGATGAGCCATACAGGTTTCCCGTGCCGGTCACTGCTTTACAGCCGCCGCCGTCCCAAAAACCGGAATTTCCGTCAGGCCGTTTCTCATCAGCGATGTTGCTTGAGATCTCGACCGGTCCACAAGGCCAGGAAGGGTACTGGTTCCAAACGTAAATCGCGGTGTTGCCGGCTCCCGTGACCGGTTTGGTATTGAGCACATCATTGCCGATGACTTTGTGCCCGGTCCCGGACGCGATGCCGATCCCGCACTGACCTGTATCCGACAAGGTATTGCCCGATATTCGAACGTTGTTGGCAGCCTCATCCACAAGGATGCCGCACCCGGAAGCAGAATGGCCGCCGGCCACATAGTTGCCGGTCACGAGCACGCCGTCGCTATGTCCGATGTTGATGGAGTCTTCCTGAACCTCGGCAAGCGGGTAGATAGGGTTGGCCGGGCACGGAATGCCGCCCCCCGGTTCTCGAATGCAACTGAAGGCGTAGTTATCGGTTACCGTCAGGTTGTTGCTGACCCCCGCTTTGGGCCAAACTTGGATATTCTGGCCCCGGGGAAATGGACCTTGTGGGTTGCAAAGGAAATTGCCGCGGATGGTGATGTCGCGACTTGCGGGTCCCTGCAGTTCGATGTTGCTTTCTCCGTAGCAAATTATGTTTCCCTGTATTGTTCCCCCTCCGACTCCATCGTATTCGATGCCGTCATGGGAATCGCAGCAAGCCGATGCCGAAGTATCGATGTGGATATAATTGTCATACACGTTTACGCCATGGCCTCCATTCACCATCACGCCCTGGCTCGGGAGGTTAGTTGAATCGATTCCGCATGGACCGATTTGGTTTCCTTGGATTGAAATGTCGGTCCCGCTCTTTATCAACACGCACGGACCAACAGTCGATGAGATTGCCAAACCGGTGATTACCCGTCCGGTTTCCCGGATGCTGACGATTGGGCCCGAGGTTTTGAAAACACCGGAGGCGACGGTGGGGCCGCAGATTTCCCCACTCCTGCCACTGCATTGCGCTCCAGAAGAACGAGAGGGATTGTCTTGCTGGACGAGCAGCAACAGTCCCATGACCAAGCCAGAAGCCAACAGGCCCGAGATCGACCATCCCATGGCGAAATCCTGCGTGACTTGTCCCCAGCGATCATCAAGAAAGCAGAGTGCCGACGTGCCTCCACGCAAGCAGCGCTTGCATTTGAAATAGCTCCGGTTCAGACGCTTGAGCTTCTCTGCAAGTCGTTCCAGCGCTTGAGGGCCCAGACCGCGGCTTGCGTACGGTTTTGCGCCCGAATTTTCTGAAGAACTGCGCGCACGTGACTTTTTACGGTGACGACATCAACGTCGAATCTGCGCGCTATTATCCGGTTCGTCGCGCCTTTTGCGAGGTAACGCAGAATATCTTGCTGTCGCTCAGAAAGACGCAATGCGCGCATGTCATGGGACGTAGCCGGTGTAATTTGGTTGGGGTGCTCGGGCGGGGGGCTTTGAAGCGGCGAATACTCGAGGATGTGGGACAAAATTCCCTGCCTCAAGATTGTTTCGCCGCACATCACAAGTTCAAGCGACTTGACGAAGGCGTCGGGATCCTCAATGTCGCGGACAAAGGCATTCGCCCCAGTCCGCAAGGCCAAGACCATTTCTCTCACTTGATGCCCTTCGCTTATCACGGCGATGCGCCCGGCGGGGACTCGCGCCTTGAATTCGGACATCTGCGCGATCGCAGCTTCCATGTCGCCACTGGCGTCGATGATGAGCAACAACGATTCGCATTTCAGAAATACGTTCGGTGCCACATCATCTATGTTCGAGACAGATTCCAGGATGGAAAAGTGAGGCACGAGAATTCTGGCAATACCTTCGCGGATGAGCAATCGCGGTGCAACCAACAGAACGGCAATAGCCGAAGCGGTTCGCTGATCGTCATCGGGCCTGAGGCCATTGAGCTGGGTACTCGGCGCCGCTCTCTTTTGCTTTCCGCGCTTTTGTGTCGAGGCCTTCGGGCTGTCGGCGCAAAGCGCGCTCGCAGCACCCGCTCGAGCCTTTTCTCCAGGGCTCAGCTCCGACGAGACATTTCGTCTGCGCATCACTGATCTCCAGGTAATCTGCTTTGAGACCGGACTTGAAAGAACTCCGGGTTTGGCGTGTTCAGCGTTGTCGGCTTTGAGTCGCATCGTTCGCTCGTTCCGATTGACCGGCGTCGTGCAGGATCACGGCTTGTGCCGACAGTCGCAAATCGTGCAGGCATGAACCCCCCTCAGTGAAGGCGCTGCTCAGCAGCTAGCCTCGATCAAATTTCATCTCCCACCGAAAGTTCCTTCCTTTCGGAATGGACGCTCGCGGTGCGGCGCAAGCCATCCGGACCCGACGCGCGTGACCGATCCATTTGCCGATCGAATGCCGCGCGTTCGCTGGCCGCGAACCGGGGTCTGAAATGAAACGCAACAATAGATCACCTAGGATGGGAGCGTCATTAACATAAGTTAGACAGTAGAGGCGAAGTCCGTTATTTGAAGAAGAGGTAAAAGCGTTTGCAGAAACAGTTACTTTGGCAGATGCGGCGCGCCTAAAGGGAGTGAACGTCACGGCAAGGGCGAACCGCATCGTCGTCGCAGAGATCCTTCGCCAGGCCAGAAAAATAGTTGCACGATCCGCGCGGAGATGTGCCTGGGCCTGGACGGCATAATGTCGAAGCAAGCGGTATTCGCAATCGGGGCGGCGCTCGACGTCGTAGCGGAAGGCGAAAACAGGCTATCCGGCTTTGTTCATGGAAATCCGGGGACGGCGGGAACGGCGACTTTTTTGATGCCTGAGCATCGAACCGATCTGCGCAAGGAGAAGAATTATGGCTGATCTCGTTACACGCCTTGGTTCGATCACGGCGAAGCCGACCGAGGCAAGGCAGAGCGAGAATTCGAGGCGATGATAAAGATGGCGAAAATCGACTTCGCCACGGTCGAGGCGGCGGCGGAAGCAGGTGAGAGCGGCGATCGAGCAAAGGAACGGCTCACATATGCGCCGAGAGGGCGCGCTTCCTGCGGGCCTACTGAGCTGCAACTCAGCAAGCAAGACCGTGGGAGACGTGAAGCAGAAGTTTGATTTTTCTGGTGGGCGCACAAGGATTCGAACCTTGGACCCGCTGATTAAGAGGAAGCGAACGGCCCTCCAAATAGGCCATCACAGCTAATCATATCTAAGCATTAGATGCTTCCAACCCCTTGACGCATCACGAGACCCGCTGTATTTAGGCAGCACGCGTAATCAAATTTAAGCACAAGCTTGCTTCCTATATGCTGACTACGCGGACTTAGGAAGCAAGCGAGCCCGCCGAACCACGGCAATGGCGCGACGGGCTCTGACCACCAACGGAAGGATAGTTCCATGATGGCTACAGCAACGCATATCACCGCCACGCCTCGCTTCGCTACCTGCGTCCGGCAGGCAATCGAGACGAGCTACATCGGCCCGCGCAATCACAGGGGCTCGCGCGTCATGGCACGCTGCCTTGCGGGCTCGCACTCGCAAGCATGGGACCACTCGCTTGGTGTCGAGATGAACCATCGCGAGGCCGCCCGCGCGCTGATCACGGCGCTTGGCTGGACTGGCGAAGGCTGGCAAGGCTCGTGGCACCAAGGCGGTGATGTCACGGGCGATGGCTACAGGTTCGTGTTCGCGCCGGAACCGAATGACTTTGATCGCGCGCCTTCCGGCTTCGAGGCGCTGCATCACGAGCGAGCCACGGCGCAGTGCGTTCGCGACACCTATCTCGGCGCCCTGAAGTTCCACTTCCACGGGCTCCTGCTCACGCAAGGCGCACCAACCTCGAAGCTCGTGCGTCGGCGCATGTGGGCGATTGCCAAGACCAAAGCCGAGCGTGCGGCCGACCGTGCGCGGCAGGGCGATCCGCGTCCGATCACCTGCCGCGTTTGGAACCCATCCGATCTTTCGGAGGGCTGGTCATGAGCGCCCCCATGTTCGTTGCCGCGATCTACTCGCGCCAAGGCCGCGTCGATGAGGCATTCGCTGGCACGCGCGAGCAAGCCGCCAGAGAGCTGTTTGCGCGGCATCCCAAGGCACGTGACGTGACCACGGGCATTGCGACCTGGGATGAGCGTGCAGGCAACTGGCGCGACTTAGGGCGCGATATCCGCACGGTCGCGCGCTGGCATCTGAACGAAGCTCGATAGGCCGAAACGCGGGGAACCTGCCCCGCGTCGCGTCGTGATGCGTCGCCTGATGATTGCCAGGAAGGGAACTCCGTCATGAAGCTCACGACTGAAGGCGTCGCGCGGCTGAAGCTGCCAGCTGGCAAGAGCGATAAGATTTTCTGGGATGACGCGCTGCCCGCGTTCGGCTTGCGTATCCAAGGCGCACGCAAGTCATGGGTTGTGCAGTATCGCGCCAAGGGTGCAGCGACGCAGCGCCGTCTCTCGTTTGCGACAGCCGAGCAACTGTCCCTTCCTGATGCGCGCAAGGAAGCCGGTCGGCTGCTTGCCGAAGTCAGGCTGGGGCATGACCCGGCAGGCGACAAGCGCAAGCGCATCGAAGCTGCGCGCGAGGCGCGCGATGCGCCAAGCCCCATCACTCTGGGGGAGGCGGCAAAGCGGTTCCTCGCGCGAGCCGAGACGCGGCTGCGTCCGAAGAGCCTGCGGGAGTTGCGGCGATACCTGCTCGTGCATTGGGCGCCGTTGCACAAGGCGGGGCTCACCAAGCTCACGCGCGCCGATGT
>JAFBAK010000260.1 GCA_019247795.1 Hyphomicrobiales bacterium | reverse complement strand
AGATGAAAAATCAAACCAGGCTTGCTTCTGGTCATTGACAAAAAAAGATGGGGTCTTTTCCGCGTTGAAAGGCGAAAGTCCTTTCAACTCTTTTCCTGCCTTGACGAGCCGAACACGCCGTCCGACCACCTGCGACACCGGCAGGCGCGCCTTGATTTCATCGAGGAGAGATGGAGAAAAGCGCATGATCTGCCCGATCCTGGGCCAAGCTTGATCCCGTCGGGACGCCTCCCGTCATGAGGTCCCCGACGAGGTCCTTCACGGACGGCGTCCCTCTTTCCTATAGCGCGATTGCGGCGCGCCGATGAGGCCATCGTTCTGCTTGTGCACAGCCCTTCCGGGCCGGCAGTCCGTCCCCGTCAAATGGTTCGCATTGCCGGAAACGACCTGACCGCAATTCGATGACATTGAATGATCCTGCGGACGCAGGATGTCTTCCACCGGAACAGACGGTCGCGCGCTGACGAAGAATGACAAGATGGGAAGATCGAAGTTTTATTGGTCCAGTATTCGAAACAATTTGCGATCACCGAATTTCCCGACTTTCCTCCCGAATTCCGAAAACATCAATCCGAAAGCTTCCCTGAAACACCCGGTAATCACCCTCTCACGCTCCATTAACTAAGTCCATTTACGATTCATGAACCTTGATGACACTCGTGGGCGACTTTGCGCAACCCTTCCTCCTCGCATGTCGGACTGGTCGGCTGCCTTGGTCCTGGAGGGAAAATCGGGACAGGTCTCATCGCGCTTGCGCTCTACGCGATGACCGCAGCGACGCACGCCCAAAATTATGATTCCGGCCTTCGAGGTGCAATCGCGGGTGCAATCGCGAACCCAAGCGACCGCGCGCCCGGAGAGGACGTAATCCCTCGATCAGGCAACACCGATCCCGTCTTCGGGGATGCAGGGGCGGCGGATGCCAATGGCGGATACCGTGTGAGGCGCAAGACGCGTCGGTCAAACGGCCTGCCGCCGCGCGCCGTGCATCGAGATGTCCACGCACCCGTTTACGTGGCGACCTCGCCCGAGCAATTCAACGCGCCATTCCGCTCGGAGCTTCGCGGCACGTTCGCCACCTCGGCGCATCCGCCAACCTCAGTCTCCCCCGACTCGCCGACGCTTTCGGCCGTGCAGGAAAAGCTTCTCGCCGCTCACCGGCGCGAGCTGCGTGACGCCGATCCCTATGAACCGCTCGGGTTGAGACTAGGATCGATCTACGTGTCACCTTCGATCGAGCAAGATGTGGGCTACGACACCAACCCCGGCGAGGTGCAGGGGGGTAAGGGCTCGCGCGCGCTACGGACCGAGGGCGCCGTGAAGCTCCGCTCTGACTGGTCCTCTGACGAGCTCACAGGCGATCTGCGGGGCGGCTACTTCTATTTCCCGGATGTGAAAGGCGCGAACCGACCGGACGGGGAAGGCAAGGTGGACCTTCGTCTGGACGTCACCAAGGATTTCGACGTCCTCACCGAGATCCGCGGCAGCCTCACGACGCAACAGCCAGACAGCGTCAATCTTCCAGTCGCCACCAAATCCCGCCCGCTCGTCTATGGCTACGGCACGTCGCTCGCGGCCAATTACCATCCGGGCTATTGGCATTTCACATTGCGTGGGAACATCGATCGAACCGAATACGCGAACGCCACGCTGGTCGACGGTACCACCTTTGATCAGAGCGACAGGAATTTGGCGCAATACGAGCTACGTGCCCGGCTCGGCTATGATGTTTCGCCGGCCTTCCGGCCATTCGTCGAGGCTCGCGCCGATACGCGACAATATGATCTGGCGTTCGATTTCTCGGGATTCGCGCGTAGCTCGGACGGCATGGCCGGTCTTGTCGGTGCCGGGCTCGAGCTCACCCGCACGCTCACCGGTGAAATCGCGGTGGGCTACGGCCAGCGCAGCTACGAGGACGCGCGCCTGAAGGATCTCGGCGGTCCCCTCACCGAGGCTTCCCTCTCATGGTCGGTCACGCCGCTCACTACTATCACGCTCAAAAACTCGACCCAATTCGTTGAAACGACGCTCGCGGGGTCGCCGGGCGCGCTCGAGCGTCAAATCGGGCTCGAAATTTCCCATGCCTTGTTGCGCAATCTCATCATCACAGGAAGCATCGCCTGGACGCATGACCATTATGAAACGAATGTCGAGAGGGACAACAGCTTCACCACCGGAGCGAAAGCGGAATGGAAGCTCAACCGAAATCTCGTCATCAAGGCGAGCTTCCTTCACACGCAGGAGATCACGAACGTCGTCGGGCGCGACTATGGGGAGAACACTTATCTGATCGGTGCGCGCTTTCAGTATTGACGCCCGCGAACGAAAATCCGTTCGGCGCGAACGATCATTTTCGCGTCTGAGAGCTCGCGACCACCGCTTTCAGCTCGTTGCGTAGCATTGGACCCAGATCAGACCGTTCGAGCGCATAGGCCACATTCGCGGAAAGAAAGCCGATTTTTGTCCCTGTGTCGTAGATCCGGCCATCGAATCGAAAGGCGTTGAACGGACGCGTGTTCGAAAGGCTTACCATGGCATCGGTCAACTGAATCTCGCCGCCGGCGCCGCGCGGCTGGGTTTCAAGAATGGAAAATACGCCGGGCTCGAGAATGTATCGTCCCGATACCATGAGATTTGACGGGGCGGTGCCCTGCGGCGGTTTCTCGACCATCGATGTGACCGGCATGAGACCGCCCTTTCCCACCGCTCCTACGCCCAATATCCCGTATTGATGCGTCTCGCTCATCGGCACTTCGCTTACCGCAATGATGTTCGAAGGCTCGGCCGCGAAGGCATCGATCATGCCTTTGAGGCAGGGCTCGCGCCCGTGATGCAGCATATCGGGGAGCAGCACGGCAAAAGGTTCATCCCCCACGATCTCGCGCGCGCACCAGACGGCATGCCCGAGCCCGAGCGGAGCCTGTTGGCGCGTGAAGCTTGCCTGACCCGCCGCCGGCAAATCGCGACGCAATTCCTCGAGCTCCTTGGTCTTGGCGCGTTCGCCGAGCGTCCGCTCGAGTTCGTAAGCGTGATCGAAATGATCCTCGATCACGCTCTTGTTGCGTCCGGTGACGAAGATCAGGTGCTCGATTCCAGCTGCTCGAGCTTCATCGACCACATGCTGAATCACCGGCCTGTCGACGACGGTGAGCATCTCCTTCGGAATCGCCTTCGTGGCGGGGAGAAAGCGCGTGCCGAGCCCCGCGACAGGAAACACCGCCTTGCGAATGCGTTTCATAAGCACCTCGGTTTGGCCCATGCGGGCTCAGCCGTGCGGCCCCAAGAGGCGTTTGTCAATTTCGACCGAAGAGTATCTTGAAGGGCGTCCCGGGTCGCGAAGCCAACGGAGCTCGTTAAGCAACTCGCAGGGGAAAGGGCACAAAATCGAGCCGATTCATGATAGCGTCTTTGTCTCGATCGATCCTTCCCGAATGAGGCTCGTTCGCACGCGAGGAGAGGAGCAATGCCCGTCCTGGTGACCGGCGGCGCCGGCTATATCGGCAGCCACATGGTGCTCGAGCTTCTCGACGCCGGCGAGAAAGTGTTCGTCATCGACGATCTCTCGACGGGTTTTGCTTCCGCGGTCCCGGCCGGCGTGACTTTCATTCGCGGTGACGCGGGGGATCCCGCGCTCGTCCTGCGGCTCATCGCCGAGCACGCCATCAGCTCGATCGCGCATTTCGCCGCGAAAATCGTGGTTCCCGAGTCGGTCGCCGACCCGCTCGGGTATTATCTCGGAAATGTCGTCAAGTCCCGCAGCCTCATCGAGGCTGGGTTGCGCGGCGGCGTGCGTCATTTCATCTTTTCCTCGACTGCGGCGGTCTACGGAAACCCGGCCAGCAATCCGGTCGGCGAGGACGCGCCGCTCAACCCGCTCTCACCTTATGGGCGCTCGAAGCTCATGACGGAATGGATGCTCGAGGACGCCAGCCGCGCGCACGGGTTGCGCTACGTTTCGCTGCGCTACTTCAACGTAGCAGGCGCGGACCCGCAAGGTCGCGCCGGCCAATCGACGCCACGCGCGACGCATCTCATCAAGACCGCGGTCCAGGCCGCGCTTGGAGAACGACCTTATCTCGAGGTCTTCGGCACGGATTATCCGACAAAAGACGGATCATGCCTGCGCGACTATATTCAAGTGACGGATCTCGCTCGCGCTCATCTTGCCGCTCTCGCGCATCTGCGCGACGGCGGCGACAGCCTCACGTTGAATTGCGGCTACGGAAAAGGCTTTTCGGTGCTCGAAGTCGTCGAGATGGTGAAGCGCGTCTCCGGTGTCGATTTCGACGTCCGGGTTGCGCCTCGACGTCCCGGCGATGCGGCGGCCATCGTTGCCAAACCTGGTCGTATTCGGGCGGAGCTTGGCTGGACACCGCGTCACAACGATCTTCGCGAGATAGTCTCTCAGGCGCTCGCATGGGAAAGAAAGCTCATCGACCAACGTGCGGCCTGACGATTTCGGACCGCGGCGCGACCCCCGTTCGACAACGATGGTCCTCCTGCCCACCAGATGAACGTGCCAATGCGTCCTCGAATCACGGCCTTTGGCGCCGCTTGCGCTCTGTGCCTCACGGCATGCGTCCTGGCGCCGAGAAGGGCTGCCGGCGAAGCGCTCGCAAAATCCAGAGCTGCGAGTGTTTCGATCGCCATCGCGGCCTCTTCCTCGTCGGAGGCGACGAAAAATCCGGCGTCCTTTGCCGCTTTCATCGAAGCGCTATGGCCGAAGGCGAAAACGGCGGGCGTCTCCCGGGAAGTTTTCGATGCCGCTTTTGCGGGCGTGCAACTTGACCCGACGGTTCTTGAACGCACCAAGAAGCAGGCCGAGTTCGAACGCACGATCCCCGATTACCTTGCGTCTGCCGTGTCCGAGCAACAAGTCGAACAGGGACGAGCACTCGTGGCGAAGTGGCGCGATACGCTCG
>JAFBAK010000195.1 GCA_019247795.1 Hyphomicrobiales bacterium | reverse complement strand
TCCATGAACATGGTGGCCGGGAGAACGATATCGGCCATTTGGGCCGTCTCGGTCATGAACTGCTCATGCACCGCGACGAAGAGATCCTCGCGCGCAAAGCCTTGCCGCACGAGCGTCTGATCCGGGCAGACCGTGACAGGATTTGTGTTCTGGATGAGCATCGCCTTGACGGGCGGGCCGCCCTTCAGCGCCTCGGGATCGCCGGTGAGGATGCGCGCGGTCTTCGACTGATCGAGACGGCGCGTGCGCGGATCGAGAACGTCGAGTCCTTCAATCAGCGTCTTCCTGAATCCCCAGATGGCGCCATTGTTGAAGAAGGCGCCGCCGCCCTCATACTGCCAAGCGCCGGTGACCGCGGGAATGCAGAGCGCCGCGTGCATCTGCGCTGCGCCGTTGCGACTTCGCGTGAAACCATAGCCCAGCCGGAAAAAACTGCGCTTCGTCTCGCCCACGGCGCGCGCGAAAGCTTCAATCTCGCCGGCCGGCACCCCGCAAATGTCCGAAGCCCATTGCGGGGTTCGGGACGCCAGATGCGCTTCGAGCTCCTGAGGACAATCCGTATAGCGCGCAAGATATTCGCGGTCGGCGTATCCGTCACGAAAGAGCACATGCATCACCCCGCAAGCGAAGGCGCCATCGGTGCCTGGCCGCAAGATGATCTTGATGTCCGCCTGCTTCATCGTGGCGTTGTCGTAAACGTCCACCACGGCAATTCTCGCGCCGCGCTCTTTGCGGGCCTTCGAGGCATGCGTCATGACGTTGACTTGCGTGGAAACGGGGTTCGTGCCCCAGATCACGACGAGGTCGGATTTCGCCATCTCGCGCGGGTCGACGCCGGCAACCTTGCCCGTGCCGGCCGCGAATCCGGCCCAGGCGATGGTGGAGCAGATCGTGCCGTAGAATCGCGAATACTTCTTCACATGGGCGAGGCGGTTGATGCCGTCGCGCATGACGAGCCCCATCGTGCCCGCATAGTAGTAGGGCCATACCGATTCCGCGCCGAACTCGCGTTCGGCGGCGTCGAAACGCGCCGCGATCTCGTCGAGCGCCTCATCCCAGGAGATCCGCGAGAAGCTGTTCGAGCCCTTCGGTCCGGTGCGCCGCAAAGGATGAAGAACCCGATCGGGGTGATGGATCCGCTCGGCGTAGCGAGCCACCTTGGCGCAAACGACACCGGCCGTGTAGGTCTGAAGCTTCGAGCCATGCACGCGGCCGATGCTCGAGCCTTCGATGACCTCGACGTCGAGCGCACATGCCGAAGGGCAATCATGCGGGCAGGTGGAATGGCGAATCTCGACCTTGGCGTGCGCGTTCATGGTTCATCAAATAGCACGGAGAGCGCCTGCGGGGGAGGGGTGTTCGATCAAACTCTCGCTCCCCCTCCTCAAAGTTCCGAGCTCGCTCCAATCTCAGCCGCGCCAATCCAGCATTCCGACACCTGACGGTCCCCCACGTCGTCCGAAGCTGCGCCCCATTTCCCCTTCGCCTAGACCCATAAGATCGGCACGCGAGCGATTGAGGAGGAGGAAGGCGCGCCGTTTCTGATCATCCGACAGCGAGGCGTAAAGCGGCGCTGCAGCATCGGCGAATTCGCGCATGCGCCCGGCGCGTGCGGACATGCGGTCAGCCTCGTTGCGCAACCTGGCGATCGGGTCGAAGGACGGGGCCATCCCATCGCGATAGTCCGCCCCGCGGTTGCGCACCTCTTGCATACGTTGATCGTGTGAGGCTGCATTCTTGCGAATGGCGGCCTCCACCGGTTCCCAAAGTTTCTCCTGGTCGGGCGAGAGCTTGAGCGCTGCCTTGATCGCTCCGATCCTGGCGTCGAGCAGGACGGCGCGATCCTCGGCCGAGGATCGCATCCCGGCCGTGCTCGAAGTGTCGACCATCGACATCCCCGTCGTGCCGCCGGCCGCCATATTCGGTGCTTGCGATTGCGCGAAGGCATAGGCGATTGCGCCCACCAGTCCAACGGCGGCGGCTGACATCACGGCCTTTTTCATCGTGGCAGACCTCCGAGTGAGGCGTCCCGTGGATTTATGTCTCCTCTATCTACCCGATAAACTGGGGCGGGCGCGTGACCATTAAGGGATAATCCGATCAACCCACGATGTCGTTTCCGCAAAAGAACTGGGCGATCTCGGCCGCGGCATTGTCCGGGCTGTCGGAGCCGTGCACCGAATTTTCACCCATCGAAAGCGCAAAGCTCTTGCGGATCGTGCCTTCTGCCGCATTCGCCGGGTTCGTCGCACCCATGACTTCGCGGTATTTCGCAATTGCGTTGTCGCCCTCGAGGACCTGAACCACCACCGGAGCCGAGCTCATCATCTCGACGAGCTCGCCGTAAAATGGGCGCTCCTTGTGAACCGCATAAAATATTTTTGCCTCGGCCTGCGTCATGAGGATGCGCCTTTGCGCCACGATGCGAAGCCCTGCCTTCTCGATCACAGCGTTGATCGCGCCCGTGAGATTGCGCCGCGTCGCGTCGGGCTTGATGATTGAGAAGGTACGTTCGGTGGCCATTCTATCTTCCTGAGATGGTTTGTCATTAAGCTGCCGCGGCTATATCGGCCTTGGCGCTGGCGGGCAACCGGCTTTGCGCAGGCAATTCAAGGAGGGCGGCGGCCTCCCGGACGTGAAGAGCTCGTCTCACCCAATTGAAATTGTTCGGAAATGGCAGGCCGTAAGGCCGACGCGCAAGCGGCGGCGCGCTATCGGCCCCAGCGATCGCGCATGTGGTGGGGTCAATAGGAGCGAACCCAACCCTCGGGCGTCAACCTCTCCTGGGGGGTGAAGCGGCTTTTGTAATCCATCTTCCGCGAACCGGAGACCCAGTAGCCGAGGTACACGAAGGGAAGGCCGAGCGTTTGCGCCTTCTCGATATGGTCGAGAATGAGGAAAGTGCCGAGGCTGCGTCGTTCGCAGTCCGGATCAAAAAAGGAATACACCATCGACAATCCATCCGCGAGAATGTCCGTCAACGCCACGGCGAGAAGCGGACCTTGCCCACGCCCGGTGATCTTCGTGTCGGGTCCGCGTTCGCGATATTCGATGATTCGGGTCTGCACATGGCTTTCTCGCACCATGGTGGCGTAGTCGAAGGCGCTCATATCCGCCATGCCGCCTTCGCCATGCCGGGCGTCGATATAGCCGCGGAACACGGCATATTGTTCGGAGGAGGGGATGGCCGGCAAGATCGCCCCCACGATATCCTCGTTGCGCGCGGCGATTCTGCGATAGCTCCGCGAAGGCGAGAATTCGGATGTGATCACCCGCACCGAGACGCAAGCTTGGCAGGACTCGCAAGCGGGCCGATAGGCAATGGTTTGCGAGCGCCGAAAGCCGCCCTGCGTAAGGATATCATTGAGGCTCGCCGCGCGTTCACCCACGATGTGGGTGAACACCTTGCGCTCCATGCGGCCCGGCAAATACGGGCAGGCCGAAGGGGCGGTCAAATAGAATTGAGGCGTATCGCGGGGCTGGTGCGTCAAGACTTCAGGTCCGGCAATGCTGGTTCTCAACTTGGGATTCGGCCTATCAGGGCAAAGGGGTTATGTCCCAACCGGATGACCGGGATCGAGCCCTCCAAGGATAGCGAAAGGCGCGTGCCGCTCAAGAGCGGCACCGCTAATCCTTTTTGGGAACCCCCGCGTTTTTCGACAGTTTCAGCGGCGCGAAACAAGACGCACGCGCAAGACGAGGTCATGCAGCAGGGCTCGATCGTGACGGAAGAGCCCGACAAGGTTGATGAACGGCGTCATGGTCGACGTGAAAATATAGAAGAGAAGCGCGTGCCCGGCGCCGATCAGGAAATCGACGGGGCCACCCTCCACCGTCCGCATATGCAGACCGAAGAGCCGCATTCCGAAGGTCGCCTGCGCACGCGATGACAAGGTCAAGCCCGAGTAGAGGACCGGCGTTGCCGCGCATAGCGGAACGATCAAGAACCAGCTCGCGCCGAAGCTCAGGAAGCCAAGGATGAACAACGCCAAGGTGAGCACGCAGGCGATAGTGCCGACGACCAACAAGTCGACAAGGTAAGCCAGCATCCGAACGAGCAAGGAGCCTGGCGCCAGACCGCTCGCTGCCAATGGACCATCCCAATCGGACCGGGGCATCCCCGCAAGCTCGGCTTCGTATTCGGGAACACTCGTCTGCATGGCACCGCCAAATGAAAGAGCCCGCCACGCAAAGGTGGCGGGCTTCAGATAGGCGGTCAACTCTTGAATTCAACTGCCGAGCAGATCCCGGACAGTTGCAAGAAGCTGACGCAATGCTCAGTTCGCGATTTCGTTGTTGGTATAATCGATCGCGCCCGAGCTGTTCTTCTTCCAGACATACATCACGTAGTCCGGACGCGTGATGTCGCCCTTCTTGTCATAGGAGATATCGCCGATGACGGTCTTGAACGGCTTACCCGAGTGCATGATCTCGGCCATTTTCTTGGTATCGACCTTGCCGGCCTGCTTCGCCGCTTCGGCCATGATCTGGACCGCCGCATAGGAGTAGAGCGTGTAGGCCTCGGGATCGTAGTTCTTCGCCTTGAACTCGGCGACGACCTTGGCGGCCTCCGGATGCTTGCGCGGATCGGGAGCGAAGGTCATGAGCGTGCCCTCGGTGCCCGGACCGCCGATCTGGGCGAATTCCTTGTCGGTGATGCCGTCGCCCGACATCATCGGCGCGTTGAGGCCCTGATCGCGCATCTGGCGGATGATGAGTCCCGCCTCGGTGTGGAGCCCGCCGTAATAGACGAGGTCGACATTGGCGGCCTTGAGCTTCGAGACGAGAGCCGAGTAGTCCTTCTCGCCGGTGTTGATGCCCTCATAGAGGACCTCGGTGACACCGCCCTTGTTCATGTTGGCCTTGGTGGCATCGGCGAGGCCTTTGCCATAAGGCGTCTTGTCATGGACGATGGCGATCTTCTTGCCCTTGAAATGGCTGATGATCCAGGCGCCGGCGACCGCGCCTTGCTGGTCGTCACGACCGCAAGTGCGGAACACGTTCCAATAGCCCTCGCGGTCGGTAAGCATCGGGTTGGTCGCCGACGGCGTGATCATCAGCATCCCCGATTCCTTGTAAACCTCGGAAGACGGGATGGTGACGCCGGAATTGAAGTGACCGACGATGAGCTTGACGCCCTCGCCGGCGTATTTGTTGGCGAGCGACACGCCCTGCTTGGGATCGGAGGCGTCGTCGCCGATTTCCAGAACCACGTGCTGGCCGAGGATGCCGCCGGCCTTGTTGATGTCATCGACGGCCTGTTGCGCGCCCTCAGTGAGCTGCTTGCCGAAGGTCGCGTTCGGTCCGGTCACCGGCCCCGCCACCGCGATCTTGAGATCGGCAGCGTATGTGCCGGTCGAAAAGGCAAGCGCCGCCCCCAGCGCAAGTCCTGTCAGCGACGTTTTCTTCATTGAGTATCTCCCTCAGAGGGTTGTTTGAAGAGCCCGAACCGCGAGCCCAACGGCGGTACAGCCGCGCTGAATTCGATCATGGCGAGTTTCAGGCGCGCTGTCACTCCAAAACGCACGAAACGCTTCGCGCGAAGGCGATGATCACGAAAGGCGGGCTCCATCCGTTCGAGGGTGGATGGATTTCCAGGTGAAGATGCTGGTCGCCTCGTAAAGCCAACGATATCGCCCCGTCATTTGCTTGACGCGCGTGAGACGAAAACCGACGAAGCTGGCGAGCAACACCAAAAGAGTGTCGATGAAATAATACTGGAACGTGAGAAAGCTTGCATCGAAGAGCGCGAAATGAATGAAGCGCACCGCGACGCCGAGCGCCAGGGCCGAAACGACGAGGTGCCAGCCGGGTCGCCAGGTCTGGGCGATGGCTCTTCCCGTCGAGAAGCCGGCAGCGCCGCCCATGATCAGCGTCACGAGA
The DNA here is from genome assembly GCA_019247795.1 of Hyphomicrobiales bacterium. Taxonomy (GTDB): domain Bacteria; phylum Pseudomonadota; class Alphaproteobacteria; order Rhizobiales; family Beijerinckiaceae; genus GAS188. The sequence continues at coordinate 4,526 of JAFBAK010000195.1, read as the reverse complement.
ACGAAGATCCAGACGGAGAAATCGTCGTACAAGATGCCCTGCATCAATGTCTCCCGCCTTCGAGATAGGCGGCGCGCACGGAGGGATCCGCCAAGAGCTCCTTGCCGGTGCCGCTCATCGTGATCGCGCCGTTCACCATCACATAGCCGCGGTGAGCAAGCTTGAGCGCGTTGAAAGCGTTCTGCTCGACGAGGAATACGGTCATGCCGCTCTTGGAGTTGAGCTCATGAATGACCTCGAAGATCTGCTTCACGATCAGAGGCGCAAGGCCGAGGGACGGCTCATCGAGCAGAAGGAGCTTCGGACGCGTCATCAGCGCGCGCGCGATGGCGAGCATCTGCTGCTCGCCGCCCGACAGGGTGCCGCCGCGCTGGTTGGCGCGCTCCTTCAAACGTGGAAAGATCGAAAAGACGCGATCGATGTCCTCGTCGAAATGCGCGAAGCCATCGAGCGCCCCGCCCATCTGCAGGTTTTCAAGAACGCTCATCCGGGGAAAGATGCGCCGCCCCTCCGGAGATTGCGCGACACCGAGCCGCGCGATCTCGTGCGTCGCCAGATTTGTGATGTCGTGTCCGGCATAATGGATCAGGCCCTCACGCGCGCGAGGGCGACCGAAGATCGTCATCATCAAGGTCGATTTGCCGGCCCCGTTGGCGCCGATCAGCGTGACGATCTCGCCCTCGTTCACGTCGATGTCGACGCCGCGCAAGGCCATGATGTTGCCGTAGAAGGCCTTGACCCCGCGTACGGAGAGGAGGGAGGCGCCTTGCCCATTCGCTGACGGCGTGCTCATGCGCGTCCCTCGACTTCGGCCTCGACCGCGGCTACCTCCTCGTCCTCGACGCCGAGATAGGCACCGATCACCTTGGGGTCATTCTTCACTTGCTCGGGTGAGCCGTCGGCGATCTTCACGCCGTAGTCGAGGACGACCACGTGGTCGGAGATTTCCATCACGACGGTCATATCGTGCTCGATGAGGAGCAGCGAGGTTTCGTCGCGGTCGCGGATGTCGCGCAACAGCGTGTTGAGCTCGAGGCTCTCGCGCGGGTTGAGCCCCGCCGCCGGCTCATCGAGACAAAGGAGGATGGGCTTCGTGCACATGGCGCGTGCGATCTCCAGTCGGCGCTGCGCGCCGTAAGGTAGGTCGCCGGCCGGATCATCCGCCCGCTCGGTGAGCCCGATTCTTTCGAGCCACGCCTTGGCGAGCTCTACGGCCTCTCGTTGGCGTGTCGTGTAGGAGGAGAGGCCCAGAATGCCGAGCACCGAATACCCGGAAGCGAGCATGAGCGGATTGTGCTGTGCCACGAGAAGGTTCTCGAGCACGGTCATGCCCGAGAACAGGCGGATGTTCTGGAAGGTGCGTGCGACACGCGCATGCTGGGTGACGATATAGTCGGGCATGCGTTCGAGGAGATGGATGGCGCCATCGCCGACGCTGAGCGTGCGCGCCCCTTTCTCCGTCGCTTCCTCGATCGCCGCGAAGGCGGCCTCTCCGCCATGGGCGAGGGCCACACGCCCTTCACTCGGCTTGTAGAAACCGGTTATGCAATTGAAGACGGTGGTCTTGCCGGCGCCGTTTGGGCCGATGAGCGCCGTGATATCGCCGGCCTTGGCGGTGAAGGAAAGATCATTCACCGCGACGAGGCCACCGAAGCGCATCGTCAAATGCTCGACGCGCAGGAGGGTCTCGCCTCTCATCCGTGACCCTCCTTCACGAGGTCGGAGGAGATGGATTTTCGCTCCTTCAGGAAAACCGTCGGCTCGCGCGTCGAGACGAGACCGCGGGGTCGCCAGATCATCATCACCACCATGGCGAGGCCGAAGATCAAAAGGCGATACTCGCTCGGGTCGAAATTCTCGCCGAAGATCGCTTTGAGAAATCCGAGATTGCGCAGCATCTCGGGCCCGGCGATCATCACCGCCGCGGCAATAACGACGCCGATCTGACTGCCCATCCCGCCGAGCACCACGATCGCTAGGATGATGGCGCTTTCGAGGAAGTTGAAGCTCTCGGGGCTGACGAAGCCCTGACGCACGGCGAAGAAGGAGCCGGCGAGGCCACCGAACAAGGCCCCTGTCGCGAACGCGCTGAGCTTGGTGGTCGTGGTATTGATGCCGAGCGAGCGGCAGGCGATTTCGTCCTCGCGAAGCGCTTCCCAGGCCCGTCCGACCGGCAGCCGTCTCAGGCGTGTCGTGACGATGCTCGTCAGCGTGGCAAGTGCCAGGATCAAGTAGAAGAGGAAGACGATCCGATGCATCGGCGAGAATTCGAGATGGAAGAACGCCGCAAACCCGTCATCGTCGTCGTTGAATGGAAGACCGAAGAAGCTCGCGCGCGGGATCGACGCGATGCCGGCACCGCCATTCGTCACCGGCACCCAGTTGATGAGAACGAGGCGGATGATCTCGCCGAAGGCGAGGGTTACGATGGCGAGATAGTCACCTCGCAGACGCAGGACCGGGAAGCCGAGCAGCACGCCCCAGGTCGCCGCGAGCATGCCCGCGATGGGCAGGCACACCCAAAAGGAGATGTGGAAGGTGGTCGACAGAATGGCGTAGGAATATGCGCCGATCGCGTAGAAAGCGACGTAGCCGAGATCGAGGAGTCCCGCGAGCCCGACCACGATGTTCAGTCCCCAGCCCAGCATGACGTAGGTGAGCACCAGGATTCCAAGGTCGATCCAGTAGCGCGCCTCTGACAGGCCGCCATTGATCACGGTGACCAGCAACGGATAAGCAATGGCGAAGCCGAGCGCGATCGGGAGGCCGATGGTCGTCAGGCTGTGACGCGGGGTGGCGACCGTCTTGATCGCCTCCTTGCGGGAGGTCGGCTGGCGTGCGGCGCGGGCTTCCTTCCCCCAAAGCAGGAGATAGCCGAGCCGCGCGAAGAAAATCGCAAGGCACAACGCCGCGGTGAGGCCGAGCCGCGGGACAAGGATGAGCTCGCCGCCTTCCTCGGAATCCGTGCGCAGGGTGACGAGCGGAACGCAAAGCCCGAGCGTGACGAGCGCCGCAAAGCCCGCATCCTTCGAGGCGGAGACGAAACGGTCGGGAACGCGCGCTTCGGCGCCCGCCGCAGTCGATTGAGAAAGCACTGCCATCGCGCTCAGACCTTCTCGACATCGGGCTTGCCGAGGAGGCCCTGCGGCAGGAAGATCAGGGTGATGGCGAGGATCGAGAACGCCGCCACGTCCTTGTACTCGATCGAGAAATACGCGGACCACAGCGTCTCGATCAACCCGATCACAATGCCGCCGAGAACGGCGCCAGGAAGGGAGCCGATGCCTCCGAGCACCGCCGCGGTGAAGGCCTTCACGCCCGGCACGAAGCCGTCCGAGAAGGACACCACCCCATAATAGACGAGGTACATCGTGCCCGCGACCGCCGCGAGCGCTGCGCCCATCACGAAGGTGAGCGAGATGGTCCGGTCGACATCGACGCCGAGGAGCGCCGCCATCCTTTGATCCTGCGCGCAGGCGCGCTGCGCACGCCCGAGCGGCGTCTTCTGCACGACATACCAGAAGGCCGCGAGCAGTATCGCGGTGACCACCATGATCATCAGCTGCTTGTAGGCCAGCGCCACCGTGTAGCCCTGGCTCTCGAACAGGACGATCACATCGCGAATCATCGGTGGCGTCGGCTTGTTGCGCGCACCCTGGATCACCTGCACGAAATTGGACAGGAAGATCGACACCCCGATCGCCGAGATGAGCGGGGCGAGACGGAAGGCGCCGCGCAGGGGTCGATAGGCGACCCGCTCGATCGCCCACCCCCAAAGCGAGGTGAGCAGCATGCCGACGACGAGCACGATCAAAAGGGCGAGTGCGATGGAGCCGATGCCCAGCACCGAGGTGAGCAGCACGAAGACAATGAGCGCGATGAATGCGGACACCATGAACAGATCGCCATGCGCGAAGTTCACCATGCCGATGATGCCGAAAACCATCGTGTAGCCGATGGCGATGAGACCGTAGATGGCGCCAAGCGTCAGCCCATTGATGAGCTGCTGGATGAACACTGCCATGCTGGGCTTTCACTCCCCTCGATGACCTGGTCTCGGTCGGCACCGAAGCTTCGCTCGCGAAGCGCACGCTTCACGAAGCATCGTTTCCAAGAACCGCGCCAGGTTTCTGCAACGCAGCCATGTCGTAGCAACGCCGCTGCCCTCGCGCAACTGGCGCCGGAAAGGAAACACGAAAACTTGAGCCTCACATGGGACCGTCATCGGACGGCAGGAACCGCAGTCGCACCGTAGAAGCCAGGGAGGCGCCGGGCTATGTGGATCGCGCGAATGCCGCTAGTCTGTTTGCGTCTGCGTTCATTTTGCAAAAGGAGGCCGCGATGGCCATGAGCATGACCGGCGAGGTGGACCTCCCTGCGCCCCGAGGCGTGGTGTGGGAAAAATTGAACGATCCCGATGTGCTCAAGGCCTGCATTCCCGGCTGCCAGGAGCTGGTGAAGGAAGGGGACACGGCGTTCCGCGCGACGGCGAAGCTCGCCATTGGCCCCGTGAAGGCGACCTTCAA
>JAFBAK010000193.1 GCA_019247795.1 Hyphomicrobiales bacterium | reverse complement strand
CAGGCCCTTCACGATATGGGCGTCGCTGTCGCCCTTGAAGAAGAGGCGCGTCTTGCCGTCGCTGCCGATCTCGCGACGCGTTTCGAGCCAGACCTGGCTCGCGCAGCCGCGAACCTTGTTGGTTTCCCCTTTCGAGGTCTCCGGAAGAGGCTCGAGGCGACGACCGAGATCGATGAGGTAGCGGTAGCGATCGTCCCAATCGTCGAAAAGCTCGAAGTCGGAAAGGATGTCGTCGATCGTTTGCGTCATGGAGGCTTGGTGACTTTAAACGGGCGAAAGGCTCAAGGCTCATATACGAAGTCGCAGGCTCACATGACACCCCCGAGCTTCCACTCGCCTGTGAGTGAACCCCGCCGACCGGTTTGGAACCAACCCCGTTCGATTGCATGGACTGATCTTGGAAAAATCAGGTGGGGGGTCGCGAGGCGCCGCGAAGGTGCGTCGAGCCGCGAGTTTCTTTCGGACCGCGCCAGGGCGTTGCTCGATCGGTCGCGGTCAGCGTGTCCGACGCAACATGGGCCTCCGCGGCCCCTGCTGGTTCAGGCAAGGCACGAGTTTCCACCATGGAGCTTGCGAGAAGCTGAGCCGCCTCAAGGCAAAGCCTCGGGTCCTTGAAACAAGCGGCAACCGCACCATCCGCCGAATGGCGGAACGCAGGTGCGGCCGATTGAGTGAGCGCCGCCGGCAGGGCACGCGCATCACGCGCAACGTCGGCGTCGGGCGTCAGGGAGTAAACGAGCCCAATGCAAAAAGCGGCACGGACGAGAAACCACATGGAAGCTCTTCTCGAGACGACTCGTTTTTCCGTCCACCGCAAGCTCACATAAGGGTAAAACTTTCAACATGCAGGGAAGGGGATGGCTCGAATTTGAAGCAAATTTGAACCCTTTGCTTTATAAACCCTCAATCGCGGCTTTCATCGAGAACTCACGAAAGTATCTCTTCACCATTTTCGCGGCTTTTCGGATTGAAAGGCCAATTCTGACGTTGGCGTGCAGAACGATTAGGCAACGCTTAAGCCCTGTTTGCGAGCTTGCGCCAGGTCAAAAAAGAATGGGCGTCGCGTTCCGCCGTGTTGTGTCGATCTTTCTTGCAGCGCTTGCTTCGTGCACTCGCCGAACGCGTCGCGCATCCCTCGGTCGCAGCGGGCGCTGGCCGTGCACCCACCGACATTGAATTCGTGGCCTCTCGCATGCTCACGGGCATATTCGCGGCGATCCTCATTCCGATCTTCTTCGTGTTCGGAGACGGCCCGGACCCTTTGGAGCTCGCGCTCCTTCTCGGTTTGATCGCGCCCATGGTTCTCGCCCTTCTTGCCGCCCGCGGGGGATGGCTCGATGCCGCGCGGCTCCTCTGCGCTCTTCTACTCGTTGGCGCCGTCACGGTGGCCGCGTGCTTTTCCGGCGGAATCTTCTCGCCCGTCGCCGCCTGGCTCGTGCTTGCCCCCCTGGTGGCGCTCGAGCGTCCCTCGCGACGCGAATCGATCCTGATCAGCCTTGCGGCCGTTACCGGCGCTGTGGCGCTCGCGAGCGTCGCACTTTGCGGCTGGATGCCGAACCCTGCTCCTTCTTCCGTCATCGTCGGTCCGGTGCTCCTCGTCACGGCATTAGCGGTCGCGATTTCGAAAATCCTGAAAGCGAATGATCGGGTTGCAAAGGCGGAGCACGCTCTCTTGCGCTTGCGCGAAAGCAACCGTCTCTTTCTTGAGAATTTGGGCGATCTCTTCACTCGCCACGATGAGACCGGCGCCTGCACATTCGCCTCACGCGCCTCGCATGCCCTGCTCGGCGTCGATCCAAGTGAACTCATCGGGCAAGGCTTGTTTCAGCGGGTCCATGTCGCCGATCGTGCAGCTTTTCTTCGTGCATTGACGGACGCGAAAACGCGACGGCAACCCGCCGGCGCCATCGTGCGATTGCGCGAGGAGAATGCGCCGCGCCCTTCTGTGCCGGCCCGTCGCGTCAATCTCGCCGAAGCTCGTTTCATCTGGGCGGATCTGCGCGCCTACCCGGCGCTTTGTGAATCGCTCGCAGACGATCACATCGAGGTTGTGGCAGTGATGCGTGATGTGACCGAGCAGAAGGCGCACGAGGAAGAGCTCGAATGCGCGCGCATCGGCGCGGAGGAAGCCGATCGGTCGAAGAGCCGCTTCCTCGCCACGGTGAGCCACGAGCTGCGCACGCCGCTCAACGCGGTCATCGGCTTCTCGGAGATGTTGTCCAACCCGGACCTCGCTCCGAAAGATCCTGCAAGAATCCGCGAATACGCCCGCATCATCCATGCCTCCGGCGCGCATCTCCTCGACATGGTCAATTCCTTTCTCGACGCATCGCGTATCGAGAGCGGTCGTTTCGAACTCAAGCTGGAAAGCTTCGATCTTGCGGAGCTCGTCAGATCGGCTTGTGCCATCGTGGATGTGAAAAGTGCCGAAAGTGGTGTGCGCCTCACCACCATTGCGCCGATGGAAGGCGTCGCCTTCGAGGGAGACCAGCGCGCCTGCCGACAGATTGTCATCAACCTCGTGTCCAACGCCGTCAAATTCACGCCGAAGGGAGGCCGTGTGAAAGTGCAGCTTCGTCGCATCGGCTCCCTGATCGAGCTTAGCGTCGACGATACGGGCATCGGGATTGCAGCGAGCGATCTGGCGCGGCTCGGCGATCCCTTCTTTCAGGCGAAATCCTCGTACGATCGGCCTTATGAGGGGACGGGGCTTGGCCTTTCGGTCGTACGCGGTCTCGTCGGCCTTCATGGCGGCTCGTTGCAAATCGAGAGCACGCCTGGAGCCGGCACCTGCGTCAGCGTACGATTGCCCGCCGAGCGTGCCGAGGAGGCACCATCAGTCTTGTCCATCCCGCGCATCGATGCGCGGTCGCGCCCTTCCGTGGCTCAGGCTGTCGCCTGACGGTCACGGCATAGCCCCGAAACGCCCTCCCGAGGAACCCAGACATGCTTTCCGCCACGAGATCGAGGAAGAACTCAGCGACAGGCTCGCGCGCTCAGGAATCGCTCACATCCATCGCCTTCCGACGAGCGGCAGCTTTTGCCCTTGCCCGTCCGGGAACCGTCGCCTTGCTGTTTCTTTTTGGTGGGCTCGGCGTCGTGATTTCGATCAACGCGCTGTGGATGCAGTCGGACCGTCACCCGGCGCCGCTCTTTCACCAGGCCGCGCTCGCCCCCCAGGCTAGCGCTGCGCTTCCCAAAAGAGGCGGAGGCGAGCCCCCTGCCGCCCCGCCCGCCGCATCGCCGGGTGGCATCGCCGCTCCTGCGACCTCGCCGACGGCGGCACAGGAGGTCGATTCCGCGCTGCCGCCTTCGCGTCCGACTGCGCTCGGCCGTATCGATGGGGGCTCAACTCCCGTCGTCAAAGCGGCGATCGCGCGACATGTCGAGCGTGACCCGCTCGCAGACATCATCAGCGAAACAGGCCCCATGCCTCCGGCATCGATCAAGCCCTCCGCCGCGAGGTCGCAAACCGGCGACAAGGCTTCACGCGGGCCAAGTTCGGGGAATGACGCTCTCGCGAACCTGATCACACAGACGGCCAAAGGGCGCTGATAAGCGTCCGTATTCATCTCGCGGAGAGCGGGTCGCCTTTGCAGGGAGGGGGAGGCTTCATCTTGGGTCTGGCGCTTGATCCATGATCGGGAAGCTCGCCCTCGCATTGAAAAAAGATAGGCAAAAGGCGCAAAAGACAAAGAATCCGGAGCATTTGAATCGCTGTCGTCAGCCTTGGGAAAACATCCTCGGGCATTCTCGCCGCTTGGAGGGGAGGGTGTTGAGCTCCGATCGAGTTTCGGTCGGAACAGCGAGGCGAAGCCTCCTCGACGCTTGTTCAGAGATGAATCGAATCGAGGACGAGCAACCGACATGCCCGAATTCGTAAACGGCTCAAATCCGGCTTTTGCCTTCGTCGGCATGTTTCAGGATCCGACGAATCGCTGGTTTGCGCTTTATGTGGCGATCTCCTTGGCGATCGGCTGCATGGTTTTCTATTTCGAATCGCGCCATGACCCAGAGCTCGCGGAGGAAGGTCTCTTTCGCTACCTTTTTCCGAAGGAGATCTACGCGCATCGCTCGGCGCTTGCCGATTACCGCTTTTTTCTCGTGAACAAGCTCCTCTTCGCGGTGGCCTTCGCGGCATTGATCGCCGTGAGTTCCTCATGCGTCGAAGTGGTGAGCTTCCTCATCAACTCGATTGCGCGCTCGCCCGAACTTGCGGTGCCCTCCTATGTCGCGATCTTCATCACGACCTTGGTGTTCGCGCTCGCGATGGATTTCGGCCTGTGGTTTGCGCACTGGCTCCTCCACAAGATCCCGATCCTTTGGGAATTTCATAAAGTGCATCATTCGGCCGAGGTGCTCACTCCCCTCACGGCCGGGCGGGTTCATCCTCTCGACGATGCGCTGAATATCGTGTGCTCGGCCATTTGCGGGGGCATCGTGCTCGCGTTCTGCCGGTTCCTCTTCGGATCCCAAGCGCAGATGTTCGGCGTCATGCAGCTCAACATTCTCGTGGCGATCTTCTACTTCTTCGGTTTCCATTTGCGTCATTCGCATGTCTGGCTCCCTTACAAGGGAATCTGGGGAAAGCTCTTCGTTTCGCCGGCCCATCATCAGCTGCATCACTCCGTCGCGCGTCGCCATTGGGATAAGAATCTCGGCTTCGTCTTCGCAATCTGGGATTGGCTTTTCGGCACGCTTTATGCCGTGGACCGCCGCGAGGCCGTCCAGATCGGGATGAACGGCATCGAGGAGGCCGAATACCACTCTGTGCGCGCCCTCTATTTTCTTCCTTTCGTGAAGGCCTGGCGCTTGATCCAGGCGCGCTGGAAGGCGATCGCCCCTTCTGCGACACCGCATCTGCCGCCGGCCGAATAGAGTATCAGCGTTTGCCGCCTCTCGACTTCGCGGCGCCGGTCGCGACCGGCATACCCTTCGTCGAAGCCCATTCGGTCCAGGAGCCGTCGTAAAGCGCTTGCGCCGGACGGCCGAGTTCGTCGAGCGCAAGCGAGATGATCGCTGCCGAGACGCCCGAGCCGCAGCTCGTGATCACCGGGCGGTCGCTCTCGACGCCTGCCTGCTCGAGCACCTTGGTGAGGGCCTCGGGCGATTTCAGGCGCCCTTGATCGAGCAAGGTGGAGGAGGGGGCGTTCAGCGCGCCCGGCATGTGCCCGCTCGGGATGCCGGGGCGGATCTCGGGCGCATCGCCCGTGAAACGTTCGGCTGAGCGCGCATCGACGACCTGCGCGGCTCCCGTTTCCAGCGCCTCACGCACGCGGCGCGTATCGGCGACCGCATTCGCATCGAAGCGCGTCCGGAAATGCGCGGGCGCCCGCGTGACGGGACCGCTTTCAATCGGCCGTGATTCGTTCGACCATTTGGGCAAGCCGCCGTCGAGGATATGCACGTCACCCGCCCCAAACACGCGCAGCATCCACCAGACGCGCGGCGCGGAAAACAAACCAGCGCCGTCATAGACCACGATCCTCATCGTGTCGGCGATGCCGAGCTTGCCCATCTGCTGCGCGAATTGCTCAGGAGGCGGCATCATATGGGGCAGCGATGAACTGTGGTCGCTGATTTCCTCGATGTCGAAATGCACCGCTCCTGGAATGTGCCGGGCAAGGTATTCGGCCTTTCCGTCACGCTTCTGCGCCGGCAGATACCAAGAGGCATCGATGACCGCGACGTCCGGCGCTTTGAGATTTTCGTGCAGCCAGTCCGTCGAGACGAGATTTTTTGACATTGCCTTCTCCAGCGTGCGGTGTCCGGATCGAGAATAGCGAAATCGCCTCGCCTGTGTCCAAGCTCATAGCCGAACGTGCTGGAGGGACCCTCTCCGTCGGCGGGATGGCTGCCATGAAGCCCATATCGTTGACGCTCTCGTGATTTTGCCATCGGGTGCCGTCGGGCCAGAAGCAAAAGCGCTCGAAGCCTGGGCTTGGCTCCCTGCATCCTCCCATCGTGAAACGAGAACACCCTTAAGGATCGCGACGATATGGCTGTGGTGAAGGACGCGGGTGACCGCCTTGCGCGATACAATGCTTGGATACTCGGGGCCGCCGCCGCGCTCGCAGGCGCCAATGCCAGCGTCGTGATCGCGACGAGCGGGCTCGTCGGGCGAGCCCTCACGGGCGAGATGAAGCTCGCGACCATCCCGGTGCTCACCTTCGTCCTGGGCACCGCCGCCTCGACCTTTCCGGCCGCCTTCTCCATGCGTCGTTTCGGCCGGCGGAACGGGTTTGCGGGTGGTGCGCTCTTCGGGGTTCTCGCAGGTCTCATCGGCGCGGCCGCCATCGTGCATGGGAGTTTTCCGCTCTTCTGCCTCGCGACATTCTCAGCCGGCGCCTATCAGGCTTTCGTGGTGCAATACCGCTTTGCGGCAGCCGATACCGCGACGCCCGCCTATCGTCCGCGTGCCATTGCGTTGACGCTCGGCGGTGGCGTCGCCTCGGCCTTCGTGGGCACAAAGCTCGTGAACTTCACGCAGGACCTCTGGTTGCCCCATGTGTTCGCCGCGACCTATCTCGCCCAGGCAGCTGTCGCGGCCATCGCGTTCTTCGTCCTTTTGGCCTTGCGCGCCCCCTCGGCGCAGGAGCGACCCAAAGGGAACGGTCGTCCCATCGGCGAGATCCTGGCCGATGGGCGGCTCGCTGCCGCCATGCTGCTCGGCATGATTTCACAAGGGGTGATGAATCTCATCATGACCTCGACGCCGCTCGCCATGGTGGGCTGCGGACTTCCCGTGACCACCGCCACGGTTGCGATCCAATGGCACATCGTCGGCATGTATGCGCCGAGCTTCATCACCGGCCATCTGATCTCGCGTTTCGGCATCCTCCGCATCGGCCTCGTCGGTTGCGCCATCTTTCTCCTTTGCGGGCTCGTGGCCGAAGCCGGAATCAGCGTGCTCCATTTCGAGGTCGCGCTGTTCCTCTTGGGCGTGGGCTGGAACTTCGCCTTCCTTTCGGCCACGGCGGCCGTGACCAGCGTCACGCGTCCCGAGGAGCGCGCCAAGGTTCAGGCGACGAACGATTTCGTCGTCTTCGGCGGGACGGCCTTCGCCGCTTATTTCTCCGGGGTTCTCCTCGACCTCTTCGGCTGGGCTGGTATCGCGGCGGCCGCCTTTCCGGCAGCCCTCCTCGGAGTGATCCTCATTTTCGCCTCGAGGCGCGCCCATCGCCTCGCTTTGGCTTGAGCGGCAACCCCGCGAGCTCGTTGCTCCTCGGCTTCCCGGTTGCACGCCCGCGTCAAGTTTGGCAAAAGGGCGGCAGTTTTTGGGGCAATTCCCTCCGCGTCGTCCATTCACGCGCCCTCTTCGGGGCTCGGACGAAGCTCACGCGATCACCCTTCTGGAGAAGAGCTTATGACTTTGGCGTTGATCATCCTGGCCGGCTTTATCGCCGTCATATACGGCATCGTGACCGTGAAATCGGTCATGGCCCTGGATGCGGGAAGCGCGCGCATGCAGGAGATCGCGGGAGCGATCGCGGAAGGCGCCCAGGCCTATCTCAAGCGGCAATACACCACGATCAGCGCGGTCGGCATCGTGATCTTCATCGTCATCGGGGTCCTGCTCGGCTGGAAAGTCGCCATCGGCTTCCTGATCGGCGCCATCTTGTCGGGCGCGGCAGGTTTCATCGGCATGAATGTCTCGGTGCGTGCGAATGTGCGCACGGCGCAAGCCGCCACCAAATCGCTCGCCGAAGGCCTCGACATCTCCTTCAGGTCCGGCGCGGTCACCGGAATGCTGGTCGCAGGCCTCGCGCTATTGGGCGTGGCCGGATATTATTCGGTCCTGACGAAGATCGGTGGCTTTGCGCCGAATGACCGCGTGGTGGTCGATTCGCTCGTCGCTCTCGGCTTTGGAGCGTCGCTCATCTCGATCTTCGCCCGACTTGGGGGCGGCATCTTCACCAAGGGCGCCGATGTCGGCGCCGATCTCGTCGGCAAGGTGGAAGCCGGCATTCCGGAAGACGACCCTCGCAATCCCGCGACGATCGCCGACAATGTCGGCGACAATGTCGGTGACTGTGCCGGGATGGCCGCCGATCTCTTCGAGACCTACGCGGTGACGGTCGTCGCCACCATGGTTCTCGGCGCGATCTTCTTCGGCGCCGACCCGGCGCGGCTCGGGCCGGCGATGGTCTACCCGCTCGCCATTTGCGCGGCTTGCATCGTCACCTCCGTCGTCGGCGCGTTTTTCGTCAGGCTCGGACCTTCCGGCTCGATCATGGGCGCCCTTTACAAGGGCCTCATCGCTGCGGGCGTGCTGTCGATCGTCGGCCTGGCCATCGCGACCCACTTCCTCATCGGATGGGGCGAGATGGGGCAAGCGGGCGGGCATGTGATCACCGGCACGAATCTCTTCTTGTGTGGTATCGTCGGGCTCATCGTCACTGGGCTTATCGTCTGGATCACCGAGTACTATACGGGAACCGGAAAGCGGCCTGTCGTCTCGATCGCCCAGGCTTCTGTCACCGGCCACGGCACCAATGTGATTCAAGGGCTTGCAGTCTCGCTCGAGGCGACCGCGCTGCCCGCACTGGTGATCGTTTTCGGCATCATCGCGACCTACCAGCTTGCCGGTCTCTATGGCACCGCGATCGCAGTGACCACGATGCTCGGGCTTGCCGGCATCATCGTCGCTCTCGATGCCTTCGGCCCCGTCACCGACAATGCGGGCGGCATTGCGGAGATGGCCGGCCTTCCCAAGGAAGTTCGCCACGCGACCGACGCGCTCGATGCGGTCGGGAACACCACCAAGGCCGTGACCAAGGGTTATGCGATCGGCTCGGCGGGGCTTGGCGCGCTGGTGCTTTTCGCCGCCTATTCGAATGACCTGAGCTTTTTCGCAGCCAATCCCGACAGGTTTCCTTACTTCAAGGATATGGGCTCGGTTTCCTTCGATCTTTCGAACCCCTATGTGGTGGCCGGCCTCATCTTCGGCGGCCTCATCCCTTATCTCTTCGGCGGCATCGCGATGACCGCAGTGGGACGCGCCGCGGGCTCCGTCGTGATCGAGGTGCGCCGACAATTTCGCGAAAAACCGGGCATCATGGAGGGCAAGGACAGGCCTGATTACGGGCGTGCTGTCGACATGCTCACCCGGGCCGCGATCCGCGAGATGATCGTGCCGTCGCTCCTGCCGGTGCTCGCACCCTTCGTCGCCTATTTCGGCGTCTACTTCATTTCGGGATCGAAGGCCTCGGCGTTCGCTGCTCTCGGCGCCTCGCTCCTCGGCGTGATCGTGAATGGCCTTTTTGTCGCGGTCTCGATGACTTCGGGAGGCGGCGCGTGGGACAATGCCAAGAAATCCTTCGAGGACGGTTTCGTCGACAAGGACGGCGTCACCCATGTCAAAGGCTCCGACGCCCACAAGGCCTCGGTGACCGGCGATACGGTCGGCGACCCTTACAAGGACACGGCAGGCCCCGCCGTCAATCCGGCCATCAAGATCACCAACATCGTCGCCCTGCTTCTGCTCGCCATTCTGGCGCATGCGGGGTGACAATCTTCGTCATGTAGGGTGAAGAAAAACCCCGCGAGTGATCGCGGGGTTGCTTGATCAGGCAGCGGCCATTTTCAGGTCATGCGAGGAGCCGCTCCGGGGCGGTTACCCTCCGAAGGGGTTGAACTTGGTCGTGCCGTTGAAGATCTGCCGCAACAGGCTCTGCTCGGCGCCGCTCGAAGGTGTGGTTCGGCTGATAAAATCGAAAACCTTGCCGTCCTGCATCCCCCAATTGGCGAGGCGCTCGACCTTGAACTTCTTGTCGAAATAAACGGCAAAGACACGCTGATCGATGACCGAAGGCTTTTGAAACTGGAAGCGCTGATACGTCGTCTGGGAGGTGTAGTAGAAGGTCTGATTGCCGACGGTGGAAACGGTGCTCGGCTGCCCAAGCTTCTGCAGGACGACCTGAACATCGGTGCCCGGCTTGATCTCGTCGATCACCTTGTCGTCGAACACATAACCATGGGTGAGCGTCTGGCCGCCCGTGAAGATCGGGCCCGGCGTGAATGAATTGAGCGAGGGGAGGGCGGGAAGCTGGTCGCAAGCGACGAGCGGCGCCGTGGCGAGCATCGCAAGAGCAAGGCGATGCCCCGCAATGGCCTTTCCGGCTCGATGCGGCACTTGCGATGCACGAAAGCTTGCTTTCACCTGAGGATCTCCCATCTCCCTTCCGGGAAGTCTGACGCGGGTTGCGGTAACGCGGCCGTCGTGCGAACGCAAGGCTCCAGGCAGAACAGGGCTTTGGCGCAGGGAAGCCGAGATTTCTGGCGAGGCTTGTAGTCAAAATGTGGCCATTTGTGAGACGCAGTCGCGGGGCGCCGATCGAACGCCTTCACGACAAGGTTGCGGCGCTGGCACGACGCCCGATCCTGTTCACACGCTTCGGCGTGGCGGATACTTTCGAAGGTCGCTTCGAGCTTCTGGCCTTGCATTTTGCTTTGATTCTCCGACGTCTCGGAAGGCTTCCATGGCCTGCGTCCGATGCGGCCCAAGAACTCGTCGACCTTGTTTTTCGCCGGCTGGATCAGGGTCTGCGCGAGATCGGG
>JAFBAK010000024.1 GCA_019247795.1 Hyphomicrobiales bacterium | reverse complement strand
TCGACATCGCGGCGGCCCCGCTCGCGGTCGCCCGAATGCGTTGCGCCGAAATGACTTGGGTGCGCTTCGCGAGAATGACCGTCCCAAAGGAATGGCCGAACCGAATCTTCGATCTGATCGTGCTTTCCGAGGTCGTCTATTACCTTGACGAGGCTGACGTGGCCTTGCTCGCTCATCGCGCGAAATCTACGCTTGCGAGTTCCGGCAACATTCTCCTCGTGCACTGGACGAGGCCGACCAATTACCCTCTGACGGGTGATCGTGCCGCCGAGCTGTTCATTGACCAGGCTTCAACCTATGCCGACGTCAGAATCCAGAAGAGAACAAAGGAATTCCGGCTCGATCTCCTTACCCGAAGTCGAAAGTGATCGCAGCTTTTCCAGGACAACGCGCGCACGGTTGATTAATCGTGGCAACTCGTGAGGGCGCAATGCACGGCGGCGCAACATTGGGCTTAAGCGCTCGACGCGCCGCCAGACCTCTCCGAAGGGCGTAACACTGGAGAGCTCCTGCGCCGCGCTGCAGTCGATACTGAGCTCTGGCACCGAAGGCGACTCATGACTTAACCGTTTCAAAGAATGAATCCGCCGCAAATGGCCGCGCCACCAGCACCGCCTGACAGCGGTCTCGACTGGCTCGAGAGCTTCGTCACAGATCGCCTCCTTGTCCTCGCAGCGAAGCCGAATCGTATCGGCAACCCCGCCCGGCGCTCTTCCCACCAAGCGTCCCGAGGTGATTACCTCGATTTCGGGGGCGAAACGAGTTCGTGCGTCGTGCATTTCGAGTGCGGTGATGAGGCCCCGATCCTCGCCGAGCGCGAGCTGAGGTAAGCCCCCGATACGCCGGTAGGTGGCGAGTGTAACCGCGAGGCTCGCGCCGGACGCAGTTGCATGATGCGGCCATGGATTATGCGGCCGCGGATCGAGAATCGCCGCGATCTCGGTAAGTTGGTTGCCATAAGTGGCCTCTAGGCGCCCACGCCGCTGAAGATGCTTCGGCAAGCGAGCCGCATCATCCGGATCGAGTCGGATCTGGCCAGCCACTGCATTGGCCCCGCGGGCGCAGGCAGCAAGGTTGGCCGCGATCCAGCACGGTGCCACCCGGCTGTCGGCATCTGTCGTTAGAAGCACGCCCTGTCCGCCGGCGCATTCAAGCCACTTGGCCGCTTCGTCTAAAGCGAGACGTCGAGCGCCGCCCGCATGCGCGAGCGATGGCGGAAGGTCGCATTCGATTATGCGCAGCGGCGCAGGAAAATCTGGTGCCCTGGCCCTCGCCACATCGGCAGTGCCATCGTCGCAATTATTGAGGAGGAGAAGAATGCCGAAGCTGCCCCAAGGCAGGCGAGCCCCTGTCACCTCTCGCTGTGAGGCAAGGGCATCGAGGCAGCTGGCAAGACAGGATTTTTCGTTTTTGATCGGAATGGCGACCGCTGCACGTAACGGCGCACCCTCCCCGTCATCCATCTCGCCCCTCTCGCGACCACTCGCTCATACATTTCGTTTGCCGAAGGAAGTCAGGCCAGTGGCCATCATGCTTGCGATCGGCAAGCTCGAGCCAGCTTTGCGCCATCAACACCAGGAGTTCACGGTCGGCTGGATCTCCACCCCTGCGTGACAACCTCAAGTATTGCGCCGCGCCCACGCTACGCTTTTGCAACACCACCCTTCACGGCGCTCGCCCCGCGCCGATCCCCGAGGCGGTCAGGCTAGGCTTGATCTCTGCAAACGGCAAGAAGCGCACCGTGACGGCGACAGGGACACAATCGAGGCGCGATAGGTAGCGCCTTCCGGAGAACGCTGGGCCGACAGAAGCCAGTGGCGAGATTTTCGGCCAACAGGCTACGTAGGCGATTGGTGTCGCAGGCTTTGTCGGCGATCAGCCGCTCAATCGGGCCGGCAGCAGACACCAACTCCGGAGCCATCATGACATCGTGCATATTGCCCGGTGTGATGCGTAGCACCCGAGGCCTACCAAGCGAGTCGGTCAGAGCGTGGATCGGTCGTGCGGCCGCCTCGCGAGCACCCGATGGCTTCTACGAAGGCCCCCCTTTTCCACCCGCCGCGCAGCGGTGCGCCTTGACATGGGAACTATCGATAAGCCCGCGTTGTCGGTCACTGCCTTGAACATCGCCAGCCAAATACCTTGCCGACTCCTGCGATTGAAGCGGTCATAGATCGTCGTGTAGGGGGCCATATCCGGCGGACAATCGCGCCAGCGCGCCCCCGAACGCAGCATGTGGAGGATACCGCTGATCACCCGCCGATCATCCACACGATGAGCGCCGCGTCGGCCGTGCGGTAATAAAGGCTCAATCCGACGCCACTCTTCCTCGCTCAGCCAATAGAGCTGCTTCCTCATCAAGGCCTCCCTCGATTCGGAAGCCTTGAATCACAACTCCCTTCACACGGGAATCCCTATCGAGTACAGACCCTAGTCAGCGCTCGCCGCGGCGGACGAACCGCCATCGGTCGAACTCATTCCGGAGATTCGAAAATGCGCGACAGAGACTAGGCGCAAAAAATGCCGGAAACACCCTGTTCGCGGCGCCTGATACGCTCGAAAGAACGCGCGGGCCTACACAAGGACCGGAAATGTGGACTCGTTTCTACAGGCCTAAGTACCTAATATGAAATGCAAAATAGCTGGCTGGGCTGGAAGGATTCGAAGTATCGAATCCGGAGACGTACTGGTGGTTCCTGACGAGATTGCCGCGCAGCGCGAGGCCGGTCGACAAGCGACCTCATCTCGCAGAAAGGAGTGGACTTCCTGCGCGATTGGAGCGTCAGTGTCGCCGTGCCCTTTTGGCCCGGTCCCGGGAACCTGCCCCGCTGGCGATGCCGCCGCTGTGGGGTTTCGGCAGTGATGGCGCCAGTTGCCGTCACAACCGAAAGGGAGCTGACAAATGTCGCACAACAACAGCCGCACTAAGAGCAAGTTTGCGCATGCCAGAGGCCAGAAGCAACCGCCGCTGAAGCCTGCAAAGATCATCTCATCTTCCAGCGCGGCCGCGACCAAGCAGGAGGCTGTGCTCGCTTTGCTGAGACAGCCTAAAGGTGCAACGGTTGCCGCGATCATGAAGGTCACTGGCTGGCAACCGCATTCGGTCCGCGGCTTCTTCTCCGGGGTGGTGCGCAAGAAGCTCGGCTTGACGCTGAACTCTGAGAAGGCCGATGGCGAGCGCAGCTATCGTGTAGCTGCAGCTAGACTCGCCAAAACAAGGGCGAAGCCGAACATTTCTGCGCCGCCGGCTGTCTAGCCGTGGCTGGGCCGGACAGGCGACAAATCGAGGGAGAGATCGATCGTCTGCGGTCGCTTTCCCTCGAAGAACTGCGCGGCGAATGGCGGCGGCTGAACCAGGCGAATGCGCCCAAAATCAGTCGAGACCTGCTGGTCCTGGGGTTGG
>JAFBAK010000057.1 GCA_019247795.1 Hyphomicrobiales bacterium | reverse complement strand
GGGTGGTTTACCACTATCTGGGCACCAAGTTCGTGTCGCGGAGCTGGTTCAATCTCGACGGAGCATGGGCTGTCAGCCTCATGGCCGTTGGTGCTGTCTCGTTGGCGATCAATATGACGCCGGCATCCTCCCCCAATTGAGTTGTGGTGGACATCAGGGTTTGAGCTGTCGCGTTGTTCGCGCCTGCCCGCAAACGAGCTGGAAGCGTGAGGACTTGCGCACCGGGACTTTGCGCCCGCAAAACATAGGACGTCCAACCCTATTGAGAGGCACGCGCACCGCGGCGACAACCTGTCCGCCACCGTCCTTGACGACGCTCGCGGCCGCTTCCTGAAGCTGCAGACCTAATGTTTAATCGGCGGTCACGAAGAAGCAGGCCTTCCCGCCCTCGAGTGGCTGGATCTCATTGTGAAGCGCTCTCGTGGAACAACCGGTGAGCGCCAAGTGTTGAGTTCTGGCTGGCGACGCCGAAATAATCGCTCGATTTTCGAATTTTGGCGTGGCGCTTACGAAAGCTGCCGGGCCGCCCTGCGGAGAGCCTGCCCGGGCCGGTCGGTAGGAGCTTATGCATGCGCGGACCTTATTGGCTTGGCGTTCTGCCGTTCATCGGCCTGGTCATTGGACCATTCTTCGTCAATCGGGTGACGCCCACCATCCTGGGCATGCCGTTTCTGCTCGCCTGGATCGTTGCCTGGATCCTGCTTACCGCACTCATCATGGCGGTGATCTACGGCCTCGACCCTGACAATCGGCGAAGTGATCTATGAACGTCGCCCTGATATTCATCGCGGCGGCGGTGCTGGCGGCGGTATGCCTCGGCGTTCTCGCCAGACGCGGCAAGGAAATGAGCCTCGAGCAGTGGACGGTGGGCGGCCGAGGTTTTGGCGCAGTTTTCGTGTTTCTGCTTCTCGCCGGCGAGATCTACACGACCTTCACCTTTCTGGGCGGCAGCGGGTTCGCGTACGGCAAGGGAGGGCCAGCCTATTACATCCTGGCCTATGGGACGTTGGCCTACGTGATCGCGTATTTCATGCTGCCGCCGATCTGGCGCTTTGCCAAAGAAAACAGGCTCTATTCACAGCCCGATTTCTTCGTCCGAAAATACGACAGCCCTGCGCTCGGGGTCATCGTGGCGCTCGTCGGGATCGTGGCTCTCATTCCCTACCTGGTGTTGCAGTTCAAAGGTCTCGGCATCATCGTGGAGATCGCCGGATATGGCGACATTTCTCCGGCGGTTGCAATCTGGATCGGCGCCGCCGCGGTTACCCTTTACGTGATGTTGTCCGGCGTGCACGGCTCCGCCTGGACCTCGGTTGCGAAAGACACGATGATCCTCGTCGTCGTCGTTTTTCTCGGGATCTACCTTCCCGTCCATTATTACGGCGGAATCGGACCGATGTTCGAGGCGGTCGAGCAGGCAAAGCCCGGCTTTTCGGCACTTCCAAACCATGGCGAAAGCGTCTGGTGGTTCTCCTCGACGGTCTTGCTCACCGCGCTCGGCTTTTACATGTGGCCGCATAGTTTCGGCTCGATCTATACGGCGAAAAACGCAAACGCGATCCGCAAAAATTCGATCGTGCTTCCCCTTTATCAATTGATCTTGCTTTTCGTGTTTTTTGTAGGCTTCGCCGCTATCCTTCAGGTTCCCGGCCTCACCGGATCGGACATCGATCTTGCCCTTTTCAAACTTTCGGTGAAGACCTTTGACCCGTGGTTTGTCGGCATCATCGGAGCCACTGGGGTGCTCACCGCCTTGGTGCCGGGCTCGATGATCCTGATGACGGCGGCCACTCTTCTTGCCAACAACCTTTACCGCGCAGCTCATAAATCGGCAGATGACGAGCGGGTCTCAAAACTCGCCAAGCTGTTTGTCCCCATCGTGGCGTTGGTGGCGGTCTATTTCACACTTCGCGGTGGAGAGACCATCGTGGCGCTGCTGCTGATGGGCTACAGTTTCGTCACCCAACTCTTCCCCGCCCTGATCCTCAGCCTGACGCGTCAAAGCTTCGTTTCGCGCGAGGGGGCGATTGCCGGGATCGTGGTCGGTGTCGCCACGGTTGCGATCATCAGCTTGACGCACGCGACCATAGGAACGCTGCTGCCCTGGCTTCCCGAGGCGGCGCGCGAGATCAACGTAGGGATCATCGCGCTCGTCCTTAACGTAGTCGTGATGGTCATCGTGAGCCTGGCCATGCGGTTTGCGATCTCGCACGCGTCTGGCGCGTCGCGCGCTTCCGCGGGCTGACCGCGATCTTTATCTGCAGACGATCGGCTGAAAGAACTCTCAGCGGAGGGGCATGCGGAAGCGGACTGCGGACCTGGTTTCACCATGTACACCAGTCCAGCGATGCATTTTGAGGAAGCGCGCCGCAAAGACACGATCGGAGAGCCTTTATGACGGACATTTATCCCCAGTCTTCCCGAGCCTTGTCCGACCTTCGTAAGCAGCTTGCGCCCGATATCCACGAGGCCTTCGAGGCGTTGAGCAAACGGGTATTCGCCGAAGGGGCGCTGCCCGCCAAGACGAAGCAACTGATCGCCGTTGCCGTGGCCCATGTCACTCAATGTCCCTATTGCATTCGCGGTCACACGAAGGCCGCGGTCCGCCAAGGCGCATCAAAGGAGGAATTGATGGAGGCGATCTGGGTCGCTGCCGAGATGCGGGCGGGAGGCGCGCCTATGCTCATTCCATCTTGGCGATCGAAGAAATGGAGAAACTGAACTCGAAGAACGGCTGAAGGGCGATGCTCCGCACCAAGCCTGCGGCCTCGGCTGACGGCTATCGCGTTTTGGTCGACCGCATCTGGCCGCGCGGCGTATAGAAGCCGGAAGCAACGATCGATCTTTGGCTCAAGGAACTCGCACCCAGCACCGAGCTTCGCCGGTGGTTCGGCCACGACGCCGCAAAATGGTCCGAGTTCCGCAAGCGCTATAAGGCCGAATTGAAAACAAGGACGGAAGCTCATGCGCTTTTGCGAGACAAGCCGCGACGGGGAACCGTGACATTGGTCTACGCGTCCCGCGACACCGAGTACAACAATGCTGTAGCGCTCGCCGCCATGCTCGATTCACGTTAGCGGGCCGGAATTCCCCCTGATCATTCTGCCGCAGGTCTGCTTGACACTAATGCCGGGCATCTCGACCTTCGATAGGTGAGGCCGCTTCGACGCCGTCCATTCTTGTCGCTCATGCACGGCCATGCCGGCGAGGGGCGTAGCCGCGAAGGGTCGACGTGAATTCCGGACAAGGCGCTCTGGCTTACGGCTTCCCTCTTCTTTCGTTGCGATCTTAAATGCTGCTTCGGAACTGGAGAGATGCCATGCGGCTTGCCGGAAAGATCGCGATCGTCGTTGGGGCGGGGCAAAGCCCGGGCGAAGGTATGGGCAATGGTCGGGCGACGGCGCTGCGTTTTGCTGAGGAAGGGGCGAAAGTGCTCGCCGTCGACAACCGGCTTGCCTCGGCCGAGGAGACCGCCGCTCTGGTCAGGAAAATGGGCGGCGAATGCCTCGCCTACGAAGCCGATGTCACCAGGGAAGCGACGCTCGTCAAGGCATTCGAAGCGGCGCATCGCCGCTGGGATCGCATCGACATCCTCCACAACAATGTCGGGGTCAGCATCGCTGGCGGCGACGCCACACCGCTCGAGATCACCGAGGAGGCGTTCGATCGCGTCGTCGCAATCAATCTCCGTGGCGCAGTCATGGCCTGCAAGCATGTGCTGCCGATCATGCGGCAGCAGCGCGCGGGTGCGATCATCAACATCTCTTCGACGGCTGCCTGGGAGGATTACCCGCTCGTCACCTACAAGGCGACCAAGGCTGGGATGATCGCGTATACAAAGCAGCTCGCCGTGCAGAATGCCGAGTACGGCGTGCGCGCCAATGTCATCCTTCCCGGCTTGATCGATACGCCGATGGCGGTCGACACCCGTGCACGAGTGAGCGGCAGAAGCCGTGCCGAAGTCGCGGCGATGCGCGATGCCAAGGTGCCGCTCCGCCGACGCATGGGAACGGCGCGCGACATCGCCAATGCCGCCCTGTTCCTCGCCTCCGACGAGGCTGACTTCATTACCGGCGTTGCCCTGCCGGTCGACGGCGGCGCCTTGGCGCAAATCAGTTCATAGGCCGCCGCGAGCAGGCTGCGCAGCTCGCGTTGACAGCTTTTGGACGGCAGTCATATCATCTTTCCCAAAATAGGATGTTTGCCGCTGGCGGCGAATAGGGAGGCCTCGAATGGCACTACGGTCGGCAGCGGTTCTGGCTATCGGAGCCATGCTGCTTGCGACGGCGCCGGTCAGAGCCCAGGACAAGCTCGTCGTTGACATCTGGGGCGGGAATTTCCGCGACGGCGCCAATGAAGCGATCGCCAAGGAATTCACGAAGCGCACCGGAATGCCGGTCGAGTTCATTACCGGCGGAACGATCGATCGGTTGACCAAGGCCAAAATCAATCGCGATCATCCGGAGAGCGACGTTACAGTCACGACGAGCCATGTAGGTGCGCTCTATGTGTCCGAGGGCCTGTTCGAGAAGCTCGACATGGCGAAGCTCCCGAATGCCAAGGATCTGTTCCCGGTGGCGATCCGCAGCCCTTACCATATCGGGCTCTATTCCTACGTCTACACGCCGGCCTTCCGCACCGATTTGATGCCGCCGGGATACGACATCAAATCCTGGAAGGATCTTTGGGCGCCCGAAGCCAAAGGAAAGCTCGGCTTGCCGGATTTCGACCCGAGCCACATCATCATTGCCGCGGCGCTGCTCGCCGGCGGCAATGCCGAGAACTGGAAACTGGGCATACCGCTCCTCGAGCAGCTGAAGCCCTCGATCAAGGCGTTTTACCAGTCGGACGCCACAAGTCAGGATCTCATGAAGTCGGGCGAAACGCCGGTGCAGGTTTTGCTGTCGATCAATGCCTTCCATCAGATGCAGCAGGGCATCCCGATCAAGATCGCCATCCCGAAGGAGGGGGCCGTGGTCGGCATCGACGCGATCGGGATCGTGCACGGCACGAAACATCTCGAGGCCGCCTATCAATATTTGAACATCGCGCTCGATCCGGAGGTGCAGGCCAAGCTCTGCGGCATTTATCGTTGCGGAGCGATGAATGAAAAGGCGAAGCTCGACCCCGAACTCGCGAAACTGCCTGGCGTGTTCACGACTCCCGAGCAATGGAAGACGCAGGCGATCGTGGTCGACGACGTCACGCGCGCGAAGCTCTTGCCCGTTTGGAAGGACTGGTTCACCGAGAACATGATGCAGTGATCGCTGCGGACACGGGGCGGCCTTGATGCGCCCGCGACCGTTCTTTTTGTGGTTCTTCTTGCCCTCGCTCGCCGCAGCCGTTTTGCTTGTCGCGGCGCTCGGCGAGATCGCTCAATATGCGTTCCGCGTCTTCACACCAGGTTCGCTCGAGGTCGGCGGATTCACGCTCGATAATTTCGCGCGGCTCGCGCGACCGATTTATCTTTCGGTGCTTGGCGATACGCTGCTGATCAGCTTGGCGACCTCGCTCTTCACGTTATTGCTGAGCTATCCCGTGGCCTATGCAATGGTGCGCGCAAAGAGCGATTTTCTGCGCAGCCTGATCATGCTGCTTGCCGTGACACCGCTTTTCACGGGCGAAATCGTGCGTACCTACGCGTGGATCCTGGTGCTCGGCTCGAACGGCTTCGTCAACACTGTGCTGAAATCGGCGGGACTGATCGGCGCACCGCTCGGCCTGCTCTATACCCGCTTCGGCGTGATCGTCGCGCTTGTGCAATTCTCGATGCCGGTGATGATCATCATTCTCGCGACGGCGCTCGCCCATGTCGATCGCAATTGCGAGCGGGCCGCCGCCAATCTGGGAGCGGGGCCGGCCCAGGTGTTCCGACACGTAACCTTGCCGTTGACGCTTCCGGGTGTCGTCTCAGGCACCGTCGTGATCTTTGCCTGGACGATGAGCGCATTTTCCACGCCGCAGCTCATCGGCGGAGGCAAGGTGCTGATGATATCGAATCTCGTCTACCTGCAAGGGCTTTCCTCTTTCAACTTCCCATTCGCCGCGGTGCTGAGCCTCTTGGCGCTCGCGGTCGCAATGGGCTCACTCGGCTCGATGCATCCCTTCGTCTCGCGCCTCGAGCTCAAGGCAGCGATCAATTGAGCGCGCGGCTCGCAAGGGGGCTGCGCGCGTCCCTGTTCTGGGGCGCCGTGGCCCTGATCCTCGTCTATATGACCATCCCGGCGTTCGTCGTCCTGATGACCTCGGTCAGTCCGAGCGAGCTCCTCGAATTTCCGCCCTCGGGGTTCTCGTTCAGATGGTACGAGCGCGCCTTTTCCTATCCGGACTTCCAGAACGCCTTCGTCAACGGCCTCATTGTTACCGCCTTTGCCTCGAGTCTCTCGCTCCTCATCGGCTCGGCGTTCGCTTATCTCGTCGACAGGTACGTATTCGCCGGACGCGCTGCTCTCGAAGCCGTCCTTGCATCGCCGCTGATCATTCCACATTTTACGACCGGCTTCGGCTTCCTCCTGCTTGGAGCTGATTTGGGTCTCGGTCAGAGCTACGCGGTTGTCATCGCGACGCATGTCGTCCTGACTTTGCCGTTCGTGAGTCGGACCGTTTATGTGAGCCTGCGCAACCTCGATCCGGCTCTCGAGCGTGCCGCCACCAATCTTGGGGCCTCGCCTTTCGAGGTGCTCAAGCGCGTGACGCTGCCGCTCCTTCGGCCGGGCATGGTGGGCGGCTGGCTTCTTGCTGCGATTTTGTCGCTCACCGAATTCACCGCCTCGCTCTATGTCACCGCGCAACGGACGCAGACCCTTCCGGTCGCGATGTACACTTACGTGCGCGAATATACGGACCCGACGATCGCCGCCATCTCGGCGCTGCTCATTATCTTCACGACGGCCTTGATGCTCCTCGCAAACCGCTGTCTCGGCCTGCGGCGCATCCTCGCAATCGATGTGCATTGAGGGCGGTCGATGAAAGCGCAAGCGTTGCCTGCCGTCGAGCTCACCAGGGTAAGCAAGAATTTCGACGCGGTGCAGGCGGTCCGCGAACTCTCCTTGACGATCCAGAAAGGCGAGCTCCTGACCCTGCTCGGCCCTTCCGGTTGTGGCAAGACGACCCTGCTGAATATGATCGCCGGCTTCGATGTGCCGAGCGGCGGCAGCATCGTCATCGATGGGCGCGACGTGACGGCTGTGCCGCCCTATCGGCGCGAAACCGGCATGGTGTTCCAGAGCTATGCGCTCTTTCCACATATGAACGTCTTCGAAAACGTCGCTTTCGGCCTGCGCATGCGCAAGATGGCGAAACTTGGGATCGAGCGCGCGGTCGGACGCGCGCTCGAGATGGTGAAGCTCGAAGGGTTCGCTTCGAGGCGCGTCGGCCAACTTTCGGGTGGCCAGCAGCAACGTGTCGCGCTTGCGCGCGCCATCGTGATCGGGCCGAAGGTCCTCTTGCTGGACGAGCCGCTCTCGGCGCTGGACAAGAATCTGCGCCGCGCGATGCAACTCGAATTGCGCGAGCTGCACGAGCGGACCGGCCTCACCACCGTGTTCGTTACGCATGATCAGGAAGAGGCGCTCGGCCTCTCCGATCGCATCGTCGTGATGTCGCGCGGTGAGATCCAGCAGGTCGCAGCCCCGCTCGAGCTCTACCGCTCTCCCGCCAACGGCTTCGTCGCCTCCTTTATCGGCGAGATCAACCGATTGCCGCCGGCCCGTTGCCGCATCGAAGGTGACGAAGCCGTGTTCGAGATCGCAGGACACGTGGTGCTCCGCGCGCGCCGGCGCGAGAAATTGACGATCGCAGAGGGACAGGAGACGCATCTTTTCGTCAGACCGGAGCATCTGACGATCGCCACGAGCAAAAGTTCGGCTCAAAACAAGGTAAGCTGCCGCGTAACGACGCATCTCTATCAGGGCGCCTATACCCTGACGCGCGTCGATGCGGGTCCGCTCGGCAACTTGCAATTGCGGGCGCTGGGCGGCGAGGCGATCGCGGCGGCGCCGATAGGCTCGCAGATTGAAATCGACATCGATCTCGATGAGGCGGTCATCCTGGCGGGCTGAGCAAGCGGAAGGCAAAGGACATGACTCGTAAGTCAATGCGCGCCGAGAGCGTCGCCGAGGCCTATCTGGCCCTCCTCGCCGAACGCGGCGTCGAATACCTCTTCGGCAATGCAGGCACGGATTTCCCACCCATAATCGAGGCGCTCGCCAAGGCGGAAATGGTGGGCGGCAAGGCCCCGCGGCCGATCCTCGCCGTCCATGAGAACCTCGCAATCTCCATGGCGCATGGATACGCGATGGTGTCGGGAAAGGTCCCTGTCGTCATGGTGCATGTGAATGTCGGAACCGCAAACACGATTTGCGGCGTGGCGAATGCCATGCGCGAGAACGTACCGATCCTCGTCACTGCCGGACGGACGCCGCTGACCGAGGAGGGCCTTCCCGGGGCGCGCGATGCTTATATCCATTGGGGCCAGGAGATGTACGATCAGGCGGGCATGCTACGCGAGCTCGTCAAATGGGACTACGAGTTGCGCAACGGGGCGCAAGTCGAGACGGTGGTCGATCGCGCCCTCGCCATCGCGGCATCGGAGCCGGCGGGACCGGTGTATCTCACCTTGCCGCGCGAGGTACTGACCCAAGAGATCAATGCTGCGGCCGAGTTCGCGTATGAACAGCCGGGCCGGCGCGTGGCAGCGGCTCCGCCCCATGCCGATGCTCGCGCACTGGCTGACGCGGCGCATATCCTTGCCAAAGCAGATAATCCGCTGATCGTGACCACGAATGCGGGCCGCCACCTCGACGCGATGGCCGCACTCGGCGCTTTCGCGTCGCGCTTCGCGCTCCCGGTCGTGCAATTCACGCCGCGTTACATTTCCCTCGCGTCAAGCCATGAAATGCATCTCGGCTTCGACCCGGCCGGGCGCATCGCAGCGGCGGATGCGGTGCTCGTCCTCGAATCGGATGTGCCGTGGATTCCAAGTCGCGTCTCGCCGCCGCCGAATGCGAAAGTGATCCATATCGGCCTCGACCCGCTCTTCCAGAACACGCCGATCCGCGGTTTCGTTTGTGACCTCGCCATCCAGAGCCTCGTCGCTCCGGCACTGCACGAGCTCTCGACCCTACTCGAACCTCTCGTCGATGAGAGCCGTATCGTGGAGCGCCGCAAGCGGATCGCCAACGAGCGTGCGGCGCTGCAAGAGAGGCTCGGACACCAGCGCGAGAAGCTGCGCCGCACGCGTCCCGTGCATCCGGCCTGGATCAGCCATTGCATCGGCGAGGTGAAGGGTCCGGACGCAATCGTCGTCAGTGAGTATCCGCTGATGCTCGCCCATTGCGATTTCGAGGCTCCTGGCAGCTTTTTTGCCTCGAGCTCGGCTTCGGGGCTCGGCTGGGGTTTTGGTGCCGCGCTCGGCGCGAAGCTCGCCGCCCCCGACCGGCTGGTCATCGCCGCGCTCGGCGATGGGGCCTTCCTTTTCTCGAACCCGATCGCGGCGCATTACGCCGCGGCCACGCATGACCTGCCGGTCCTCATCGTACTCTTCAACAATTCGATGTGGAATGCGGTGCGCCGCAGCACGCTCAGCATGTATCCCTCCGGCGCCACAGCGAAGAGCAACAATGAGCCGCTTATGCGTCTCGATGGCCTTCCGGCCTTCGAAAAGATTTGCGAGGCTTCGGGCGGCTACGGCGAAAGGGTCGAGGACCCTGACGAATTGCCGAAAGCTCTCGCGCGTGCCATCCAGGCCGTGAGGGAGGGGCGACACGCGCTTCTCAACGTGATCTGCGCCGCGCTGGACGGGCCTATCTAACCAAAATCTCACCGCGCGTCGTATTGCGGAAACGCCCAAAGGTGAGTTGCGGTCCTCTGACGCCCAAACCCTGCACCGCGACGTCGGCGACCCCACCGCCTCTCGCGCTTATTCCCCGTCACGATTCTGCGCGCGTGAGCACTCACCCGCGACCAACGAACGGTCGAACAGGGGATGTTCGGCCTCACTATTGTGTGCAGCATTTCGACGAGCGCACGCGGGCGCGTTTCGCTTGCGGCGCGCTTCGGCTCAGGCCAGATGTCGCGTGTATTGCCGGACGAAGTCGCAGTCGACGTGCTCGATATAGGCCTGCGTCAAGCGCTTCGTGATCGGCCCCGGCACGACGCCGTCGCCAACCACGGCACCATTGAACTTGGAAACCGGACACACGACCAGGCTGGTCGAAGTCACGAAGATTTCGTCGGCGGTCGAGGCGTCGTAGAGATCGACGTCAGCTTCCTCGAGCGGGATTCCGATTTTCGCGGCGACTTCGATCACGGTGGCGCGGCTCACGCCCGGAAGCACGTAACGCTCCCGCGGCGTCCGAACTCTGCCGTCTTTCACGAGGAAGATGTTGCTGCCGGTGCCTTCTGCGAGATTGCCGTTCTCGTCGAGCAAAATCGACCAGGCTTCGCCGTCAACCGCCTTCGCCTGCATGTCCGCGAGGATCAGGTTCATATACTGGTGCATCTTGGCGCGCGGGCTCAGCATGCTCGGTGCCACCCGGCGTGTCGGCGGCACCACCACGCGCATGCCGTCCCGATAGAGCCTCGCGCGCTCCTTGTGCGGCAGCGGCACGCAATCGACGATGACGTTGGCTTTCACATGCTCCCAACCCTCGTCACCGACCGCGTCCACGCCACGGCTGACGCGCTGGGCGATCCAGTAATCCTCGTCAGGCCCAAGAAGATGTCGATTGCGGTCGAGAATATCCTCGCTGATCTCGATCATTTTCTTCGGCTTGAGGCCGCAGTCGATCTGGGTATAGCGCAGCGAGCGATAAAACCGATCGATGTGCTCATCGATCTTGAAGATGCGTCCATTGAAAGAACGCGTCATGTCGAAAACGCCGTCGCCCTTGGTGAAGCTGCGATCGCGAAAGGGGATCACCACCTCGCGCTCCGGAACGATCTTACCGTTGAAATAGGCGACTCGTTGATTCGAGAGTGCGCTCATGGTTCCTTCCTGGGCGTCATGGATTACCGGTTTCCCGCAAAAGCGGTTTGCTTGCGACTGAAGTTTCCGAAGCCGCGATCGGAATGGGTCAAATGCGATGCTGACAAATCTGCTTCATGATGTCTATTCATAAAATACCATCCAGGGTGAACACGGCACCCCGACCGCGAACTGAAGAACAGCTC
This sequence comes from Hyphomicrobiales bacterium, assembly GCA_019247795.1. Classification (GTDB taxonomy): domain Bacteria; phylum Pseudomonadota; class Alphaproteobacteria; order Rhizobiales; family Beijerinckiaceae; genus GAS188. The sequence continues at coordinate 19,263 of JAFBAK010000057.1, read as the reverse complement.
AACTGTAGTGAAACCGCTCGGGTCGAGAAGATTTCACATTCGGGGGGCCGGAAGAGCATGATCGCCCACGAGTCGATGAGCGTTCTCGCGCTCGAATCTGCATCTTTTCGACGGATGGACCAATGATCAACGATCTCTGGTACAAGAACGCCGTCGTCTACTGTTTATCCGTCGGAACCTATATGGATTCGAATGGTGACGGCATCGGTGATTTTCGGGGACTGATGCGTCGCCTCGACTATTTGCAGGGCCTCGGCGTCACGGCCGTGTGGCTGATGCCGTTCCAGCCTTCTCCGGGCAAGGACGATGGCTACGACATCTCCGATTACTATGGGGTCAACCCGGCCTACGGCTCGCTCGGAGACTTCGTCGAATTCACGCATGCGGCCGGACAGCGAAGCATACGCGTGATCATCGATCTCGTCGTCAACCACACCTCCGACCAGCATCCCTGGTTTCAGAATGCGATCCGTGATCCAGCATCGTCTTACCGGAATTGGTACGTCTGGTCGAAGAGCAAGCCTGCGAATAGCAGCCAGGGGATGGTATTTCCCGGGGTTCAGAAATCCACATGGTCGTATTCGCGTGAGGCGAGGGCCTGGTACTTCCATCGCTTTTACGAATTTCAGCCCGACCTCAACACCTCGAATCCCGAGGTGCAGGCGGAAATCCTGAAGATCATGGGATTTTGGATCCAGCTTGGTGTCTCGGGATTTCGCATGGATGCAGTTCCCTTCGTGATCGCCACCAAAGGACCTGAAATTAAAAGGCCTGTTGAGCAGTACGAGATGCTGAGGACGTTGCGGGAGTTTCTGCAATGGCGACAAGGGGACTCGATCATCCTCGCAGAAGCGAATGTGCTGCCGCAGACCGACATGCAGTATTTCGGCAGCGATGGCGACCGCCTGCAGATGATGTTCAATTTCCAGGTCAATCAAGCATTGTTTTACGCCTTGGCTGCAGCCGACAGCCGCACGCTGGCAAAGTCGCTCATGGCCACCAAGCCGCGGCCCGCCACGGCGCAATGGGGCATGTTCCTGCGAAACCACGACGAGCTCGATCTCGGCCGATTGACCCGAAAGCAGCGTGAACGCGTATTTGCCGCCTTCGGTCCTGAAAAGCGCATGCAGCTTTATCGACGCGGCATCAGGCGGCGGCTCGCACCCATGCTCGCGGGAAACCGCCGCCACATCGAGCTCGCCTATAGCTTGATGTTCACGCTTCCAGGCACGCCGGTGGTCCGCTACGGCGATGAGATCGGCATGGGGGACAATCTCGACCTTGCCGAGCGGGTAGCCGCTCGAACGCCGATGCAGTGGTCGACGGAGCCGCACGGGGGCTTTACGAAGAACGACAAGCCGGTGGTCCCAGTGATCGAAACCGGCGCTTATGGCTACCCGCACGTCAACGCTGCGAACCAACGTCGCGATCCGAACTCGATGCTGAATTGGATGGAGCGCATCATTCGCATGCGCAAGGAAATGCCCGAGGTCGGGTGGGGCGATTTTACGATCCTTCCGACACGCAACCGGGCAGTCCTGGCAATGCGTTACGATTGGCAGAACAACTCGGTGCTGTTCCTCCATAATTTCAACGCGGAGCCCTGCGAAGTGACGTTCGATGTCGGCCTGCGCGACGGCTCCGGCGAATTGCTCGTGAACGTGCTGGACGAGGACCACAGCACGGCACAAAACGGCAAGCACTGCGTTTTTCTCGAAGGCTACGGATATCGCTGGTTTCGAGTGGGCGGGCTCGACTACCTGCTCAAGCGCAGCGAAACCAAGGGAACGGCGTAATGTGCCGCGGCCGATCGCGGAGACGGATGTTCAATGAGCGACGATCCTGGGACCGCTTCAGCCAGGCGTGCGGCGATTACCGCGAAGATCCAGGGCGACACTGGGATCGATGAAGCATGATCGAGCGCCTCGTCCGCGGCTTCTATTCCCGAATTCGGGAAGACGACATCCTTGGCCCGATCTTTGCGGCGAAAATCGAGGATTGGGAACCGCATCTGCAGAAAATGTTTGCCTTCTGGTCTTCAGTTGCGCTCATGAGTGGCCGCTATCACGGTCAGCCGATGGCCAAGCACCTTCCTCTCCCGGTCGACGCTCGGCATTTTGACAGATGGCTTGCGCTGTTCGAGCAAACAGCGCGCGATACTTGCCCGCCAAAAGCGGCAGAACATTTTACGCTGCTGGCGCAAAGGATCGCCGAAAGCCTTGAACTCGGTATCGCGGGTTCACAAGGTGTCCTGCTTGAGAAAGGGAAACGCTTCCTCGCGAGTTGACCGGAATTCGATTCCGAGGTCGATTTTATTGATCCCGGTAAGCGGGCAGACGCGGAGAGCCTGACCACGCCATCGAATGATGTGAGGTGAATTCGCTTTCGGAACCGATCCCGCATCAGGACACGGAGGACACTCGTCATGAGGCCATTGCTCACCGGCGTGATTCCGCCTCTCGTCACGCCGTTCACGGTTGATGGGGACATCGACGCCGATGCCCTTAAGGGGGAGGCCCGCTTCATGCTGTCGAAGGGCGTTCATGGTGTGTGCGTCGGCGGGAGCACGGGTGAGGGTCACACCTTGACGCGCGACGAACTGTTGCGGGTAGTGACGGTCGTGCAAGAAGAGGTGGGCGACAAAATCCCTGTCGTCGCTGGCATCATCGTCAATAGCACACGTCAGGCCGTGCTCAGCGCCCGTGACATGAGCAAGCTCGGGATCAAAGGCCTGCAGATCACTCCGGTCCATTACCTGTTCAAGCCGGACGACGACGCCACGATTGCTCATTTCCGGACAATTGCCGGTGAGACGGATATCCCAATCATCATCTACAACGTCATTCCCTGGAACTACCTCCGTCCGGACCTTCTTGTCCGGCTGATGACCGAGCTGCCGGAAATCGCGGGAGTGAAGCAAAGCCAGGGCGATATGAAGCTGATGGCGGACCTCCTTCTGGCCACACCGAAAGACAAGGTCGTGCTCAGCGCGATCGATGCGCTCCTTTACCCGTCGTTCGCACTCGGCGCCCACGGCACGATTGCCGCGAATCCGGCGGCGGTACCGGGTGTTTGCGTTCGTCTTTGGAACGCGGTGCAGCAGGGGGATCATAAGCTTGGCCTCGAGATTCATCGCGCGATGCTGCGATTCTGGAACACGATCGCCGGCGACAATCTTCCCGCTTGCGTGAAGCACGCATTGAGCCGGCAAGGGGCACCTGGCGGCTATCCTCGCGCGCCCATGCCAGCATCGACACCCAGCCAGAAAGCGGCCATTGACCGTGAGCTCGAGAATGTACTCGCCTTCGAGGACGCCGCGGCCTCCTCGGCACGCGCCGCGTGATGTCATAAAGGCATGGCGCACAGGCCTGTCTGCTGCCCTTCTTCACTGCGGGAGCGCTTCGAGGCAGGGGCGTTGTGTTTGGTTCGATCGGCCTATCCGCAGATCTCAACACTTCGCATGGTTCACGAGTCGATGATGGGCCTGACTTAGTCGTCATCGCCGGGATCGGCGCGTCGATCTCTGTTTCGCGCATCACCGCCCGAAAAGGCCTGGGAGCGCCCGCCGAGCGCTCACAGGACGGGCATGCGAGAGGTTTCGCTCAAGCCGAACGTGATGCTCCATCATCGACGCGAAAATACGTCGGTCTATTCTGCATGCGTTCAAGCAACGGCTGTTCCCTTGCGAAATATTCAGTGGGCCGAGAGCGCATTGATTGCCTTTACTATCTTGATCAACTCGAGATTAGGCAAGAAGATGTGTTCGGACAAAGAGGTCCAAAGCAGCTTTTGCTGTCCACCAACACTCGATGACGGGGAACTCGGATTTGCGATCTGACTCGGCTCGCGTGGCCATGATTTCCGGGGCGAACCGCGGAATTGGCGCCGCCATCGCTTCCGAGCTCGTTCGCGCGGGCTGGCGCCTGAGCCTGGGCGTGCGCAATCCGACGAGTTTGCGGGAACCACCTGGAGGCAAGGACACCTTCCTGCACCGATTCGACGCTCACGATGAGGCGTGCGAGGCCGCCTGGTCCGAGGCAACGGGAGCACGTTTCGGCCGGATTGACGCGGTCATCGCGAACGCCGGCGTCATGATCGCGAAGAGCGTCGTCGAGGCAGGCGATGCGGACGTCGAGACGGTTCTGCAGGTGAACGTCAAATCCCCCATGCGGCTCATCCGCGCGGCCTGGCCGTGGCTCGTCGAGTGCGGAGCGGGCCGGGTGGTCCTCATCGCTTCTCTTTCCGGCAAGCGAGTGAAATCGGCAGCTTCCGGACTCTACGCGGTGAGCAAATTCGCAGCCCTTGGTTTGGCACATGCCGTACGTCAAGCGGGCTGGGATGCTGGAGTGCGGGCGACCGCGGTGTGCCCCGGCTTCGTCGCCACCGAAATGGCCGCATCCCTCACCAGCCGCAGAGCGCAGGACATGACGCAGCCGGCCGATATCGGCCGCATCGTGGCCTTCCTGCTCGACCTGCCAAGCTCGGCCAGTGTCGCCGAGATTCCCGTCAATTCAACGCTGGAGGATATCGCATGAGTCAAGGCGCCGGAATAAAGGAAGGACGCTGAGCGATGGGACCGCAGGTCGACACGCTCGCGCCGGAGAGCGGCTTTGCGCAGGACGTCGATGTCGTCGTTGTGGGCGGCGGCATTGTCGGTACGAGCGCGGCGCTGTGGCTCGCGAGAAGCGGCGTTTCCGTGGCGCTTTGCGAGAAAGGACACATCGCGGGAGAACAGTCGAGCCGGAACTGGGGGTGGGTTCGCAAGGCACGCCGTGATCCTCGCGAGATCCCCCTCATCATCGAAAGCCTGCGAATGTGGGAACGCATGAACGAAACCGTCGGCGCGGAGACCGGCTTTCGCACCACCGGCATCATGTTCGCCGTCGAAAATGATACGGATCTCGCACGCTACGAGACATGGCTCGAATACGCGAAGCGCTTTCAAATCGATGCAAGGATGATCTCTTCTCCCGAGATCGAGAAGCTTGTGCCGGGCGGCGGACAACACTGGAAGGCGGCATTGTATTGCGCGTCCGATGGCCGGGCTGAACCGCAGAAAGCCGCTCCCGCCGTCGCGGCGGCAGCTCGCGCCGCCGGCGCCAGAATCTTCACAGACTGCGCCGTGCGGGGTCTCGAGACGGCCGGTGGGCGTGTCACGGCTGCGGTGACCGAGCTCGGGCGTATCTCGTGTCGAGCCGTGATCCTCGCCGGTGGGGCTTGGTCGAGACGCTTCCTCAGTGATCTCGACTTGCGCCTACCGCAACTCAAGGTACGCGCGAGCGTGATGCGAACGGCCCCCCTCGAGGGCGCACCGACGACAGCCTTGTGGTCTAGCGAGTTCGGCTTCCGCAAGCGCCTGGACGGCGGCTATACGGTCGCGGACGGCAACGCGAACATCGCGTCGATCGTCCCCGACAGCTTTCGCTTCCTCGGCGATTTCATGCCGGCCCTGCGAACGGAATTTTCGTCCTTTCGAATACGTCTCGATGGACGCTTCCTCCGGGAATGGCACGAGGCACGCCCAACGCCGCTCGATCAGGCTTCGCCTTATGAAAAGATGCGCGTCCTCGACCCTCCACCCGATCGGGCAACGTTGCGAAAGTCCCTGCGCAAGCTCAAGGCGCGTTTTCCGGCATTCGCGGGGGCCAGAATGGTGCAGGAATGGGCTGGCCTCATCGACGTGACCCCCGATGCCGTGCCGGTGATCTCGACGGTCGAGCGCCTGCCCGGGCTCGTCATTGCGACCGGATTCTCCGGCCACGGATTTGGTATCGGCCCGGCCGCCGGTCGCCTCGCCGCCGATCTCGCAACGGGAGCCACGCCGATCGTGGATCCGACCGATTTTCGCTTCTCGCGCTTTTCCGATGGCTCAAAGCCACGCCCGATGACGAGTATATGATGCACGAACGAAGTAACGATTGAAGTTTCGACTGTACGACAAAGCTACGAAGCCAGCGACAAGGGCCTGGAACCGCGGCGGGCCCTCTTTCAGCCGCGGAGCATGACTTCGAAAAGGGAGCTGCGACGATGACTGACACGAAAAGACAGAAAGTTGGAATCTTGGCAGCCGGACTTGCTCCCAATCGCCGCCGATTGATGGCCATGGGCCTGGGAGCCGGCGCCCTCGTCTGGTCGGGACCGAGACTTGGATGGCTCGTGCAGGCCGAAGCGTCCACGCCGCCAGCAAAGCCGACGGGGCAGATCATCATTGGCCTATCACAGGAGCCGACGGTTTTTCATCCGCTCAGGCTGCATATCGAAGTTGACGAAGGCGTGTATTTCAACCTGTTCAGCGCGCTTTGGCGTGTCGATCCTCAGGGCAATTTTCTTCCCGACCTCGCGGCCGAAATACCGACGCTTGCGAATGGAGGCATCTCCGAGGATGGGCTGCAATGGCGCGTGAAATTGCGCGACAACGTAAAATGGCACGACGGCACGCCATTCACCGCCGATGACGTGAAGTTCAATCTCGATCTCATCAATAATCCCAAATTCGCGGCCGGCAGACGCGCGGGCCATGAGCTCGTGAAAGACATAAAGGTCGTCAGCCCAACCGAGATCACCTGGCGGATGGAGCACGCTTACGCGCCCTATCCCTCAATCCTGTCTTGGACATTTCTCGTGCCCAAGCATCTCCTCGAGAAGGCCAGCGACCCGAACAACACGCCGGAGTTCCTCGCACATCCCGTCGGCACGGGTGCATTCACTTGGGTCGAGCGGGTTCCAGGCGACCACATCGCGCTTGCGGCATATAGCGGCTACCATGGAGGCGGACCCTACGTCGAGCGGCTGATCTTCAAATACGTTCCGGATCTCACCGTCCTCTATACTCAATTCCAGACAGGAGAGATCGACTATATCGGCATCCAGGGCATCACCCCGGATCATTATGCGGAAGCCAAGACCCTCAAGGACCGCGTCGTGACGCCGGTGCCGCAGCCCTTCGTCGAGAATATCGCCTTCAACACGGGCTTGCCCGTCTTCAAAGACCGCGCGGTGCGCGAGGCCCTCTACTACGCGCTCGATAAGAAGAGCATCATCGAACAGATCTATTACGGGTTGCCCTCTCCGATCGAGTCGTTCCTGCCGCCGCAATCATGGGCGTTCAATCCGAACCTGCCGAAGCATGAGTTCAATCTCGAGAAGGCGAAGCAGCTTCTGACCGATGCCGGATGGGTCCCTGGCTCTGACGGCGTGCGCGCCAAGGATGGCGTTCGCCTCGAATTCACCAATTCGACGACTGCCGGCAACCACGTGCGCGAGCAGGCTCAACAACTGCTTCAGCAGAATTGGCAGGAAATCGGCGCCAAGATGAATATCAGCAATCTTCCGCCGGCTGTGATGTGGGGGGATTATTGGATGAAGTCCAAATTCGAAAGTGCGATGGTCGGCATTGATTTCATGGTCGGACCGGATCCCGACGCCACGGATTACTTCTCCAGCCGGTCCATCGGCGCCAAGGGCAATAGCGGCCAGAACACCACTCAATATGATAACCCCGAGGTCGACGCGTTGCTGCAGCAAGGGGCATCGACGGTCGACGTCGAGAAGCGAAAGGTCGCCTATCAGAAGATGCAGGAGTTCACGCGCCGCGATCTGCCTTATCTGCCCATTTTCCAATACACGATGGTGCAAGGAGTGAAGGGCAAGCTCGAGGGCTTCGCGCCAAACGTCAACGTGCAAGAGAACTGCTGGAACGCCAACACGTGGTACTGGGCGACGTGAGGGATCGGACCCGCCATGCGGACCAAAAGAGAGATCGTTCGCTGATACTCACACGACCCTTGCATCTCGATGCCGTTACGCATCGTCAATCGATCGACGAGCGGTTCCTTCGACCGCTCGTCGAAGGGCGATTGGGCTCCGCGGTCGATCTCCCGTCGGCCGCGGACGCCGAAATGTTCGAGAGCTACGGAGATGGGCGCGAGAGCGACCGCGCCCCGTGCATGTACTTCGTCGAGGAAGGCCGCGACTGCGGCAACTCATGCATCCGGAGATGACGGATGGCGCGCTATCTCCTTGTTCGCATCCTTCAAAGCCTTGTTCTTCTCGTGCTCGTTTCCCTGATCGGGTTTGCGGTCCTGCATCTCGCGCCTGGCGGCCCGCTCGCCCAATTTGCGCTCATCCCGGGCATGTCGCAGGCCGATATTGCACGCATCGCCGCACAGATGGGTCTCGATCGACCTCTGCCCATTCAATACTGGGAGTGGTTCAGTCGCCTTCTCATCGGTGACTGGGGGCACTCGTATCGAGACAGCCAGCCGGTGCTTGCGGTCATTTCGGCTCATCTTCCGGCAACTCTCGAGCTCATGATTTCGGCGCTCTTCATTGCCGTCGTGCTCGGCGTCTGGATCGGGGTGATGGGCGCCGTGCGGCGCTATTCGGTTTTCGACTCGCTCGCCACCATCGGTGCCATGATCGCCCTCTCGATACCGACCTTCTGGTTTGGTCTCGTCGTCATCTACCTGTTCTCGGTGAAGCTCGGTTGGCTTCCTGCCGGCAGCCGCTTCACCATTGGAGACGGCTCTTTCCTCGACTACGTCCACCACCTCATCGGACCCGCGCTCGTCTTGGCGCTCGTCGAGGTCGCCATCTGGAGCCGCTACATGCGAGCTTCGATGCTCGACGCGATCTCGCAGGATTACATCCGCACGGCCCAGGCGAAGGGCCTGCCCCGACGGATCGTGCTGCTACGCCATGCTCTGCGAAACGCTCTTCTTCCCATGATCACGCTCGCAGGGCTCGAGCTGCCGACGCTGCTGGGCGGGGCGCTGGTGACCGAGACGGTCTTTACTTGGCCCGGCATGGGACGATTGTTCCTGGATTCGCTCAGCTATCGCGATTATCCGGTGGTGATGGGCCTGTTGACGTTCTCAGCATTGCTCGTGCTCTTCGGCAATCTTTTGGCCGATCTCTGTTGCGCCCTCGCAGACCCGCGGATTCGCCTCACATGAGCGCGACACTTCGAGCGGGTGATGTGGCGATGGACGACGCGGTGGTCCTCGCGGACACTCCTGAATCGGCGCGCGGCAGTCGGCCTTGGCAACGCTTCCGACACCATCGTCTTGCGATGTTCGGCTCGGCGGCGATTTTCATTCTCGTGCTTGCGACCGTCGTCGGTCCCTGGCTCATTCCCTTTGACGAGCTCCACATCGACATCCGCAACCGCTTTGCTCCGCCCCTCGTCGGCGGACACATCTTCGGGACCGATCAGCTCGGGCGCGATCTCGCAGCACGGCTGCTGACGGCGGGACGCCTCTCGCTCGCAGTGGGTTTCTCGGCCATGTTGATCAGCGCCTCGTTCGGCACGTTGATTGGCGTGGTCGCCGGATATTATGGCGGGCTCGTGGGCGCTGCCCTGATGCGTTTCGTCGATGCGATCTTGTGCTTCCCGACGATCTTCCTGCTCCTCGTCCTTGCTGCTTTCATCGTGCCCAACGTGGCGATGATCACGCTCATCATCGCCGCGACCGCTTGGATGGAGGTCGCGCGCATCGTGGCGAGCCAAATCGCGACGCTACGAGAGCGCGATTTTACCCTGGCGGCCGAGATGCTCGGCGCATCGGGCACCTACATCATGTTCAATGAGCTGTTGCGCAACGCGATCGGCCCGATCATCGTCGCCGCGACATTGACGGTCGCGCGCGCCATACTGCTCGAGGCTTACATCAGCTTTCTCGGCTACGGCATTCAGCCGCCGATGGCGAGCTGGGGCAACATGCTCAACAATGCGCAACAATATCTCGGGTCTGCGCCTTGGCTCGCGATTTTTCCAGGACTTGCGATCACGCTCGCCGTAACGAGCTTCAACTTCGTTGGCGATGGATTGCGAGATGCCCTGGATGCCCGAATGGACATCGGTTGAGCGCTCATGAGCCAAACCGCTTCATCATCCTTGCGCGCAGTCAGTTCGAAGGTTCCGGCGACCGCGACCCCTGCGGACAATGTGGTGCTGGCGGTCTCAGGCTTGCGCGTCGCTTTCAGGAGCGAGGCCGGGTTCACGCAGGTCGTCCATGACGTCTCCTTCTCGGTCAAGCGCGGCGAGGTCCTCGCGCTTGTCGGCGAGTCAGGGTCCGGCAAGAGCGTCACGAGCCTTGCGCTCATGCGGCTCACTCCGCCGCCGCCGCGCAGCAGCCTTGCCGGCTCGGCTCTTTTCCGTTGCCGCGACGGGAAGGTGCGCGATCTCCTCACTCTCCCTGAAGCAGAAATGCAAGGCGTGCGGGGAAACGAGATCTCGATGATTTTTCAGGAGCCGATGACGTCTCTGAACCCAGTCCAAACAGTCGGTATGCAGATCGCGGAAGCGATCATGTATCACCGGGATTGCAAGCGCCGAGAGGCGCTGGAGGAGGCCGGACGTCTCATCGAGCTTGTCGGCATTCCCGAGGCACGGCGGCGTCTTTGCGCCTATCCGCATCAGCTTTCAGGAGGCATGCGCCAGCGCATCATGATCGCCATGGCGCTTGCCTGCGATCCGAGCGTGTTGATCGCGGACGAACCGACGACGGCACTCGACGTGACGGTGCAAGCGCAAATCCTGGAGCTGCTTCAAGAGCTTCGGGCGCGGACAGGAACCTCGATCCTTTTCATCACCCACAACCTCGGTGTGGTGGCCGAGATCGCGGATCGGGTCATGGTCATGTATGCGGGTCGCATCGTCGAACAGGGCGCCGTGATTCCCGTGCTCAAGCATCCCGTGATGCCGTACACGAAGAGGCTTTTGCGATCGGTGCCCCGCCTCGAAATTCCGAGCGCTGAACATCCGATGCTTGAAACGATATCAGGCACCGTCCCCGATCCTCAACGCCTGCCGCGAGGCTGCGCCTTTCACCCCCGCTGTGCCCACGCGGAGAATGGATTATGCGACGCTGACGTTCCGGACATCGAAGAGGTTTCTCCTGACCATTTTGTCCGGTGCCTTCGCTGGCGCGCGATCGCAGAAGCACGCGCGTGATGAGCCACGACGACAAGCCGACGGCTTGCGATCCTTCAGCAATCCTGGAGGTCACCGGGCTTTCGCAATGGTACGCCATTGGCGCGCGTTTTCTCGGGCCGGCCCAGCATTTGCGCGCGGTCGACAATGTAACGTTCTCGCTGGCTCGACAGGAAGTCCTGGGGCTCGTCGGAGAATCGGGTTCGGGCAAATCGACGCTGGGACGCGCCGTGCTCCGCCTCATCAAGCCCACCTCTGGGCGCATCGTCTTCGAGGGGCAGGACGTCACTCACATGAGCCGCGGGCAATTGAGGCCTTTGCGACCGCGCATGCAGCTGATCTTTCAAGATCCCTTCACATCGCTGAACCCGCGCATGACCGTCGGAGAAATCATCGCCGCGCCGCTGGTCATCCACCAAAAGGGTATGAAGCGGCGCCGGCGCGACGAACGCGTCGCCGAGGCATTGACCGCGGTCGGGCTTTCCGAACGGCACGCCCGGCGCTTTCCACATGAATTCTCAGGCGGTCAGCGGCAACGCATCGGCATTGCACGATCTATCATGATGGAGCCTCGGCTTCTCGTCGCGGACGAGCCCGTCTCGGCCCTCGACGTCTCGGTTCAAGCACAGATCGTCAACCTGCTTCTCGAGATCAGGCGCAAGCTGGGCCTCTCGCTTCTGTTCATCAGTCATGATTTGGCAGTGGTCGGGCATGTCAGCGATCGGATCGCCGTGATGTACCTCGGCCGTATCGTTGAGATCGCCGGAGTCAGATCTCTTTTCGAGCGGCCTCGCCATCCCTACACCGAAGCCCTGTTCTCGGCTGTGCCAGATACGGATCCGACGCTGCGGCGCGAGAGGGTGGTCTTGAAAGGCGACCTGCCGAGCCCGCTCGCCCCGCCGAGCGGTTGCGCCTTCCGCACGCGCTGCCCCTATGCGATTCCAGCATGTGCCGCCGCGGTCCCAGAGCTGCGAGTGGTGGGCCCCGCGCATTTCGCGGCGTGTATCCGAGAGGAACTAGAATTGCGGTCTGCAGGCAACCGCTAAACGGATCCCCCTCAGCTTGATAGCGCGAGATAGAATTTGGGACTCGAATGGTGGCTCATCGATAGGGGAAGGGCGATGCAAGACCGCAAGTTGATTCCAGGAAGACGCTGGCTGATCGGGAGCTTGCTCGGGATGGGCGTCCTGATCAACTACATCGACCGCGTCGGGTTGTCGGCCGCAACCCCGGAACTGACCAAGGAACTGGGCCTGAGCGCCACGGAGATTGGCCTTCTCGGCAGCGCTTTTTTCTGGTCCTACTCGCTGCTGCAGGTGCCGGGAGGAATGATCCTCGATCGGTTCGGGGTCACGCTGGTCGGGCGGGTCAGCGCGTTCTTCTGGGCGGTGGCCTCGGCCATCATGGCTCTCGCCAGCGGCCTGGCGGGGCTGCTCGGCGCACGCGTCCTTCTCGGCATCGCCGAAGCGCCGGCCTTTCCCGCGAGCCAGAAGGCGACCGGACATTGGTTTCCGCGCGACGAGCGGGCGCGCTCCACGGCAATCTTCGATTCCGCGGCGAAGTTCTCCAACGTCGTCGGCGTGCCGCTCGTCGCCTACGTGATCTTCCTCTACGGCTGGCGCTGGGGCTTCGGCATCACCGCGATCCTCAGCCTCCTCTACTTCGTCGCCTACTATCTCATCTATCGCAACCCGACCGAGGACCCGAAGCTCTCGAAAGCCGAGCACGAATATATTCTCGCCGGCGGTGGGACGCCGGAGGGGGCAGCCTCGGGCGGCCAGGGCAAAATGCTCGGCTACCTCCTTCGCAATCGCAAGGTGTGGGGGCTCACGATCGGCTTCTCGGCGTATGGCTACACCTTCTATCTCTTCCTGACCTGGCTCCCCGGTTATCTGGCCAGAGCCATGAACATGAACCTGATGTCTGCGGCCGGATACTCGACCATCCCCTGGATTTTCGCGACCCTGTCGGACCTGTTGATCGGCGGATTCCTGGTCGATCACCTCATCGCGCGGGGCTATGACAGCACGCGCGTTCGGCAGGGCGTCATCATCATTGGAATGCTGATGGGACTTGCGGTGGTCGGGGCAGCCTTCACCACGAAGCCCGGCTGGGCCCTCCTGTGGCTCTCGATTGCCATCTCGGGCCTCTCGGCCGCAGCCCCCGTCGGGTCTTCGATCGTTTCGCTGATCGCGCCGAAGGGCGGCGCCGGCACGGTCGGGGGCATCGTCAACTTCACCAACAACCTGATGGGCGTGGCTTCGCCGATCATCACCGGCGTCGTTGTGGACTGGACGCAGTCCTTCGCCGGCGCTTTCCTGATCGCCGGCGTGGTGCTTGTCATCGGGATTTATTTCTACGTCGTCATCCTCGGACGTATCGAGGCCATTCCCGAACCGATGCCAGGTCCCGCGGCCTCGCTTGGCGCGAGCTAGTGGTCGCGCAGACGAATGGTCCTGATCTGGCGGAGAAGGTCTGCCGACAACTAAACTGCAGGTTCTTCATTGGCGGACCGGATCACCCGCACTCAGTAGGAGCAAGGCGAAGATCGACTCGGTTGAGCTCAGCCGGTCGTCCCGGATTTTTTATCGACCGCCGGCTCCATCCTTCGGTCGGCCCTTCGAAGAAGGCCCTCAGGTATCCGGCATGGCTCGCCGAGAAGTGACCTGCAAGTATCCGACCAAAACTGCTCAAACCCATCTTGTTCCGGAACAGCGACATCTGCGATGGTTGCACCCTGAGCATCGGTGATCCGGGCAAGGATCCTTTCAAGGATTGCACGCTGCATTTGGATCGTAAGATCAGAAAAAACTTTCACGATGCGTGTTCCGACCGTCCCGCTGTCTTTAAGAAAGAGCGAGGACGATGCGGGGTTCCAGATAGAAAAGTCTCTAAAATGTGACGCGTTAAGGCCGTTTCCCTTCCGGCGATCAAAAAACCTTGTTGCCGGAACTTTCCTTGGCGAACATCTGTTCACCCATGGACCGTTGTCAGCAGCGTAGAGATAGGGACGAGGCCCAGCGGCCCCGAAGCGGACCGCTTCTCCAGGATTCCAGCGACTTCGGAAACTCCCCTAAAGTGCACTCAATGTGGACAATCTGCTCGCTCTCCGGCGTGCAAAAGAACGACATCCTCCGTTTGTCCTCACTTTCCGGTTTTTCGATGAGGTCTCGCCGAAAAGACCGCCTCAACGGCTGCGTTGGATTTCAAGGAAATAAAAACGCTTCCGGGCCCAACGTCGATGGCGGTGGATGTAGAGCAAGCCGGGAGCTGAGGCGCAAAGCACGACGCCAGCCGGGGCTGCGACGACAGAATTTCGGAGGGTGACATGAAGCCCGAACTTCTGCGACAGGAAGAGACGAAAGGTTGCGGCGCGCTCGCGCCTGGCCCGCGCATCTACAATTTATTTCCCTCGCTTGTTGGAACAATCGCCGCGTGGAGACGCGAACTCTCCCGCATCGCATCGATGGGCTTTGATTGGGTTTATCTTAATCCATTCCATGAGATCGGCTTTTCTGGGAGCCTCTACGCAATCAAGGACCCAAGCCGAATAGATCACCGCTTCATCGATTCCGGCAAGGAAGATGGGCAAGCTCAGCTTAGTCAATTCGTGCGGGACGCGGCCGAACGCGGCGTCAAATTGATGACCGATCTGGTCATCAACCATCTCTCGAGGGATGCGCGCCTCCTCAGTGAGAAGCCGGAAGTCTTTCGCCGAGGCAGTGACGGTCGCCCTCTCAGCCCCTTCGCGTTCGACCCTGCCGACCGCGCGACCAGAACCGAATGGGGCGATCTGGCTGAGCTCGACTATGGGAATTCGGCTGCGAGCGAGTATCTGATCGGCTACTGGGATCGATATATCGACGGCCTCCAACAGCTCGGCATACGCGGATTTCGCTGCGATGCCGCCTACAAAATTCCGCCTCCGGTCTGGCGCGCCCTCATCGCCTCCGCCAAGGCGCGCCGAGCGGATTGCATCTTCTTTGCCGAGACGCTGGGTTGCACTCAAGATGAAACCCGCGCGACCGCAGCAGCAGGATTCGATTTCCTGTTCAATAGCTTTGCCTGGTGGGATCTGAAAGAGCCATGGGCGCTGGCGCAGTATGAGGCGCTGAGGCTGATCGCTCCATCCATAGCGTTTCCTGAAAACCACGACACGCCCCGCCTTGCGGCCAAGCTCGACACGGAAAATCCCAATCGGGTCGCGGAGGCGCTCAAGCTGCGTTACGGCCTGGCGGCACTGTTCTCGACCGGTGTCCTCATGCCCATCGGTTACGAATGGGGTTATCGGCGTTCGCTGGACGTGGTGGAGACCCGTCCCGAGCACCGCGAGAAAACCTTCATCGACATTTCGGACTTCATCACGGCGATCAATCGTCTGCGAGCCGATCTACCAGCGTCAAATGTCGAGGGAGCGCAGCGCCGGATCGGGGGGCCCGATAAGCCGTATCTGGCGCTGCTGCGCATTGACGCGGGACATGCCCTTGCGGCACACCATGGCACTCTCATTCTGGCAAATCCCGGCAGAGGGGACGTTGCTGTCAGGGCCGACGAGCTCCTTTGCGAAAGCGGGGGGCTGCTGGATCAATTCATCGATGTAACGCCCAGCAGAAGCCAAACGGCATTGGTTCCCGGCGAAGAGCTTACTCTTCATGGCGGTGAATTGCGCGTCTACGCGGCGACGCGCCGGCAGCGCAAGGTCAGGGCACGTCCGTTGCAGCCCAGCGGGAAGCGGCGCATCCTGATTGAGAAGGTCTGGCCCGAAATCGACGGCGGCCGCACCCCGGTCAAGCAAATCGTCGGAGAGGTCGTCGATGTCTGGGCGGACATCGTGACCGATGGGCACGAGATCGTGGCGGCCGAGCTCCTTTGGCGCGCGGCTGGCGAGACGCAATGGCGCCGCTCGCCCATGCGCTTTTTCGACAATGACCGCTGGAGCGGAAGCTTTCCTCTCGAGCGGAATATCTGTCACGAGTTCACGATTGAGGCGTGGCGGAGCCCCTTCGCCTCCTGGCGCGAGGAAGTCCGCAAGAAAGCGGCCGCCGGGCAGGATCTTCGGATCGAAACCATTGAGGGGCTGCGACTTGCTGAACACGCGGCGGCGCATGCTTCGGGTAGTGCCGCGGCCCGCTTGACGGAACTTCTGGCGCTCGCGAGGTCACAGGCTGAGGGCTCACCAGCGCAACGCGCTCTTTTGCTCGCTGAGGACAACGCCGCTCTGATCGAACGCTACGCCGAGCGGGAGAATTTGTCGCGCTACGACCGTGTCCTCAAGGTGATGGCAGATCGGCAGGCCGCTCGCTTTTCAGCGTGGTATGAACTCTTTCCGCGCTCGCAATCCGGCGACGCCAAGCGCCATGGCACCTTGCAAGATGTGATCGGCCGTCTCGAATATGTGCGCGAAATGGGCTTCGATGTGCTTTACTTTCCGCCGATCCACCCGATCGGGCGCACCAACCGGAAGGGCCGAAACAACTCGATTTCAGCCGAACCTGCGGATCTCGGGAGCGTCTACGCGATCGGGGACGAAAGCGGTGGGCATGAGGCCATCCATCCCGAGCTTGGGACGCGTGAAGAATTCCGCGAGCTGATCGCCCAGGCCCAAGCGCACGGCCTCGAGATCGCGCTCGATTTCGCGATCCAATGCTCGCCGGATCATCCGTGGATCAGGCAACACCCGGAATGGTTCGACTGGCGTCCGGATGGCACGCTCAAATATGCGGAGAATCCACCGAAGAAATACGAAGACATAGTCAACGTGCATTTCTACGGCACATCATTGCCTGGGCTATGGTTCGCCTTGCGCGATATCGTGCTGTTCTGGGCAGACGAGGGGGTGCGCATCTTCCGTGTCGACAATCCCCACACCAAACCCTTGCCGTTCTGGCGTTGGCTGATCCGCGAGGTCAATGAGCGTTATCCGGACGTTTTGTTCCTGGCGGAAGCGTTCACTCGCCCGAAGATGATGAAGGCTTTGGCGAAAGCAGGGTTCCAGCAATCCTATACGTATTTCACATGGCGTAATACGAAGGAAGAGTTGGTTGAATATATTACTGAGCTGTCAAGCAGCGAAATGCGTGAATACTATCGGCCAAATTTCTTCGTCAACACGCCAGATATCAACCCGTTTTACTTACAGAAAAGCGGCAGGGCAGGGTTCATTGTGCGCTCGACCCTGGCCGCGACGCTTGCGAGCTCCTGGGGGATCTATTCGGGGTTCGAACTCTGCGAAGCGACCCCTATTCCCGGACGAGAAGAATACATCGACAGCGAAAAGTACGAGCTGAGGGCGCGCGATTTCGGACGGCCCGGCAATATTCGAGCTCATATTGCGATCCTGAACGCTATCCGCCGCTCCAATCCTGCTCTGCACGATTTCCGCAATGTTTCTTTCCTCAATGCATGGAACGACGAGATCATCGCCTATTTGCGGATGACGCCTCGACGCGACAATTGCATCATGGTGATGGTCAATCTCGATCCTCATCACCGGCAGGAATGCGACTACGAGGTGCCGCTCTGGGAGTTCGGCCTTCCCGACACAGCGATGCTTCAGGCTGAAGACCTGCTGCAAGGCGGGAATTTCTCATTGCGGGGGAAGGTGCATCGGATCGCGCTCGATCCGTCGGACCGGCCCGTCACGATCTGGCGCTTGCTGGCGCCGCAACGCCCGGAGCCCACGCCGTGATCGACCGCTCAGACAAGCAATGGTACCGGGACGCTATCTTCTATCAAGTGCATGTAAAATCTTTTTTCGATGCCAACAATGACGGCATCGGCGACTTCGAAGGCCTGACCAGGCAGCTCGACTACATCAAGGCTCTCGGTGTCACGGCGCTCTGGGTCATGCCATTCTATCCATCGCCACTGCGCGATGACGGCTACGACATTGCCGAGTACCGCGGTATAAATCCCAATTACGGAACGATGCGCGATTTCCGCCGCTTCGTGCGCCACGCTCACGAGCGCGAATTGCGCGTCGTCACCGAGCTCGTCATCAATCATACCTCCGATCAGCATCCCTGGTTTCAGCGGGCACGTCGCGCCAAGCCGGGCTCCCACACTCGAGACTTTTACGTCTGGTCGGACACCGACAAGAAATACGCGGGCACACGCATCATATTCCTCGACACCGAGCCTTCGAACTGGTCGTGGGACTCCGAGGCGCAGGCCTATTACTGGCACCGCTTCTACTCTCACCAGCCGGATCTCAATTTCGACAATCCCAGAGTCATCGAAGCGGTGCTCGATACGATGCGCTTTTGGCTCGACATGGGCGTTGACGGGCTCAGGCTCGATGCCATTCCCTACCTGATCGAGCGCGAAGGCACGAGCTGCGAGAACCTCGTCGAGACGCATGCGGTCATAAAAAAGATACGCGCTGCGATCGACGCCGAGTATCCCGATCGCATGCTTCTGGCGGAAGCCAATCAATGGCCGGAGGACGCCGCGCTTTATTTCGGCGAAGGTGATGAATGCCACATGGCCTTTCATTTTCCTCTCATGCCTCGAATTTACATGGCCGTCGCACAGGAGGACCGTCATCCCATAACTGACATCATGCGTCAGACTCCCGAAATTCCCGACAACTGCCAATGGGCGATATTCCTGCGCAACCACGACGAGCTGACGCTCGAGATGGTGACCGATCGGGAGCGCGACTATTTGTGGACCTTCTTTGCGGCGGAGCGGCGAGCCCGCATCAACCTTGGCATAAGGCGGCGTTTGGCGCCGCTCCTCGACAATGACCGGCGCAAGATAGAGCTGCTCAACAGTCTTCTGCTGTCCATGCCCGGAACGCCGGTGCTCTATTATGGCGACGAGATCGGAATGGGCGACAACATCTATCTTGGCGATCGGGACGGCGTGCGCACGCCGATGCAATGGTCGCCCGATCGCAACGGAGGCTTCAGCCGATCCGATCCGGCGAGGCTTTTCCTGCCGGCCATCCAGGATCCGATCTACGGCTTCGACGCGGTGAACGTCGAGGCCCAGCTTCGCAGCCCGTCGAGCCTCCTCAATTGGCTGAGGCGACTGATGGCCGTGCGCCGAAACCACCCTGCCTTCGGGCGCGGGGCCCTGCGCTTCCTCTACCCGGCCAATCGCAAGGTGCTCGCCTTCCTGCGCGAAGCGGAGGAGGAGCGCCTGCTTTGCGTCGTCAACCTGTCGCGCGGGCCGCAAGCTGTCGAGCTTGATCTGTCCGCACTCAACGGTTCGGTTCCGATCGAGTTGACGGGAGGTAGCTCTTTCCCGCGCATTGGCGAACTGCCATACCTTCTCACCTTGCCGGCCTATGGATTTTATTGGTTTCAGATCAGCGCCGCATCCGA
>JAFBAK010000162.1 GCA_019247795.1 Hyphomicrobiales bacterium | reverse complement strand
GCCTGAGCGCGACAAATATCTGCGTGTGATCAGGCCCGCATCTCCACCGATAATTGAGGCTTCGTACTCAAGGTCTGAAAGACGACGCAATAGCGCTCGGTGAGCTTGAGCAGCGTGTCGAGCTTGTCCTTCGGCGCGTCGCTATCGAGCTCGAAGGCGAGGCGAATGGCGCGAAATCCGACGGGTGCATCCTTGGCCACGCCGAGCGTGCCACGAAAATCAAGATCCCCTTCGGCTTTCACGAGACCGTGCTTGAGCGGGATCTCGAGCGCCGTCGCCACCGCCTTCAGCGTCACGCCGGCGCAGGCGACGAGCGCCTCGAGCAGCATGTCGCCCGAGCAGAGCTCCGCGCCCGAGCCGCCGGTCGCCGGATGAAGACCCGCAACGGCGAGGGCGCGTCCGGTCTCCACCTTGCAAGCTATCTTGGCGTCATCGATCTCGCCTTGCGCCTTGAGCGTGATCAGCGCGGCACCGGGATTTTGCTTGTAGCTCTCCTTGTGAGGCGCTTGCATCGCCCGCAATGCGGCTGCGTCCATTTCGATCATCCTCCGCTTCGCTAAGAACTCGCGCCCAACTTCGGCTCAGAGCCTCTCGATAGGGTTCCTTCGCCCTTTCTTCAAGCGAAAGGCGCCTCTTGGCGCGCATGGCTGTCAAACTCGACGGGCCCGTTGGTCATCATCGACAATGAGTACCATGGCGCGCGATCTTGTCGGTCTTGCCCCTTGACGATTCCGTCGACGCGGCGGTGCTGTGCAGGGACATTATCGGCAAGCCTGCCGGAGTACTCGAACCTCCAACCGGAGATGCTCGAGCGCTTCGCCTTCTACGACCTCGCCCGGAAGCGTTTTGCATCGTTGGCGAGTAGCGCTTCCATGGTGACTCGTCTTCAAGAAAGGGCGTGGTCGCGCCGTTCTCATGACCAGAGGTGAGCAAGCCGAGCAGGCCGCGAGGCTTTATGCTCAAAGGTCGCGCGCGAAGCGCCGAAGCGAGCGCGGTATTCCTGCGGGGTGACGTCGAATAGCCGGTGAAAGCTGCGGCGCATTGTTTCCTCCGAACCAAAGCCGCAACGTTGCGCGATCCGTTTCACCGGGAGCCGTGAGCTTGAAAGCAGATGCCGCGCCGCTTCCGCTCTCAGGCGCTCAATGGCACGGGCAGGCGTTTGCCCAGTCGCCCCAACGTAGTGCCGGCTAAAGCTGCGCTCGCTCATCCCGGCCTGATCGGCGAGGACCGAAAGCGAAAGATCGCTCGCCAGATGCGTGTTGATCCAGTCGTGGAGCCGTCCGAACTCCTCGTCGGCTACTTGCAAGGCCAGGGTCGCGCTAAACTGAGCCTGTCCGCCGGGCCGCTTGAGGAAGACAACCAGATAACGGGCGACGGCGAGCGCTATCGATAGGCCGAGATCCTCCTCCACGAGCGCAAGCGCCAGGTCGATCCCGGCAGTCACCCCGGCGGAGGTCCACACTGACCCGTCGCACACAAAAATCGGATCGGGCTCGACACGCACGGCGGGAAAGCGCCGGGCAAGCTTGGCGCAGTACATCCAGTGGGTCGCCGCGCGGCGACCGTCCAACACCCCTGCCGCGGCGAGCAGGAATGCTCCGGTGCAGACAGACGCGACGCGCCGCGCCGCCGTCGCTCGCTCCCGCACCCAGTCGATCAGTAACGGGTTCTCGGCCGCCGCCTCGGCGCCCTCACCCCCGGCGACCAGTAAAGTGTCCAGCGGCTCGTCCGGTCTCGAGAGCGGACTCGCCGCAAGCGCCACGCCTGCCGAGGCCGTAACCCCTTCGCCACTTTGCGATACGACTCTAAGCTGGTAGGGCCGCGCCGCACCCGCCCCGGCCATGAGATCGTTTGCGGAGGCAAACACCTGAACCGGCCCAGTAACGTCGAGCAGTTGCACAGCCGGATAGGTCAGCACGTCGATTACGCGGACCGGATTCGGCGAGAGTCGAAGGGGCCTTGGCATCTTGCCTGGAACATGCGCGGTTGTGCGCAACCTGTCCAGCAAACCTCAGCTGCTGCCCATGCTTCCGCATTTCACCCGCCCTGCGCATCGCCTCCATACCGTTCGGGATCGATCAGATCGGCCAGACGGGATCGTTTGAAGGATTGTCGCGCATCCCCCATTCGACGCATCACCTCCACAAAGGGCATGCCGCATTGCCGCCCAACGCGCCATCGCATTGCGGCCACAGGTGAAGCACGACCTTGCCGATACTTGGCGGGAACAGAGGGCTTATTGGCGTGTCCGCGTATGCGCAATCTATTAAACAAATCACGACGCGATGATCTCGCGGTAATCCGCGGTCCGAGAGGATGTCATGGAGAAAATTACCTTCACGAAAACCGCCGCGCCGGCGTGGCTACTGGCGATGTGGAAAGAGATCGACGGTAAAACGTTCGGCAAAGGTTTCGACTGCTTCGCAGAAAATGCAGTTTGCAACCTCGGCATTGCGGATTGGCACGGTCGCGAGGCGATCCGAAGCAACTTGCGCCGGTTTATCGACAAGAATTTCACGGCGCATCACGAGGTCGTGGAATATTGGGATAGCCCCTTGCTGAAGGTGTTTCATGGCAAGGTCGACATGAAGTTCGACAATCCGAGCATCGAGCCCGTGCGGCCGACGATGACGCACTTCTTTTATATGGACGAAAAAGAACCGACCAAGGTCAAGCATTGGATTGGCTCGGTAGGTCCGACGGGGTTTTAAGTCTAGTCTACCTGCCGGGAGAGCAAGACACATGGCAGGAACCGTGGCAGGAACCGTTGGCCTCTACCTCTCCGGTGTGATCGCAATTGCGATCATTTTCATCGGTTGCCGCTTTCTTTTGGCCCCCTCTACAGCAGCCGCGGCTTACGGCGTACCGGCTGGCGCCGAGCCGAATTCGCGAGCGTATTTATTCGCTAAGGGCATTCGCGACATTGCATCGGGATTGTTTGCCGCAATCCTTATCGCTTCCGGGTCTGCGCATATCCTGGGGTGGTTCATGCTGGCTGCAACCCTCATTCCTATCGCTGATGCCCTGATCGTGTTGCGCCAAGGCGGGAGCAGGACCATCGCGTACGGCGTGCACGGCAGCACGGCAGTCGCGATGCTGATTATCAGTGGATTGCTTTCAATCGACTGATGGAATTCGAAGAACCGCGCGGCGCCGGGTCATGACGATCCCTTGGCTCATGCAGGCCAGACATCCAGCACGACTTTGGTCGTCGGTCATTTTTCAAACTGATTTGACCAGGCTTGTCTGTCGATGCAAGTGGATTAGACCCCAAAAGGGGACCTGAGAAAACGGAACCGACGCTGAGCGTGACAGGAAGCCGAAGCTCCTCTCAAAGCACGTATGAGCGCCATCTCGCGGCGTTCGCATCCGGCGCAGGATGGGCCGGCTTTGCGGCCTCGCCGCCGTTACGCGCCAGGAATTTTCCCGTGCCTTTGGCTACCTTGAGCCCCCCCCCTTCGACGACCACGCGTCCGCGCGAAAGCACTTGGGTGGGCCAGCCGCGCAATGTGCGCCCGGCATAAGGCGAATAGCCCGCGCGATCATGCATCATCCCGTCCTCGAGGGTGACGACGCGCTCCGGGTCCCAGATCGCGATATCCGCGTCGAGACCGACCGCGATCGAGCCTTTGCGCGCGAGGTTGTAGATCTGCGCCGGCGCGGACGCCGTGATCTCGACGAATTTCCGCAAGCCCAGGCGGCCCTTCGAGACCATGGCAT
>JAFBAK010000015.1 GCA_019247795.1 Hyphomicrobiales bacterium | reverse complement strand
GTAACATTTGCTATTATACGCGTGACAAATGTCGTCCATGCTCTTAGGCATCGATCCGAGCGCGCCCGAAGGCGCCGCCGGCACGATGCGCGAGGAGTGTGTCACGCAAGAGCTTCCCAAACGCGATTGGCTTTTTCCCGCGATCCTTGCGACGCTCTTGGCCGGAAGCGCGATCTCCTTTGTGCTTGCCTACGCGGGCGGTCACATCGTGCCGCACCAGGAGCTTCGGATCACGTCCGATCACACCTCGCCGCGCACAGACGCAGAACCCTTGGTTTTAAGAGTGCACGGGCCGAGCGGGGATTGAGAAGCGGGTCTAGGCGGCTCTCCGACGCGATCGAGCCGCGCGCACGAGTGCTAGCCGATAACCGAGGGCGCGAGCGACCTTGGCGATCGTGCCCAATTCAGGATTTCCTTCTCCGCTAAGAGCTTTGTAGAGAGCTTGACGAGTGAGCCCGGTCTTCTTCGCTAGATCGGCAATCCCACGGGAGCGAGCGACCACCCCGAGCGCATGCGCGATCTCGGCCGGATCACCATCCTCGCACGTTGCCGCGAGATACTCCTCTATGGAATCGTCATTATCCAGGTAATGGGCCGGGTCGTAGTCGCGTGTTCTAACAGACATGACCGCTGCTCCTAATTTTATTGGCCAATTCTTTCGATTTCCTGATGTCTCTATCCTGGGTACGCTTGTCACCGCCGCACAGGAGAATGATGAGGAGAGTTCCTCTCCTGAGAAAGTAGACGCGGTAACCCGGTCCATAGTCGATCCGTAGTTCACTGATCCCTTCGCCCACCGGTCTCACATCGCCAGCATTGCCAGCTATCAGCCGGTCGACCCTACGCAGGATCCGCGCTTTGGCGCGATAGTCGCGCAAACGGCCTAACCAATTGGCGAACTCGTCGGTTTCGCGGACAGTGAGCATGGCAGCATGTAAACTATAGACGACTGATGGTCAATGGAAATTGGATGAAATGGATCGGAGATGCTTGCCGTCGAAGAGCGTTCCGTCTTACCCGCTAATTGCCTGGTTATTCTAAAATAAGCCAATGCGTGATACTCCAAATTTACGTCACTTCCTCGTTTCCACCACAAGCGCCTGCAGGGGGCTCTTGAACGCCCCTTCGCCGAAGCGTTCCTTGATCGCCGAAATCACGGCCTTGGTCGCATTTTCCGATCCGCCGGGCTCGACAGTTTCGATCTCCGCGCCGAGCGGCGAGCCTTGGCACATGCCGAGAGCGGGGCCGCGTGCGTCGGGCGCTTCGCCTTCGAGGGCAAGCGTCTCCATTGTGCAATCGGCGAAACCGGCGGCCTTGAGATCGGCGCGGATCCTCGTCTCATCATGGTAGCCGCACGGCACGCGCTCCATGAACCAGGATGGATGCTTCGGGTGGCGTCGCCTGAGGGCGGCGACTGATGCTTCGATCACCGGAATCGTCTCGATCCGGTCCCAGACACTGAAGACGAAGCGTCCTCCCGGCTTCAGCACGCGCCGCGCTTCGCGGAAACCCTGCACCTTGTCCGGAAAGAACATAACGCCGAATTGGCAGATCACGGCGTCGAAGCTGTCCTCCGAAAAAGGCAACGCTTGCGCATCCGCTTGCTTGAAACGGACGCGCGCTACGCCCGGCCTCTTGGCGGCATGGTCGAGCATCGGCTGGTTGAGATCCGTCGCCGTGATGCGCACCGAAGGCGCAAGCCCGGTGGCAAGCGCCTCGGTGACGATGCCGGTCCCGGCCGCGGTTTCCAAAAGCTCGCCCGATTTCATGTCGGAGAGCCGCTTCGCCATATCTCGCGCATAGGGCGCGAAGAGCAGCGCGCCCATATGCTCGTCGTAAAGTTGCGGAATGGAGCCGATGAAAGCGGCATCGTTTTGCGGCATGTTTCTGCCTCTCTTCGGAGCTTTCAGCTCTCGATCATATCCGGGCGAGAAAGCTTGTGGTCTCGATAGCCGGCGATCATATCCATGAAGTTTTCGGGTGAACAGATGGCCCGCCCCGACCATTGTCTTGCCGTCGTCGACATGGCACGGTTCGGTCACGGAAAAGAACAAAGAGGAAAACGAAACAGGGAGGATGCGCCATGGCACATTCCGGAAGCTGCTTTTGCGGAGCCGTCGAGATCGAAGTGACGGGCGCGCCCGAGGCCATGGGTTATTGCCACTGCCGCTCTTGCCGCTCCTGGTCCGGCGGCCCCGTGAATGCCTTCAGCCTTTGGAGGCCCGACGCCGTGCGCGTCACCTCAGGCGCCGAGCATATCGCCACTTTCGCCAAGACGCCGATGAGCGAACGTCAATATTGCGCGAAGTGCGGGGGCCATCTGATGGCAAACCATCCTCCGCTCGGTCTCGTCGATGTCTTCGCCGCGACGCTTCCCACGCTCGACTTCGCTCCGGCGGTTCACGTCAACTACGCCGAAACCGTGCTTCCGATGCGCGACGGTCTGCCGAAGCTCAAGGACTTTCCCAAGGAGTTCGGCGGCTCGGGCGACGTGATGACCGAATGACCGGAGCACTCATGCGTCAACCGGATGTCGCTTCGGCCGCGGTCTCGTGCCGTTCCCAATAGTGATGGGAGTATTGATCGCGACACGCCTCTCGCAAGCGCTCCTCAGGTCGAAGATCGGCGCTTGCGCGTCCCGGCGCGAGGGCCGATAGATCCATGGGCGGGCGGCCGGAAAGAATCCATTCCGCCAATACCTCGCCGATCGCGGGCGCGATCGAGAGCCCGCCCACGCAACATCCGCCGGCTACGAAGAGCCCTCGCACATTTGGCACGGAGCCTACGACATGCTCCCCGTCGGCTGTCATCGTCGGCAGTCCGCCGCGATGCTCGCGCAGCGGCAGATCCTGGCCGAGCCGCGCGAAGACCGGAAGCTGATCGCGCACGCTCTGCGCCAGCCCACGCAGCACGCCCAGATCGAGCGGCATGTCCTGGATGTCGAAGGAGGGCGCGACATGCGCCATGTCGTATTGGATCGGCGTCTTCTCGTAGCCGCCGAGCATCAGCCCGCCATTATCGGGCCGCACATACACATTGGCATCGATGATGCGCGTGATCGGCTGGTCGGAAGAGACGCCATCGATGGCTTGGGTGATGACGAGCTGATGCCGGGTCGGCACCATCGGCACGCGCGCCGAGGCAAGGGAGGCCACGAGCCGCGTCCAGGCTCCGGCAGCGTCGACCACGAAACGGCAGCGGATCTCGCCCTTGTCAGTGCTCACGCCTGCGACCGCGCCGTTCGTGACCTTGATGCCGGTGACGCGCGTGTGCGGCAGCATCGCGGCCCCGAGCTTGCCCGCGGCTCTCGAATATCCGACCGGTATTTGCGCCGGCTCGAGGTAGAGGTCGGTCGGTGAAAAGGTGATCGCGCGCACGCCTTTCGTATCGAGGAAAGGCATCTTGCGTCTCGCCTCGTCGAGCGAAATGAAGTCGAGCTCGACTCCCGTGCGACGACCGCGCTCGACCTCCGCCTTGAGCTGCGCCTCGTGGTTGGCGAGGCGCGCGATCTTGAGCGCTCCCGGCTGGAAAAAGGTGAAGGGCTCGCCCGTGTCCTCGGCGAAGCTCTCGATCTTCTTCACAGCGAGCTTGGCGAGCCGGGTCATGAGCTCGCTTCGCCGCACTTGCGACGTCAGGCCTGCGGCGCGCGGCGAGGTTTGCGAAGCAAGTTCGTGCATGTCGACGAGCGCGACGGCGAGCTTTTGCGCCTTCGCCAAATGAAAAGCGACGCTCGATCCGAGCGCGCCTGAACCGATCACCACCACCTCGGTTTCGCTGATCATCGCTTCCTCAATCCTTCCAGGTCGATCGTCGATTTGCCGGGTCGAGCTCACCGACGGGTCGCGTTGGTATTCATACTCGGTTGAAGCCGCAAGCGTGCAGTTCACATCTCATATATCTTGGCATCCATCTCGACAAAACGAACCTTGAACTTTCCAGATCATGGATGTTCTCGACAGTGTACAAGGGCAATCAGCAGCGATGAAATAATCCTGGACATATCCGTGCTGAGTTTGCTTTGATCCGCTTCAATTCGTTCGAGTGTAATCTTTTAACGGCCGACCGGCGTTCACGCGAGCGGCAGCTGGACCAAATCGCGACATCGAGCCGACGAGGCAAGCGGTCAAATTCGATCACCCAGCGGCAGGAGAGACGTCGATGAAGGACTATGGGCTCCATCTTTGGGACGAATTCAGATCCGGTCGCCTGAACCGTCGCGAGCTCCTGCGGCTCGCCTCCGTAGCGGGCGTTTCGCTCGCCGCATTCGGGGTCACGGGGCCGAGGGGCGCTCGCGCGCAAACGGAACCGAAGCGAGGCGGCACGCTTCGCCTCGCGGCCCAGTATCCGGGCAAGGATCCGGAATCGGTAACCGCATCGAATGCGGGTGAGGTGTTCACCTATCAGCCATCTCTCGAATATCTGTGCTATCCGCGCGAGGATTGGACGCTTGATCCGCGGCTTGCGACCTCCTGGAAGGCCGACCCCGATCCCAAGACATGGGTGTTCACCATCCGCCAGGGGGTCAAATGGCACAACGGTTCGCCGCTTACGACGGACGACGTGGTCGCGACCTTCGAGCGCCTGCTCGATCCGAAGGTCGGCTCCTCCGCCGGCTCGGTTTACAAAGGGGTGCTCTCCTTCGGCAATGTCGAGAAGGTCAGCGACAGCGATGTGCGTTTCCATCTGGACAAGCCCTTCGTCGATTTCCCCTATCTCGTTTCCGGCTTCGCCTACCAATCGGCGATCCTTCCCAAGGATTACGAGATGGGATCATTCACGAAGGGCGGCATCGGAACGGGTCCGTTCGTTCTAAAGGAGTATGTGCCCCATCAACACGCCGATTACGTTGCCAACAAGGATTATTGGGGCAAGGGGATGCCCTATCTCGACGCCTTGAAAGTCCTGTATTTCGCCGAGGAATCCGCGACCGTTCTCGCCATGCAGGCAGGTGACATCGACATCTACCCCGTCGTGCCGCTCAAGGGCGGCGAGCCCATCTTGAACAATCCGAACTTCAAGATCCTGCGGCATCCCTCGGCTGATTACCGCTCCATCCATATGCGCGTCGATCAGGCGCCGTTCATGGACAAGCGCGTGCGACAAGCAGTCGCCTATTGCATCAACCGCGAGGCGCTCGTGAAGTCGCTCTTCAACGGCGCCGCGACGGTCGCCAACGACCACAGCTTTGCGCCGGTCTATGTGGACACGCAACTTGCCAACAGCGAAATCCCGCAGCGCAAGCAGGATTATGAAAAAGCGAAGGCGTTGCTCAAGGAGGCGGGCGTCAACGGCGTCGACGTGACCCTCACCACGGGACAATATCTCGAAATGCCGCAATATGCCGTGGCGCTTCGCGAATATTGCAAGCCCGCTGGGATCAACATCAACGTCAATGTCATGCCCATCGATCAATATTATGGTTCGGGCGACAATCAGCCTTGGCTCGTGGTGCCGATGGGCGAGACCGATTGGGCGGCGCGCGGGACGGTGGCCCAGGCCATCATCCCCGAATTCCCGACGGGCGCGCTTTGGAATTCGGCGCATTGGAGCAATCCGCAATTTGACAAGCTCTTCGCCGATTACAATGCGGAGCTCGACCATCAGAAACGCCAGAAGCTCGCGCTCGAGCTTGCGAAGATCGAGAACGAGGAAGTTCCCGTCATCATCAGTTATTGGATCGAAGCGCAGCGCGCGACAACGAAAGCGGTGAACGGCTTCCCGACCGCTCCCGACAACTTCATCGACCTCAGGGCGACGTGGTTGTCGTCGTAAGCGATTGTTCGACGAGGAATAACAGGAGCTGCGTCCGGCGTTGGGTCGATTCCTCGTCAAACGGCTGTTCTTGGCGTTCGTAACGCTCTTTTGCGTTTCGATCGTTCTTTTCCTCGTCGCGCAGGTGATGCCCGGCGATGTCGGGCGCGCCATCCTCGGCCCCTACGCGACCGAAGTGCAGGTCCGGGCCCTCGATCATCAACTCGGCGTCGATCGCCCGCTTCTCGAACGGTATTCCACCTGGCTCGGCGGCTTCGTACGCGGCGATTGGGGCAGCTCCTTCCTGCTCCATCGCCCGGTCGCGAGCATCGCTTTCGATAGGCTCTACAATTCCCTCATTCTCGGCGGGTTTGCGCTTCTCCTCATCGTGCCGACATCCATCGGCTTCGGCGTGCTGGCCGCGCTCAACTACGGGAAATGGCCAGACCGCGTGATTTCGGTCGCGGGACTTTCGCTCATTGCCCTTCCGGAGTTCGTGACCGGCATCATGGTGCTCGTGATCTTCGCCGTCGAGCTCGGTTGGCTGCCGGCTTCATCGCATGTGCCGAGCTTCAACCCTATCGACTGGTTTCGCCAGCTTCTCTTGCCTTCCATCCCGTTGATGTTCGTTCTCTTCGGCTACATCTCGCGCATGGCGCGAACGGGCACGATCGAGTCGCTGCGTTCGAATTATGTGCGCACCGCGATCCTCAAAGGCCTGCCGCGCAGCACCGTCATCTGGCAGCACGTCTTGCGCAACTCGCTCCTGCCGACGATCACGGTGATCAGCGTCCAGACCGGATATCTGGTCGGCGGTCTCGTGGTGACGGAGACCCTCTTCAACTATCCGGGGATCGGCAAGCTCGTGCTCGATTCCGCCGTGCAGCACGATCTTCCGGTTCTCCAGGCGACCGTGCTGCTCGTCGCCGTGCTTTACATGGCGCTGACGCTTTTCGCGGACGTCCTCTACACCTTGCTCAATCCTCGTGTCCGCCTTGCCGCCTAGTCTCGGTGGCGGCGATATGCCCGCCCCCCTCGCGGCCGATCGGCCCGATGAGATCATGCGCGTCGAGCAAAAGAGCGCGACGCAAGCGATCGAAACCAACCTTGCGCCGGGCCGCGCCAGAGAGGTGCTGCGCGCGCTCTGGCGCTCCAAGACCTTCGTGATCGGCCTGGCGATCGTCCTGTTCTGGGTGCTCGACGCGATCTTCTGGCCGCTCTTCGTCCCTTACGATCCCGAGGGCCTGGTTTCGCCGACGACCCTGCAACCTCCCTCGGCAGAGCACTTCTTCGGCACGGATGATCTCGGACGTGACATTTTCTCGCGCACGCTCGCCGGCGCGAGGCCGACACTCACCGTCGCTCCGCTCGCAACGGCGATCGGCGTCGCGGGTGGAATTCTCGTCGGGCTCTTCACGGGATATTTTCGCGGAATTGCCGACGACATCGTGATGCGCATCGTCGACGCGCTCCTCGCCTTTCCGCTCATCATCATCGCGGTTTTGGTGATCTCCATCCTCGGACCGTCGATCACCAATGTGATCCTCGTGATCGGCATCGTGTTCACCCCGATCGTCGCCCGTACGGTGCGCTCGGCCGTGCTCGTCGAACGCCAACGTGAATATGTGGCGGCCGCAAAGCTCCTCGGAAATTCGAATCTCTACATCATGTTCGCCGAGATCCTTCCGAACATCACGGGGCCGATCGCCGTCGAGATCACGATCCGCCTCGGCTATGCGATCTTCACCTCGGCGACCTTGTCCTTCCTTGCGCTCGGCATCCAACAACCCTCGCCGGATTGGGGCCTCACGATCAGCATCGGGCGCGTCTTCTTGCAAACCGCGCCCTCGGAGGTCCTTTTTCCGGCGGCGGCGCTCGCGACCCTGATCGTCGGCGTCAATCTGATCGCCGACGGCTTGCGTCAGGTGCTCGAGGAATGAGCGCGCCCCACCCCTCGGCGAGCCCTCCCGCGACCGGTGCTCTCGCCATCGATCATCTCTCGATCAGCTATCTGCGGCGCGATCGAGTGTTGCCCGTCCTGACCGATGTGTCGTTCCACATCGAGCCCGGCGAAGCCTATGGGCTCGTGGGCGAGTCAGGCTGCGGCAAGACGACCGTGGCGATGGCCGTCATGTGCTATCTGCCGACGAATGCCCGCATCGAGGGCGGACACATCAGGCTGCGAGATACCGACCTCACGAGAGCGGGCGAAGCGCAACTTCGCAGCCTGCGCGGCAACCGCATGGCGATGGTGTATCAGGATGCGGGCAGCGCGCTGAACCCTTCCCTGACCATCGGTCGGCAGATCGCCGAGGTCTATCGTTTCCATGGCGGCCTCGACACCACCGCTGCAATGGACGCCGCCGCGGCCATGCTGGAGACGGTGCAAATCGCCGATTCGGCGCGCATGCTCCGCCGTTATCCCCATGAGCTTTCAGGCGGCCAGCAACAGCG
Source organism: Hyphomicrobiales bacterium (assembly GCA_019247795.1). Lineage (GTDB taxonomy): Bacteria > Pseudomonadota > Alphaproteobacteria > Rhizobiales > Beijerinckiaceae > GAS188. The sequence goes on along the minus strand of JAFBAK010000015.1, from coordinate 24,246 downwards.
GGTCATGTTCGCGATGGCGCTCGCGACGAGTCCCGACCTTCTCGTGCTCGACGAACCGACAACCGGACTCGACACCACGGTGGAAGCCGAGGTCCTCGACCTCGTCGCGCGGCTGCGCAGCAAGTTCAGCGCTTCGATCCTCTTCATCAGTCACAATCTCGGCATCGTCACGCGCATGTGCGAGCGCGTGGGCGTGCTTTACGCGGGACGGCTGATCGAGGAAGGACCCTCACGCGAGATCTTTTCGACGCCGCGCCATCCCTACACGCTCGGCCTCACACGCTGCGTGCCCAATCGTATCATGCGCAAGGACGCGCATCGTCTCGATCCGATTCCCGGCTCGCTGCCGCCTCTTGGTCTCGCGGTTCAAGGCTGCGTCTACGCTCCCCGCTGCCCCATCGCGCGGGCACGATGTCGAGAAGAAGACCCTCCCGCATTCGTTTCCGGCGAGCGTCGCGTCAGTCGCTGCTTTTACCATGACGAGGTCTCCGGCATTCCGCGAAGCGAGGAGGCCTTGCCCGCTATCGGCGGCGAGAGCGCCGGCGGAGACCTTTTGCGGGTCGAGCATCTGAGCAAGCGCTATGGCGCGGGAACCAATCAGGTCGTCGCTCTCGACGATGTCTCGATCGAGCTCGAGGCCGGAGAAATCCTGGGGCTCGTGGGAGAATCCGGAAGCGGCAAGTCGACGCTCGCGAAATGCGTGGTCGGTCTCCTCGAAGCATCCGGAGGCGAGATCGATTTTGCCGGCCGGCCGCTTGTCCGGCTCGGGGATTGGCGAAAACCGGAGCTTCGCCGAAAGCTTCAGATGGTTTTCCAGAACCCCGATACCACCCTCAATCCGAGCCATACGGCGCGACGCATTCTCACGCGCGCCGCGCGGCTTCTCTCGACCGCGGGCTCCTCCGCGGATGTGGAGCGGCAGGTCACCGCGCTCGCGGCGGCCGTGCAATTGCGACCGCACCATCTCGACCTCAAGCCGTCCTTCCTTTCTGGCGGGCTGAAGCAGCGCGTCGCGATCGCGCGCGCCTTCGCCGGGGCGCCGGCGCTCGTTCTTTGCGATGAGCCGACCTCGGCGCTCGACGTCTCGGTCCAGGCGACGATCCTCAATCTTCTCGTCGATCTGCAGACGAAAGAGCGCGTCGCCTACCTCTTCATCTCGCATGATCTCGGCGTGGTTCGTTACCTCGCGGATCGGATCGCGGTGATGTATCTCGGGCAGATCATCGAAATCGGCCGCGCGGAGGACGTGTTCAGCCCGCCGCACCATCCGTATACGGAGGCCCTTCTCTCCGCGATGCCGACAATCGACGAGAGCGAGGGCGCGCGGATCAAATTGTCGGGCACCATGCCGAACCCGGCAAACCCTCCGACGGGCTGCCGGTTTCATACACGCTGCCACCGCTTTCTGGGCGAAATCTGTCGCGAGCGAGAGCCGCCCTGGCAGGAAGACGGCGAAGGGCATCGCTATCGTTGTCACATAGCGCCTGCCGATCTCGAAGCCGCGCAACAGGAGGCGATGTCCCGTCCTGCAAAGGATGGCAATCGTCCGGAAGCGGAGATCCGGGCGTGAAGGCCGGAGGATGGAGCGGCGAATGAGAAGCCATGCGAGGGTCGCCGTGGTCGGAGGCGGTGTCGTCGGCGTCAATGTCCTCTACGCCCTCGCGAAGAACGGCTGGTCCGATGTCGTGTTGCTCGAACGGCGCGAGCTGACCTCCGGCTCGACCTGGCACGCGGCGGGGCTGATGTCGATCTATTCGACGAGCTGCTACGCGAGCAAGCTCTACATGCGCAGTCACGAAGTTTATGCGGCGGTCGAAGCGGAGACCGGTCAGCCGGTCGGCTTTCATCGTTCCGGTACGCTGCGCCTCGCATCGAGCAAGGACCGCCTCGACGAATACCTCCATTACAAGGACATCGCCGACAGCTTCGGCGCAAAGGCCGAGATCATAGGCGCCGCCGAAGTGCGCCGCCTCTGGCCGCTCGTCGAGAAGACGAGCGACCTTGCGGGCGCGCTCTACCATCCGGAGGACGGCCACGCAGCGCCCGCCGATGTGACGCAGGCACTCGCCAGGGGCGCGCGACTTCGCGGCGCCGAGATCAACCGGCACACGGAGGTGACCGCCATCGAGCCGACGCCCGGCGGGGAGTGGCGCCTGCGCACCACGCAAGGCGACGTCATATCCGAGCACGTCGTCCTTGCCACGGGAAGCTTCGCGCGCCAGACAGCCGCGATGGTCGGGCTCGACCTGCCGGTCGTCCCCATCGTGCACCAATATCTCGTGACGGAAGATCTCCCCGAGCTCGTCGAGCGTCACCGCCATGAGGCGCCCGAGATGCCGGTCCTGCGCGACGACACCGTGCAAGGCTATATCCGCGAGGAAGGCCGAGGCTTGATGTTCGGCCCCTATGACGAAAACCCGCCCTTATGGGCGCTCGACGGCGTCCCCGCCGATTATGCGGGCGAGCTGCTCGCCCCCGACCTCGACGCGACGCTTCCCTATTTCGAACGCGCGGTCGCGCGCGTGCCGCGCCTGGGAGACGTCGGCATCAAGACATGCATCTCGGGACCGATCGCGGTCTCGCCCGACAACCGGCCCCTCGTCGGTCCCGCCTGGGGTCTCGAGAAGCTGTGGCTCGCCGAAGGCTTTACGGGCGGCATCGCCATGGGAGGTGGGGTCGGCCACTCGCTCGCCGAATGGATCATCGGCGGAGAGCCCGGCATCGACCTGCACGAACTCGATCCGCGACGGTTCGGCGCTTTTGCGAACAAGCGCTATGCCAGCATCAAGAGCCGCGAGGCTTTCGCCCACAATTTCGGCGTGAATTATCCTGATTGGGAATGGCCCGCCGCGCGGCCGCTGAAGACCTCGCCTTGCTATGACAAGATGAAGCGATGCGGGGCGGTGTTCGGCGTGAGCCATGGCTGGGAAGTGCCGCGCTGGTTCGCGCCAGAGGGTGTCGAACGCAAGGATCGCCACAGCTATCGGCGCAGCAATTCGTTCGAGCATGTGCGCGAGGAGTGCCGCGCGGTGCGTGAGCGCGTCGGCATCTACGATCTCACGCCCGCCGCCAAATACGAGCTTTCCGGCCGGGGGGCCGCAGCTTGGCTCGACCGGCTCCTCGCGACGCGCTTGCCGGATCGTCCAGGTAAGATCGGCCTAGGCTACGTGGCGACGCCAGCCGGCGGCGCGCTTTGCGAGTTCACGATCACGCGGCTCGATGAGGACCGCTTCTACCTCGTCGGGCCGACCATCGTTGAGCGCCACGATTTCGATGTACTGACCAAGGCCCTGCCGCGAGACGGGAGCGTGAACCTGCGCAACGTCACCGCGGCTTTGGGTGCCTTTGCGGTTGTCGGACCGAAGGCTCGAGACCTGCTGGCAAGCCTGAGCGACGCGGATCTTTCGAACGCCGCCTTTCCCTGGTGGTCGGCGCGCACGATCACGGTCGGCCTTGCCTCCGACATTCTCGCCTTGCGCGTGAACTATGTGGGCGAGCTCGGCTGGGAGCTGCATCATCCGCTCAACCTGCAAAACCACATCCTGGAGGCTCTTCTCGAAAAAGGCGAGACGCATGGGCTTGCGTTCGTCGGGAGCCGCGCCATCGACGCCTTGCGCATGGAGAAGAGCTACCCGGCGTTCTGGCGTGAGCTCACCCGCGAGCACACGCTCGTCGAATCCGGACTTTCCCGCTTCATCGATGCGCGCAAGCCTCGCTTCGTCGGACGCGAGCGGCTGCTCGAACAACTCGCGCAAGGCGTCTCGCGTCGGCTCGTCTTGCTGCGGATGGCATCGGGGGAAGCGAATCCCTATCAGCACGAGACCGTCTATCATGAAGGAAATCCGATCGGACGCATCACCAGCGCCGCCCATGCTCACTGCCTCGGAGATTGTTTGGCACAGGCGTACGTGCTCACCGAACACGCGGCTCAGGGAATCGATGTCGAGGTTGCGGTCTTGGGCGAACGCCGACCGGCCCGGATCGTGCCGCCCTCACCCTGGGATCCACAGAGCGCGCGCCCCCGGGCCTGAGCCCTCCGCGACCTTGGCGCCATGGACGGGCAAAGGACGCGGGCCGCTCGTTACTTCGGCCGCTATCTCGAGATCGGGGGCGGCGCTCGCCGCTCGAAGGCGCCCGATCACGAGCTTCACGCGATATCCTCGCTGCGTCCCCTGTCACGCCCGCAGCTTTGAATCATCGTTCAAGTGACGCGTTTTTCAAGGCCATAAAGGTCGGATTCTCTTCTCCGGCTCCAGCTTTCGTGAATGATTTCCCGTAAGCGTCCAGGAACACTACAATGCATTGGCGAGTTCCGTCCCGCGGCCCAGGAGAAGGGGAAGATGAGCATGGTGAGTCGTCGTCTCGTCATCGCGGGCCTGCCCCTTGCGCTCGGCGCCTGCGCACCGCGGCTCATGGCGCGCCGCTATCCCCCTCCTTATTACGGCTTCGCTGGCGGTTACGGCGCAACGGAAGACGACGGCTTTCTGATCCCTGCGGTGAACACGGCGACCATCAACCCGGCGTTCCTGCGCCAGGAAGTCGCCTATGACGGGCGCGAGGGCCCGGGCACCATCATCGTCGATCCCGGGAGCCGGCACCTGTTCTACGTGGAAGGGGCGGGACGAGCCACACGCTACGGTGTCGGCGTCGGACGGGAGGGCTTCGGCTGGAGCGGGGTCGCGAATGTGCGGCGCAAATCCGAATGGCCGAGCTGGACACCCCCGCCGCAGATGATCCGCCGGCAACCCGAGCTCGAGGACTACGCAGACGGGATGCCGGGCGGTCTCGACAATCCGCTGGGAGCACGCGCCATGTATTTGTACCAGGGGAGCCGGGACACTCTTTACCGCATCCATGGCACGAATGAGCCCTGGACCATCGGGACCCGCGTTTCGTCAGGGTGCATTCGCCTCATCAACCAGGACGTGATCGACCTTTATGGTCGCGTACGCCTTGGGTCGAAAGTCGTTGTGTTGGGGAACAGCTCGCCGGCGGAGGATCTTTACTCCTCACTTTGACCTGTAAAAATGAAAGGACGCCGCACCAGGCGGCGTCCTTCGCATTTCCTCAAGGACCTCGCATTTCGCGCGCGCGAGGCCGGGCGTTTAGACAAGTGGGCTCAATGGCAAACCCGCACATATCCTTGGTAATGGCAGCGGGGATAGGTTGAGTAGCCATAACCATATGGGTAGTCATATCCGTAGGCGTAGCCCGGGTAGTCATAATAGCCGTAAGGGTAGGCCGGATACGCATAGTAGCCGCCATAGTAAGGCGCCGTTGCCAAGGCTCCGAGCGCCAATCCCGCGCCGAGGCCTGCGGCCCCCCAACCCCAGCCGCCGCCATGGCGCCAGCCGCCCCCATGCCAACCACCCCCGTGCCACCCGAAGGGTCGAGCCGACGCGCTTTGCGGCATAACCGCAACCGCGGCCGCCAGCATGAGCCCCAATGTCAAGGCTTTTGTCCGAAGCATGACGAACCTCCAATCTTACATTTTAGCTGAGACGCTCGGTCAGCCGGCTTTCATGCCGTTGATCCGAGAACGCTCTCCCGGGGAAGGCAGAGGCATTTACACCTGCCGTCCGTCATTTCTTCAGTAAGCCGCTTCGAGCCAATGAAGTTCCCGCAAAGACCGGAAAGATTGATGAACATCTGTTCATTCTTTCAAGTCAATCAAAGACTTGTCGGCCGGAGTCGAGTGATTCTTCAAAAAATCTGGCGGGTCGGCTGTTGTTTGAAAAAGCGGCCCGAGTCGCAGAGAGCCCGGCAAATGGCCTCGGCTGAAACGGCAAAGAAGATCCTGGGTACTAAACATCATCTATTGTTAAGGCAAACATCGGATAACCGTTGTCGCTCGAAATTGCCGAGCCTGACGAGAGCCCATCCGATCTTTTTATTTGCACCGCAAAATGGATCGATATCGGTTGGGCAATGTTCGATGAGGTCGGCTTTCTCGCAGCGGGGGAAGCTTATCCGGGCCGGACCGGCAGAATTGGAGCCGAAAGGAGTCGCGGCATTGTTTGCTTTGTTCAAACCGAAGGTCGAGCGCGATCTGACGCGTCGCGAGGAAGAAGCCGCCGCCGCAGTCGCCTATGATTACACGCGAAGAACGTCACGGACGGTGCTTCGCCTCATCGACTCGTATCGCGACGAGAAGGTCGTGCCTTTGGCCGCGAATGCGCTGAAGGCTTTCCGCACGAAGCTCTCGCTTTGTGGCCAGGACGAGAATTTCGACCGGGTTGTTGAGCTTCAGGCGGAGTTCGAGGAGACGGTGAAGAGGCTGTCGCAAGCGGCGGTCACGGGCGTGTGGCACGGGTTGAGCGAGTGGCATTTCACTTTGACGGGATCTGCGTTGAAAGCCGAGCTCGATCGCTACATCGCCCTGACCTTCGGCAACATCTGGGAACATATCGGACAAAAAGCCACGAACGAGGCGAATTCCGTCATCGCCCGCATCGCCGGTGAGACGTCGGAGGAGCGGCTCGCACCTCTCGATAAGGCGAACGGCTCGGTCGGCGGAAATCCACCTGAAGCATGATCCCGAGGAGACGCTTCTGAAGGGCCGGATTGGTTCAGCAACGCCGAAGGCGGCTCGCGTCCGGCACCAGCGTCTCAGGCAGAGCGGTAAAGCTGCAATTCGTTGCGTGCCGCCTCACTGAACTCTCGCAGCGGATCGATCTGCTTTTGCGCTCCACGCCGCAACTCCTCGTGGAGCTCACGCAACGTCACGTTGGGCGCGAAATAGGCGTCCATGGTCGCGGACACGACCCGGTCCGCACAGTCGACCGTCTGTCGCGAGCACAGGATCCGCATTCTGCTGGTCAGAGCGTACAGTTCCACGATCTTCGTGATTTGCGGCTCGCTACGGACCAGCGCGTCGCCATAGGTCTCGGACGCCACAACGATGAACTCCTTGAACAGCTCCTGACGTCGTGACAGTTCCATGGCTGCAAACGCGGATCTTGCCTGGACACGCTGGCTGATCCAGGTCGTCAGTCCCGTCGTGAAGCCGCCAACCACCGATCCTGCAAGCGCCGACGCTGCCGAGATGTAGGCGATGTCCATATCCGAGCCCCGCAATCCTTGTTTCCTTATGGAAGGCCCGATAACGTTCCATGAAACGCCGGAGCATATTCAATATTGCCGATTCGTGCGCGGCTCAATCCTCTTCGCCGTCGAAGCATCCAGCATTGGTTGCGCGGTTGCGCCATCACTGCCCCGATCTCTGCTAAGCTCAGGATGGCCGGCGCGTGGTATCAACCGCCTTTTGCCCCAGTGGCCAGGAAGAGTTGCGAACATCAATGAACAAGCTTCAGGGCGTTATTGCCGCAGTCGCCACGCCACTCGGCAAGGATTTTTCGATCGACCATAAGCGCCTGATCGATCATTGCCGCTGGCTTCTCGGGCCTGGCGGCTGCGACGGGATCAACCTTCTCGGCACCACAGGCGAAGCAACCTCCTTCTCGGTTGCGGCGCGTATCGAAACCATGCAGACGATCGCGAAATCGGGTCTGCCGCTCGGCCGCTTCATGGTCGGAACCGGCGCAGCTTCGCTGGAAGATGCCGTGCGCCTGACCGCGGAGGCGAAGTCGCTCGGGTTTGCCGGAGCTCTGCTTCTACCGCCGTTTTATTACAAAGGCATCGCCGCAGAAGGCCTCGTTGCGTATGTCGACGCGGTAATCGCCGAAGTCGGCCGTGATGGACTGCAGCTTTATCTCTATCATTTCCCGCAAAACTCAGGCGTTCCCTACGAGATCGACACTGTCACTCGGTTGCGCCGTGCGCATCCGGACGTCATCCTCGGACTCAAGGACAGTTCCGGCGACCTCGAATATGCGGCCGCCTTGTCGCGCAAGCTCGAGGGGTTCGCTGTATTTCCAAGCGCCGAGGCTTCGCTCGGCCGCGCCAGGGAGCTCGGCTTCGCAGGATGCATATCGGCGACGGCAAATGTCACCGGTCCATTTGCACAGCGCGCCTGGAGCGGCGGGACCGTTGCCGCACGGGACGGTCTCGCCCAGGCAGTCGAGATCCGAGCCGCCATCGCCCGGTTTCCGCTGGTCGCCGCGGTCAAGGCGACGCTCGCCTTGCTGACGGAAGATCCGAATTGGCGGAAGGTGATGCCGCCATTGTCGCCATTATCGGATGTCGAACTTGCTACGCTCAAGCGAACGCTGCGAGCGACAGCCCTGATGTCGAACGAAAGAACCGAGCCTCGAGAAGCTTGGCGATCGCGGTAGGGGTTCCGACCCGATGTAGCTGGTGCGAGCTTCCACGATCTATCAAGCAAAGGTGGCCTGGAATAGGCCGGATCGCCCCATCACCGCCCGATGCAGTCGCGGTTCCGAAACGCGGGATTGTTCGCATGCGGTGTCAAGCAGACGGATCGGCATCCTAACATAGGTTAATGCGGTCCTCTCTTGGGCTCTTAAGCTCCCATGACGGGTTGAGTGCGTGGGAGGAACCTTCATGAGGAAGTCTTCGAACGATGCGAAGGTCAGTCTGACACCATCCGCAAAAAGGCAGCACAGAGAAGCGCGGCTCGAGCTGGCAAAGGCCTTGCGGGAAATCGCAGCCGAGATGCAGCGACCGGACCGACACCGCCTGCCCGGACATCAAATCGACGATGAGATCGTCGAGGAAGAACCGAGATGATGCCGGAGCTGTTGCCGGAGACGCTTTGCGCGGCCAGCGAAAGCGAACCGGCTAGTTCACGCGGCGCGCATTGGATTGTCCGCTGTTTTCCTCGATGAAGCTGCGCGCCCTCTCGCAATACCAATTCGTGAAGCGAAGAACCAGGCTTTCGGCATCTGTGGAGTAGGGACCCGGAGTATAACCCACCGAATTGACGCCCCGTTGATTGTTCTCGGCCAAGTCGCGGTCCTGGTAATTCGTCTTGGTCCACAGCTCGGTCAGGCGCTCCTCGTCGTAATCGACGCCTTGGACAGCATCTTTGTGGACCAGCCATTTCGACGTGACGATCGTTTCGAGCGGCCCGGTTGGCATGGCGCTGAACATGAAGGCATAATCCCCGAGCACGTGACAAAAGGAGTGGGGTTCCAAGGCCCAGCGCAGGGATCCGACATCGCCATCGCCCACTTGACCGAGCGTCATCTTGACCGATGGCTGTCCATCCATCGTCAGCGACACGCAGCCATCATTGAGGGGGAACCGGCTTGCTTGCCACCATTCTCCAGAAACAGGTCCGACGCCGAGCCCACGCTCCTCCATCTTGGCGCGGAACGCGTTGCTGAGATCCCCCGTGCCTTCGTACTCGGCTTTGCTGCGCCTGACCGGAAAGGCCTTTGACAGCTCCGGGTGACGGCCGGCGCAATGGTAGCACTCTCGCGCATTCTCCATGACCAGCTTCCAGTTCGCCTTCTCGACAAGCGTGGTCTCGGCGACGACCTTGGCTTCGTGTAGCCCGTGGGGCGCGAGCAAAGGTTGAACATGCTCTCGGAAGGGCGCAAAGGGCGGAGGATCGTCAGCGAGGCATACATAGATTGTCCCGGCAATCGTCTCCAAATGCGCCGGCCGCAAGCCGTGCTGGCTCGGGTCGAAATCGTCCTGCATGCGCGTTGAGTGAATGAGCCTGCCGTCGAGCTCGTAAGTCCATCCGTGATACGGGCACATCAATCGAGGCACGCGACCGCGGCCAACGGGGCAAATCTGCGCGCCGCGATGTCGACAGATGTTATGGAACGCGCGAAGAACGCCTGCCCGGTCGCGCAAGATCAAGACGGGCGATCGGCCAATGAGGAAAGACAGGTATGAAGTTGGTTTCGGCAATTCGGCTTCGAAGCCGGCCATGATCCAGGATCGGCCGAAGATTGCGGTCAGATCGAATTCGAAAATCTCCGGATCCAGATAGAAGCCCTGTGGCAAGGTGTGACCGGGTTGGCGCGCATCCAGCATCGTTTTGAGCTTGGCAAAATCCATTCTGGGGAACCTCCTCGACTTTCCGGTCACGATGCGATTGCGTTCGGGATGGGCCAAGTTGCCTTCTGGGCCAAGTTGCCTTCTGGGCCAAGTTGCCTTCGTGATTTTTGCTTAGCAAGCCAGCGCGGGAGTCCAGCGCTGGGCAGCTTCTGGTCCAGGCAAGCGCGTCGGCTTCTGGAAACGAAAAGCCGCGCGCGTCGACAACGAGAGGAACTGTCGAAATCATGAGTCGCCCCCAGAAGGAGAGCCAATTGGCCGAGGACCTCCCAACAATCGACCCCGGGTTGAGGCGCGCGATCATCGAAGCCTCGGCCGAGTTGCGTGGCGAAAATGAAGCTTTGCTGGCCCGCTTGGTTCGTCACCGGAGCACACTCGGCAACGAGCAGTCCTGTCTGAGTGCGATGGAGGATGCCTATCGTGACATTGGGCTGTCGCCCTGGCGAATCGCGGTCGAACCCGCGATCCTCGACGGCCAAAGAGGGTTTTCACCGCCCTTGATACCTTATGAGGGCCGTGAGCCGGTCGTGGCGCTGCACCGACCACGCGAGCGCAAGGGCCGCAGCCTTATGCTCCAAGGCCATGTCGACGTCGTTCCCGAGGGGGCGGCGGATCTGTGGACCAGCCCACCCTTCGAACCCACGGTTCGTGGCGATCGCATGTATGGTCGCGGCGCCGCGGATATGAAGGCCGGGCTTGCCGCTTCGATCACCGCGCTTCGCGCCTTGAGGCTCGTCGGCGTGCAACCGGCAGCCGAGCTCCAGATGGCCGCCGTCATCGAGGAGGAATGCACAGGCAATGGTGCATTGGCGGTGATGCTCGCTTTGGGAAAGCCCGACGCTTGCCTGATCCCCGAGCCGGGACCGGGATATGCCGCGCTCTATACGGCACAGGTCGGCGTAGTCTGGGCTTGGATCACGGTCACCGGACGTCCGGCGCATGTGCGGGAGATGCAATCGGGGGTCAATGCCATCGAGGCGGCAAATGCGATCGCCGCCGCCTTCAAGTCGTACGAGGAGAGCATGAATGCCGGCGAACGACGTCATCCCGCCTTTGCGGCGAGCAATCATCCCATCAACGTGAATCTCGGCACCATCGAGGGCGGAGAATGGAACAGCTCGGTGCCGACGCGGGCGCGGATAGGCTTGCGTGTCGGGGTGATGCCGGGGCACTCTTGCCACGAGGTGGCACGCGACATCGAGCGCGTGGTCGCCGAGATGGCGTCCCGCCCGGAGATGCGGGGCGCGAGCGTCCGGACCGAATTCAGAGGCTTCATGGCGGATGGCTGTATCTTTCCGCCCGATCAAGCGATAAGCCGTGTTGTCGCCGCGGCTCATCGCGAGATCACAGGCGAGGACCTACGACACTATGCGGCGCCTGGCCTGACCGACGGGCGATTTTATGTCCTCTATGGTCAAACCGAAGCCACCTGCTACGGGCCTGATTCCGACAGCATCCACGGTATCGACGAGAGCGTCGGTTTGCGATCTCTGGCCGACGTGACGGCGGCGTTGGCGATAACCGTCGCAAGCTGGTGCGGGGTGGAAAGCGTCAGCCCGGGATGAGATCAGCCGCGTGAATTTGAGCGCCATCGTGCATCAGGGGCAAGGCATGCCAGGTAAACGGGTGCAAATCGACGAGGAAACCTGGCAAGCGCTTGTCCTCCTGGCGCGCGACCGAAAGCTCGATTTTCAGAAATTGGCGGAAGAAGCCTTCAAGGAACTCTTGAAGAAATACGATCGCCCGACGACGCTCAAGGCCGCTTTGCGCCGGAGCGCTGAACAAGATCAGTCTCGCCAAACCAAGAAACGGAATCGATAGGGACCGACTTACTCTTCGGTTCCAACCACAAGGGAGAGCAACATGGCTGCCCGTCGTGCTTATTGGAGAGGCTATCTTCGGCTTTCCCTCGTCACCTGTCCGGTTGAGCTCTTCCCAGCCTCTACGCTCGCCGAACAGACGCATTTTCACATCATCAACAAAAGAACGGGAAATCGAGTTCGCGAACAGATGATCGATGATGAGACCGGCAAGGTCGTCGACAAGGATGAGAAAGGGCGAGGCTACGAGGTGAGCAAGGGCCGTTATGTCGAGATCGACGAAGATGAACTCGCCGCGGTCAAGCTCGAGAGCACTCATACGATCGAGATCGACAGCTTCGTGCCACGATCGGAAATCGACAATCGCTACCTCGACAGGCCCTATTACGTCGTTCCCTCGGAGAAGGTGGGTGCTGAGGCCTTCGCGGTCATCCGCGATGCCATGAAGAACAAAGATCGTGTTGCTCTTGCGAGAGTAGTCCTGGGACATCGCGAGCATACGATTGCGTTGGAAGCGTTTGGGAAAGGTATTCTTGGAACAACTTTGCGCTATGACTATGAAGTGCGTGCCGAAGCTGAGTTTTTCTCGAAAATCCCCTCTCCCCGATTCGACAAGCAGATGGTGCAGCTCGCCGAACATATTCTCGACAGCAAGGCTGCTCATTTCGATCCCGCGAAGTTCAAGGACCGCTACGAAACGGCGCTCAAGGCATTGGTGAAGCGCAAAGCCGCCGGCAAGAAGATCGAGGCGCCTGAACCGCCCGCCAAGCCCGACAATGTCGTCAACCTCATGGAGGCGCTAAAACGGAGCCTCTCCGATGGCAAGAAGCGGCACGTGAGCTCCGCCCAACGATCATCCAGAACGTCCAAGTCTGCGAAGGGCACAAAGCGACGTCGCGCCGCCTAGTGACTTCACTGAAATGCGAGACGCATGGAGGAGGAACGCATGATGAGGCGAGTTGTCGTTTTGCTTGTGGCGTGTCTCATGACAGGCTGCGTCGCGGCTCCGCCTTCACAGGCTCCCGACTACCATTGCGGCTACGCGGGCGGCGGCTACTTTTCGTGTCACCCTTGGCCCGGAGCGGGGGTGCCGCACTGAGCCTCGTTTTTAGTGGCGGCCATCGATCGTTCGGGCTGCATCGCTGGCACTTGGCCGTGGCCAGCCGCTGTCGCACATCACGCCTGTGAGCGCTTGCTCTCGAAGGTGTTGAGGTCCATTACCGCTACGGCAATCAGCCGTGCTGAAGCGAGCTGACCTACGGTCAAGCGTCTATTTCAGGGAGACACCGCCTCGAGCGGTAAACGCAGGTGCACGACGAGACCCGTGTTTGTCCAATCCTGTGCAATCGTGCCGCCATGGCTGGCCACCGTGTTCTCGACCAAGGCCGATCCGAAGCCTTTGCGCGCGGGCTTCGTCGTGGCGGGGCCTCCGGTCTCTGTCCAAGTCAGCGCGATCACTCCCTCCTCGAGGCGCCAGTTGACGGCAACGCGGCCAGTATCCGTGGTCAATGACCCGTATTTCGCTGCGTTCGTCGCAAGCTCGTGAAAAACGAGTGCGATATTGTTGATCGCTCGCTCGCCAAGAGGCACCGAAGGTCCCGAGAGGACCGGTTCGTGATAGGGCCGCAGCACGGCCGCGAGGACATCGCCGATGTCCACCTTCTTTTCTTCCGGCGCGGCATCGCTGAACGCGCGCCGGACCAGGGCATTCGCGGCCGCCAGCGCTTGTACTCGGGCCAATAGGCTGTCGACCAGTTCTTGCTTATTGCGGGAACTGCGCGCCGATGTGCGGATCATTCCTTCGATAACGCCAAAAAAATTTTTGACGCGGTGGCTCATCTCGCGGGCAAGGGTCTCCTGCGCGTCGTAAGCTTTTTTCAGCCGCTCATCGGCAAGAACAGTGCGCAAGGCGCGCCCGGTAAAATCCGCCAACTCGCTCATCACCCGTGCGTGCCCACGGTCGAATTTCTGGTTTTCGTGCGCGACGATCCAAAGTGTGCCGAGGGGCGCAGCGTCTTTCATCATCAACGGAACCAGGAGCACCTCGGGCACGCTGATCCCGGCGCCGGCAATCCACCCGTAGACGCGCTCTGGCCGCTCCATCAACACGGCCTGGTTCTGATCGAGACAGACACCGCAAGGACTGAAATTGCGCGGCGTCGTCTCTCCTTCGAATACGGCGAGAACTCCGCGCAGCTCGAGCCATCGGAACCGATCCCCCTCGAGTATGCTCACCCCAGCCGAGGACGCTTGGCATAACTCCAGCGCAAGGCCGACCAATCGCGGGACGAGCTCGCTTGGCCGATCCATCAGTCGTTCCACGAGCTCTTCGATCGCCTTCTTTTCGCGAAGGTAATCGGGCATCGCACCGCCGCGCCGCATCAACTCGTCAGTGATGATGACGTCTGACGCGCGCGGAGAAGGCGGCTGGACGGACTCCATGCGGCTCTTCCTGTTCAGACGATCCTGTGAGCGTATGTTACCACTTTGGGTGAAGGATGCGACACTCTTATGTTAAATTCCCATCCGACTTAGAGAGCGCAACGTCTGAGAGTTGAGACGCTGGTCAGGATCAGTCAGGATGCGCCCGAAATGCAACCAGCGTGAGCAACCGAAATGCCGGCGCCAGGCGTCGCATTCATTCAGCATTGCCCCGCTCGAGGCGTGAACAGAAAAAGATCATGAACGGAGCGCTGCCTCATCCCTTGCTGATCGGAAGGCGGTGACGAACGAGGCTCGCGTCTCTTGCGGAGGACTGCAGTGCGCACCGCGCGCTTGATGGCGCTCGGCCGGGACGGAAAGGCGCGTTGCCACGAGGCGAGCGAGACAACAACCCACGGCATCCGGTCAGGCAGGTCGACGCAGCGCTTCGGACCAGCTTCAATTACAGCTTCGTTAACCCAGCCGATCAAAATTGCGGAACGAGTATCCGACACGTCCGATTTCCTCCTTGACCTCTTCTCAACGGAGGAAAGAAAATGCAAACGAACCTTGCCGGAGCTGTCTTGACCGTCTCGGATCCTGCCGGCTCTTTGAAGCCCCATTCATTCGCCGAACTTCTGAGCGACGTGTGCAGGTCATCTGGCGCCCCCAGCACGCTGGTTGCCGCTGACCCATGCCCCCTCGCGCGCTTACTTTATGTCAGAAGGGCGCGGTCGGTCTCTCTCGCAATAAGCCTCGCCGAGCGGACGGACGAGGAACGCGCCTAGCGAGCACCGATTCGGTCCCGCGCTGCAATTCCGACAGCGGCGGCGATCGCGACCGTTGCCGCACCCAGGAGCAACTGATCGCGTCCTTTCCCGTCTGCGTCGATCCGTTGCCAGGCCAGCCGGGCTTGATTTCCGCCGTCCATCGCGCGGTCGCGGATCTGGATGGCGGCGTCGCCGGCGCGCGTCGCGGTGTCGGCGGCAGTGTCCTTCAGAGTCGCCGCAACTTGTGCGGCCGAGGACGAGGCTCGATCTACGATTGCGGAGGCACGCGCTCTGATCTCCCCGACACGTTCGCCCGCATCCGACGCCAAGGTCGCCGCTCGTGAGGCAAGACCGTTCAGCCCTTCTCGCGAGCCCTTTTGCTTAAACAGGCTCCATGCGCCCACTCCGACGAGAAGAGAGGCGATCGGCGGGCGCTTGATGAGCCGCCATGCCAGACCTGCTCCGATCATCATCACGGCCGCAGGATTGGCGGCGGCCCTCTCCTTCAGGTCCGCCACGAGACCCTGCAATAGATCGTCCCTGAATTCTCCGACGGCCGTCGAAGAACGAAGCCGCGAGAGATCCTCGGCGACACGCTGTCGAGCTTCGTCCACCTCTCGTTCGAGTCTATCCAATTCACCCGTCATCGCGGCAATCCACCGCTCAGGTCTCCAGGCCCACTGTCGTCGCTTGCCGTCATGTTGGGGGTTGCGGCGCTTTTGCTCGAGCTTACGGCTGATTGTTGGCTGCCTTTTCCCTGGTCTCCTGAGGAGACCGCGTCGGTGAATGCCCCCGCGACTTGCCGGGCGACATCTTTGGCGCCGTCCGCCGTGAGCCCCTTCTCTTTGGCCGCGGCCTTGAGACGTTCCCCTGCCTCATCAGCAGCGCTCATCAGCTTTCTGCCCGCAGCGCCAACAGCGTCGGAAAGGCTCTCGCGGGCGCCTCCGAGCGCGCGAGACTCCACAGCCGTCGCCGGGAATGCCGCGGCGATCGCCGCCCCGGCCACGAAGCCGAGGGCTGCCACCGCAAGCGGTTGGTCGCGCACCACGCCTTCTATCGTGCCTTGCACCGTCGCCTGTGCTTGCCGTCGCATGCTTTGAGAGCTTTCGATCACGTTCTGGCTTGCGCTTCTTGCAGCGTCTGCGACGCTGTTTGCAGTATCGGCCACGCGAGAGCTGATGCTATCGGCGTATCCGGCAGCGGTTTCCGAGATGCGGTCCTGCATGCCGCTCGCGTATTCGGATGCCGCGCTCGTCACGCGGTCTTTGACGTTTGTGAAAGAGCTTGAGCTCTTCTCCGCGAATCGCGGCTCCCCGGATCGGACAGAAGGCGACGCTGTGGAGTAGCCGTCTTCGTGCGTCCATCCATCCGCATCTTCGCGCGCGCGTGCGAAACCGCCGCCGCTCCGCAACATCAGAGCGCATCCCGCAGCCAGAAGAAGCAATGCTTCAGGATTTCGGCGTGCCGTGCCCGCGAGCCAGCCGCTCGCCTGGGAAAACGTATTGGTGTTCCATTCGTTCATGTGAGGCGCTCCTTGACCATATGAATGTCCCGGGCCACGTGCCCGACCAAATCGCCCGCACCCGGCCCCTTTTTGGCAAGTCCGCGCGCGCGAAGCAGCGCGAGCCCCGCACCCGCGCCCAAAATCACCGCGACCAAAAGGCACGCCCATGGCGTTGCGAGTCCAAAGGCGACGAGCGCGAACACGGCCGTCTCGAGGATCATGATCGCGGCGAGCAGGGCGGCAATGGCGGCGACTGCGGCCCAAATGGTTGCCTGCAGTTTCGCGGCGAGCATCTGAGAGAGTTCGGCCCGCGCCAACCGGATCTCCTTTCGGATGAGATCCGAAAGATCTCCGAGCAGGTTGCTCACCGTCCGTGGGAGGTCGGCATTGGCAAGACGATCATGCTGCATCGAACTCATCCATTCGAGGCGCTTCACCAAACGACTGCGATTCCATATTCGGTTTTGCTTTCAGGAGACGGAACAGGACGAAGCCGGCGAGTGAGGCGATCCCGAACACCATCGCCGGCTGACGGCGCGTCAATTCGGAAGCATCTCGCATCAACTCGTCCACTGTCTTGCCGCGCATCTCATGTGAAAAGCCGTTGACCCGCTCGGCAGCGTCACGAACGAGTCCGGCGAGCTGCGGCGACTTCTCCTCGAGATTGTCGGCCGCGCATTTTGCCGAGTCTGCCACATGGCTTACGAAATCCGCGCTGCTCGACACCTGTCGGTTCAAAAATCCGATCGTTTTCTGATTGGCCTCATTCGCCAAGGATGTTGCGGTCTGCCTCGCTTGTTCGGCGACATCCGAAAGCTTTGATGAAGTTTGGCCCTGCGCCTCGGAACGTCTCTCCGCAGAATCAGAGTCGGAGGGAGCACGCAAGCTTGAGCTTTCCGAGTCGGGGGAGGCACCCAAGCTTGAGCTTTCCGAGGAGTTGCCCGGGCGTTTCACCGACCGGTCCGAGCTTTGGCCACCCGGTCCTCGACGAGGCGAATTTTGAGGATTGACCGTTGAGCTGTTCATCGAACTCTCCTGCGCTGCCAAAGCAAATTACGGCTCTCGCCGTTTGTTCCGGCATCTTTTCAAAATTATCCTCGAGCAGTTGACGAGCAGCTGAGCGCGGCGAAGTTGTCGCACGGACAGCGGCCTCTACGAAGGAGTCATCAGTGAAGCCAACCCGGTAATCCGGGACATGCGCTCGGAACTTCCTAAGCTACCGCCGATTAGCTGCTGAGGTCTGAGTATTTCCAGTGTTTCCCGGAGAGGCGCCATGAGACTTCTGATTATCGCAGCCGCCGTCGTGCTTGGGGCCTCTCCAGCTCTGGCGCAGTGGCAAGGTGGAAGATCCGATGGGGACCGCCGAGGCGGCGACAATGCTTATCGTTCAACCGAGGGGAACTGGCCCGGCTCGGGGCGAGAAGACAGGGAAGCTGAGGAAGGTTGGGGACCGAGAAGAGATCGCATCGGCTCCGATCGAAGCGCTCCGTTCATTCGGCTGCGGGCGAATGGCGTCGAGATCACTTTGCGGTGCGGGGAGGCGGATTCGATACGAGCCTGCGTCGACGCTGCAAGCACCTTGATCGACAGGGCGGGTGCGATGCGAACCATGGCGCGTGCCGGCGCGGGCGATGCCACGCCCGACTCGCAACCGCCCGCGGCAAGACAACCGTGACACGCAGGCCGAAGCCGGGCCATGAGAGCGCGGACGAGCGGGTCCGCGCGCTTGAGCGTAAGGGGCGCGACAAGCACTCCAATCCGCAACCCGTGCGTGACGATACGCCTGAGGTGCCGGGTGATTCGCAAGAAAAGCAGAACTCATCCCCGCACTCGAATCCAAGAAGGCGCAACGACCTCCTGCCAGGATGAAGAAGCCGTCTAGCCTCGTGCCTGGATTGCTGCCGAAATCAGGATCGCGGCCAGGACCAGGAATGCCAACAACCAGATCGCCAAGCCCGGATCCCTGCGTGGCTGCGTAAGCGGGGTTCGCTCCTGTGCACGAGCAGTCGCCACGGCCTCGGACGAAATCGGTGTGCCGGCCGCCTCTTCGTCCGTGCCGAGAGGAGCGGCGGCCGGGTCCGGCCACGCGACCTTGTCGCCGGTTTTTCCCGAATCGATGTCGGCGCGAAGCTGCGAAGGCGTGCTGCCCACCAGGTTGGAACGTTTTTCTGGCAATGCGCATCCCCCAAGCTTCCCGATTCGAGCGTTCGGGCATGGACTTCGACCTGATCTCTGGCACGCGGACGCGCTCAAAAGTCAGCGGGGACCAACAACTCGCGCGCGCTCAAGTTCCGAAGACTTGTTCCTGCACGCGCCTCAGTTTTTGCGTGCCTGACAATGTATTCGAAGGTTGGTGCGCCCAGGCGATCACGAAAGCACCCACACCCACGCCGCTATGCTCGTCATCAGGAGCGCGTCCACAGGAACGAATCGATCTGAGTGGGATTACTTGGCGGACGTTTTTTACGCGATGAAACGCAATTTGGAGGTTGAGAAGACACCCACCTCCGGCATGAGAATTTTGTGATGCAGGACCAAAACCAGCGCGCTCCCTTATCGGTCACGAAGGCGGCGGGGGCCTTTCTCATCGGCTTGCTCGCCATCAGGACACTTCCAGAACTGCCCCGCGCGCCTCTGCGCGGAGAAAGTGCCGGGCGTCCGCAGTCTTCATCCCGACATGCGACCCGCCAGCAAACCGGCGCATCATCGGACGCTGCGCAGCAGCAAGGCCGAGGTCGACATGCTTCAACTCCGACCGAGATCCCGAAGCTCGGGTGGAAGGACATTTTCTGGAGAACCTTTGGGGAGATGAACAAGCACCGCTTGATCGCGGTAGCCGGGGGCGTCACCTTCTTCGGCCTTTTGGCCCTCTTTCCGGCGATTGCTGCTATTCTGGCCGTCTATGGGCTCTTCGCGGATTTGGGAACGATCGAAGAGCATTTGAAGGCACTTTCCGGCATGCTTCCCTCCGGCGCCCTCGACGTCATCGGTGACCAGATCAAGCGCATCGCCGGCAAGGGGTCAGGCACGCTCGGCTTTGCATTTTTCTTTGGACTTGCAGTTTCGCTCTGGAGTGCGAACTCAGGTGTCAAAGCCATGTTCGATGCGCTCAACGTGGCATATGGCGAGGAGGAGAAGCGAAGTTTCATCGCCTTGAACCTTCGCACACTCGGGTTCACGCTCGGCATTATCGGCTTCATTCTGCTCGCCCTTGGTGGGATCGTCGTCATTCCTGCCGTTTTGCAGCTGATCGGGCTGGGCAAGCTTATGGACTGGGTTCTTTGGGCGGCCCGATGGCCTGCGCTGCTCGCGATCGTGATCGTGGGCCTTGCAATTCTTTATCGGTACGGGCCCAGCCGCGAAAGCGCGCAATGGCGATGGATTACGCCTGGGAGTATTCTGGCCGCGTCAGTGTGGGTGATTTTTTCGATGCTTTTTTCCTGGTATGTGGCGAACTTTGGAAAATATAATGAGACGTACGGCTCGCTTGGCGCGGTGATCGGGTTCATGACCTGGATGTGGCTCTCTGCCACGATCATTCTGGTCGGGGCGGAGCTCAATGCCGAGATCGAGCATCAAACCGCGAAAGACACCACCACCGGTCCCGAGAAACCACGCGGAGCCAGGGGCGCCCGCATGGCCGATACGGTGGGTGCGGCGGCAAAGTGATCCCGAAGCGCCGTCGGATTCATTTTCCGGAATTGACCAAGCGCGACGACAAACATGCCGTCATCTTGCCGCCTCGCAAACGCTGCGCGGTATGGGCCTATGGCCGAAGCTGAACGCCAGTAGTCCCGCCATCCTTGCTTGCCTGTCCAACCCGCATGGCTCGGGTTCGTGCCTCTCAAGAAGGCGGGGTGAGGCCATTCCCTCGGAACATTCTGATATACGGTCTCCGGGCTGGAGGCCCCAAGGGGTCGCCGCGAGCGATGGTCGAAGGTGCGATAACATTGCGTTGGGCGCCCTCAATCGGGCTATGGTTGCACCCGCACCCGCAGTCAGGACGGACTAAACTTGAACGGGCCAATGTCGGAGCGCGCACGCGACTGGGCCATCTGGCTGACGCGGCAATCGAGCGTGACGCGAAGCGAAGGTGAGCAGAATTTGCCCAACCTCCTGGCAGCGCGGGTCGCCGCGACGCCTGCGTTCCAGCGCGCAGGTGTGGAAAGTTGGCTGATGCCGATACCGGGCGATAAACTTGCCCGATCATGTTTCGCACTTCTGGTGCGTGGCAGGGGAACTGAAACCGTGTTGCTGACCGGTCACTTCGATACGGTCGCAACCGATGACTACGGTGGTCTGGCCGACGTAGCGACCGACCCCGAACGGCTCGCTCCTCTTTTGCTGCAAAGCTTGAGCTGTGCGACGACCGCAGCCGAGATTCGCGCGCGGCACGATCTCGAGAAGGGCCAGTTCATACCGGGCCGGGGGCTCCTGGACATGAAGGCTGGGTTGGCCGCGGCACTGGCGACCGCCGAAGCATTCGCTCATCGTGAGGCTCGAACCGGGAACCTCCTCTTCGTCGCGGTGCCGGACGAGGAGGTCAGCTCCTGGGGCGCCCGCGGGCTTGCGGCGATGCTGAAGCACGTCCAGCGACAGCGATCCTTGGAAGTGCATGCGGCAATCAATCTCGACGCGATTGCGGATGACGCCGATGGGACAAGCGGACGTATCGTCGGGCTTGGAAGCGTCGGCAAATTGTTGCTGACCGCCTTGGTGATCGGGAAGAGCGCACATGCGTGCTATCCTTTCGCAGGGTTGAATGCGGGCGCGTTAACGGCCGCCATCGCCGCCGAGATGGAATGGGCGCCCGCCCTGAGGGACCCCTCGCTCGACAACAGCGCGCCGCCGACGCTGCTGAGCTTGAAGGACGGAAAAAATCACTACGACGTCACTTCTCCCGCGACCGCGTTCGCGAGCTGGAATGTGCTGAATTATCACCGGTGCGAGCGCGAGGTCATGACCCGGTTTGGTGAAGTGGTGCGTGGCGCGGTGGAGCGTTTTCGCAGCATTCTAAGAGAGCGGCGTGGCGGCGCGGAGGGCATTGAGCCGGTCGAGGTCTTGGAGTTTGCGGACGTGATGGCCGGGCTCGGCGAGCGGCGCGCGTCATTCGACGGCCTCGCAGCTCGTGTCGCCGACGCCGGATTGGATTTGCCCGAGCAGTGCCGACAGCTCGCCCAATGGGCTTGGCAGCAGTCGGGTCGGCAAGGCCCGGCGGTCATCCTTGGCTTCGGCTCCGTGCCTTATCCTCGCGTGCGACTGAGCGGCTCTGCGCGCGCGGCAAAGCTTGCAAGCGCAGTCGAGCAGGCGAGCGATTGGGCCGGCGAAATTCTCAACGTTTCGATCAAAGTCGTCTCTTTCTTCCCGGCCATCTCGGATATGAGCTTTCTCGGCGAGGCGAATGTCAGCGACTTGGGATTCGTTGCCGCCAACACGCCGGCCTGGGAGCATGGCGTCGGATGGCGCGGGGAAGTCGGCCAAGTTCCGATCGTGAACATCGGCCCGTGGGGACGCGATTACCACACTCCCCTCGAAAGGGTGCAGGCCCATTATGCTTTCGAGGTGCTGCCCCGTTTTTTGCAAAAGGTAACGGAACTGCTGCTGTAATGTCCGCTCATCGCGAAACCTCGAACCACTCCGCCACGATCGAGCCGCCGCCCCGAATCGGCGATCCGTATCGGGCCCGTCCCTTGCGCTTCCTCAGGCGGCAGGACCTGGGCTCCTGGCGCGTCAAGGTCTACGGCATTGCGACGCCTGGAAGGGTCCCGAGAAGCGAACTTGTGGAGGCGACTGTCGCTCGTGCCGCCGAGGTTCTGCCGGACATAGGTCCCGACCGACCGGGCGTCGGCTTCATCATCGCGCATGACGCCGCGACCGTCGGCATCGCTCTCATTTATTGGTGGCAGTCGGCGAATGAGCTGCATCAGCGTGTCTTCACGAGCCCGCTCGACGCCCCGCAGGCGCTGGTCCCCGTCGCCGACCCGGCGGCCGGCTGCGTCTGGGAGCTCGGCATAGTCGATTTCGAGCGCCGCGCTTGGATCGAGGACGTTCTGAAGAAGGATGATATCGAGCTTTATCTGAGCCGCGAGCTCGATACGGAAGTCTGAGCCGTCCGCAATTGCCGGTCGTCCCGGCCGTGATGATTTGCGCGCATATTATTGGAGCTGAGGTCCGCCTAACAAGCATCCGCAAGAGTTCATGCTCGTCCACACACCCTAAATGTTTGCAGGGAATTGCTTGTTAATCCGTCCGCTATATCCCTAAAAGCATTCTCGACAACAGCTCCTCCGCGCATCGGATCCTCCACAAGGACTTCATTCCGAGTCCGTCTCGTGTTCATCTGGCGTGCGCTCTTCTTCCGTGTTTTTCTAATCGTTATGCCGCTCAGATTGGTACACCTGCTCCGCCGCCTGCTCGATACTAAGGAATGGCTGCTGCTGGCAAATTTTCTGGACCTGACTTGCCAGACTACTGAAAGGTTTTAGCCTACGGTCAACATGTGCACCGTGGGCGGCGTTCACTCCAGTAAAGTAGCCTAAAACCCACTGATTTAGCCTGCGCAGTTGCTTGTGGCTCATGTCTTTGACTTCGGAGCACTGAGCTGCCCCTAGGTTATCGGCCCTAGCGGGGATGCAGAGAGCCAGACCGACAACGGTTGCGACTAGAATTGCCGTGCGCACAATGATCCCCTCCAAAGCACCGATTCCATACGCACGCGATCACCGCGACTCGCCGTTTATCCCAGCCTACTAAAACAGCACCCAGAGCACGTAGACTACTCTGGCCCTGTCCCCGTTTGACAGGCATGATATAAACTCCAGGCGCATAGAACCACGCCGCTCCCAGTGTTCATGTTATATCTCATCACCGTCGGAGTGCGGTGGTTTTCTCCGGCGATAAGCTGCATGTGGAATTGCGGAGATTTAGAAGAGCTGTCGATCGCGATAGGTGGATATCCCTTGGCTGCGTTCAACGGGGTGCATCGAGTAAGGGGAGACTGGGAATTCGTCCAATCCCACCTGCAGGTCCACATTTCACCGGTCCATGTGTCTAACTTGAATAAGGGCCAGACACCGTTCCTTCCATTGTTGTATGGACTTTCGCCCGCCAAGACTTGGAACCGGCGTTCTTGCGCCGTGGAATGATTGACCGTGGCAGCACAGGAAACCGCCGCTATCAGCACGGCCCACATGCTCCCCGAAATTCGACCCATATCGCCTCTCCTTTCAGGAACGAAAGCAGCCTCGTAGTAACGCTACCACAATCAAACAGACCGTCACTGTAAAAAGAAAAATCCGCGAACAGTCATCTCAAGTTCCTATGGTGGTTGGCGACATGAAGCAGGACGTAATAACCGCTTCGTTTCAATACCGAACTAACCCAGCGTGGCGTTCGTCGTCTTCCGGATTCTAGCGGTCTCTAGGTGCGCAGCGACTGGAATGCCGCCCGCATCTCCGCAACGAAAAGTTCGGGCTGTTCCCAGGCGGCGAAGTGGCCGCCCTTGGGCAATTTGTTGTAGTGGATCAGCTTCTGATATGCTTTCTCTGCCCAACTTCGCCGCGCGGTGTAGAGTTCGTCCGGAAAGGCGCTCACGGCGACCGGGATTTTGATGCCCCTCGGGTCGAAGAAGCCGCCGGTCGGATTGTGTGCGTTGTCCCAGTAGAGGCGCGCCGAGGATATCGCGGTGTTCGTCAGCCAGTACAGTGTGACATTGTCGAGGACGTCGTCCTTCGTCAGCCCTTCAGACTTTCCCTCGAACACGCGGGCAATCATCTCCTCGCTGCGTGCATCGTGATCGATC
>JAFBAK010000431.1 GCA_019247795.1 Hyphomicrobiales bacterium | reverse complement strand
AAATGCACAATAGTAGTCATGGAGCTCATCGCATTGCAGTAGATTGCGCTAAGTTTCGGAGTTCAGCATGCGTGTATTGCCTTTGCTCAGGGGCATGATCGGCGCGGTCACCGTCATCGTCTGGGCGCTCATCCTGTCTGACCCCAGGCTTTACAATTTCAAGAATCACTCCGTCGAAGACCTGCACCGGCCTGATCCGAGCGCGGCTCAGCCTTTTCCGCGAAATGCCTCGTCAAGGCTCGCCTTGTCCCATGACGAACGGTCGCCGCCAGACGAGAGAGCTGACAAAACGGGCGGGTTCGATGTCCTGTCGAGGTCGTTGTCCGGCGACAAGTCGGAACGGCTTTCCGCCTCTTCCGAGGATTCGGAGCTCCGCGCCTCCTCAAATAGAAAAGAGGAGCGCGAGAGCACTGTCTCTGGAAAACCTGAGCCCGTGACAGCAGCACCGACGGCGGTCGTCCGATCGCTTCCAGCAGGTTCGCCCTATGCGGCGGCTGAGGCGGAGGTCGCGGGAGCCGGGCCTTTCTCTCGGGACGCGATGACTTCGCGAGATCAAGAGCGCGCGTCAATGGGGCAGGAGACGCGCACCTCGTCCCGGGCTTCCCCCGATCCGTCACCATCGACGATCCAAGCTTCACGCGAGCCGACGATGCAGGACGAGGCCGTCTCGGACACTTCCTCGCACGCCGGGCGTGATGATCGAGCATCGGTGCTCGCGTCCGTATTGCCGGAACCGTCCCCGCCGAGGTCCAACGATCCGCTCGACAGGCAAGATCGCAACGCGAATGCCTTTGCGCCTCGCCCTGAAACTATCGGGTCGACGTTCCCGGCATCGGCACTGCCGCCCATGCCCGATTTCGCGGATGATGCACAGCTTTCCACCAGCGCGGCGCCCAGCGGTGGAGCACCGCCCCTCGCACCCACCCTCTCGCAAACGCCAACGGCTTCGTTCAAGGCCGAAAAGTCAGGACAGGGCGAAGTAGATTCCGGAAGCTTGCGACCGCTCGAGCCAGATGCCGCCAACGCCACCTCGCCGCCCTCCTCGGCGGCTTCATCGCCGCAAGGAGTGTCACGAGCGCAGCACCGGCGTCCGACACAAAGTCCCGCCGCTGTGGCGCCTCGAGCGCAAAACCCCTGGACGGAAATGGCACAAGCCAAGAGGAACGAGAAAGCCCGCATGCCGGATCATCCGGCAAGGACAAGCTCGAATGGGATCGTCGATCGGCAGAGACGCACCCCGGCGTCCAATGCCTCTTCGCGACGAGACGTCGCGAAGCAAGGCAGGAGCGCTGCCTTCACCCCTGTCGAGGATTCCACGAGCGCTGTCGAGGAGCATCGTGCGCGCTCGCTTTCGGAAATGCGTGTGATCGCGAGGGCGATACGGGACCCGCAATTGCGTCTCGCGGTGAGGCGTCGCTGCCCGTCGATTGTGGCGAGCGCCGGCGAATATGACGATGATCTCGTGCGCTTGTGCCGAAATTCCGCAGGCCTCTGAGCCTAGCGCGAGTGACGAACCGATCATCAGATGCTTCGGCCAATCTCGTTTCGGAGAATATCTACAATGCCTCATCTGAATAAGACGAACGGTTTGTCCCGTCTCATCGCAAGTCTCGTCTTCCTCTTCGTCTTGAGCCTCGCCGGTTTTGCGCATGCGAGAAGCGGGGGCGCTGGAGCCGCAGGTGCAGGCGCGAGCGGCGGGGCCGGCGTAGGCGCGGGTGGCGGCGGTGTGGGCGCGAGTGCCGGCGGCGGTGTCGGCGGCGTGGGCGCAGGCGCAGGCGTGGGCGTTGGCGCGGGTGGCGGTGGTGTGGGCGTGAGCGCCGGAGCGGGAGGCGGTATTGGCGGCGTGGGCGCAGGGGCAGGCGCAGGCGTGGGTGTTGGCGCGGGTGGCGGTGGTGCGGGCGTGAGCGCCGGCGGAGGCGCAGGCGGCGGGAGCGTCGGGGGCGTGGGCGCAGGTGCAGGCGTGGGTGCTGGCGCGGGCGGTGGTGGTGTGGGCGCGAGCGCCGCGGCCGCAGGCGGTGTGGGTGGCGTTGGCGCAAGTGCGGGTGCGGGAGTGGCCGCGGGAGCTGCTGGTGCGAGTGCGGGTGTCGGTACGGGAGCGAGCGGCGGTGCGGTCGGAGCGAGCGCCGGCGCGGGACTGGGCATCGGAAGCAGCGGCGCGGCCGCTGGTGCAACGGTCGGAGCCAGCGGTGTCGGCGCCGGCGTCACCGGCCCCGGGATGGGCGCAGCGGTCGGCGGCACGACCGGTCTCGGCACAGGCTTGAGCGCGGCTGTCGGCGCGTCCGCGCCGGGTCCCCAGACGGGCGCGTCGCCCGGCGTGGCCGGCGTGGGGATCACGGCTCAAGGCGCTCGACTGGGTCTCGATGGACCGCAACGCAATCAATGGCGTCAGGTTCTCAAGCTAACCTGCCCCTACATCAGGGCAAACCCACGCGGTTATGATTCCGATCTTGTTCAACTGTGCTGGTTGATGGCGCGCGGGCGCTGAAGAAGCACTTCTTCGGGAAACGTGGAGCGCGACTGATGACGCGCCGCTCGACCCGGCACCGCTTGCCTTTTCGCGCGGGCGCAGGTTACAAATAATTTTAAGGAAAAAAAGGCCGCTCGAAAGCGGCCTAAAGTCCAGGGAGGAAACGCCCAAAATGGGCATGCGGTGACGAGATGACGAATCACCGCATGCCCAAGTTTAGGGCGCGC
Source organism: Hyphomicrobiales bacterium (assembly GCA_019247795.1). GTDB lineage: Bacteria > Pseudomonadota > Alphaproteobacteria > Rhizobiales > Beijerinckiaceae > GAS188. The sequence continues at coordinate 6,397 of JAFBAK010000431.1, read as the reverse complement.
ACGCCATGGCGCAATAACTGGTATGTCGGTTTGAATACAAATCAGTCATGTGTGATTTTCTTGCACCAGATTTGCTCGACCCCTTGCGAGGCATCCGGCGATACCATCTAATTTAAGCAGCGCAACTAGGCTATTCGCGAAAACGCCATCCGTGTAAACGCCCCTTATCCACATATGCGGCGAATCTGTCGCGTTCACGCAAGCGCTCCGCTCCTGGAGATCGACAGCGGAGCAGTTTGACATCACGACGATCACAAGTCATCGCAAGACGAGTGTCGGAACTTCAGACCGTCTTGCGGGCGATAATGACGGTTCGGGCAGATTTGCGAGAGACGATGTGTTGCCGTCGGGCGTCATGAGCATCGTTACGATTGAGGCGCTGATCGCATCGCTCGCGAAGCCGGGCATTCTTCTGTCCCATCGCTTTATCGCCGAAGGGGACGAGCATGCGTTGATGGCGCGGGAAGCGCCTTTTTTCGAGCGAGCGGTCGTAAGCGTGAGGCGTCAGAGCGGCGCGGCTCGCCTCGTCGCGCGCAGTTTGCTCGAGAACCTCGATCACTTCGGTTTTGCGATCACGAAGGAGCCGTCCGGAGCGGCAGTCTGGCCTTCTGGCATCGTGGGTTCGATGGCCCATGACGATACGATGGCGATCGCTGCCGTCGCACGCGTCACGGATTACAGCTGTCTGGGGCTCGACATCGAGCCGGCCGAGGAACTGCCTGCCGGCCTCGTCGAGCTCGTGTCGACGCCGGCTGAGCGCCGCCGTTACGACTCCCGGTTTTTAGCGCAAAGGCACCTATTCGTGGCCAAAGAGGCGGTCTTCAAGGCCGTTCATCCTGCCGATGGCATCTTCCTCGACCACCACCACATCGACATCGATCTGCAGGGCGGCGTCGGGAGTACCAGCTATGGACGCATCGTGAAGGTGGAGGTGGCAGCGGGAGCCGGTCACGTCATCGCGCTCGCCTATCAGCGCTAAGCCGCTCCATTGAATGTGCGCAGGACCGGATTGAAGCTGGCGCCCTCTCACCACAGCGTCGTTTCGGGCATTCTCAGCCCCCAGCGCGACCGAGAAATTTGGAGACGCCCAGAGAGAGAAGGATGAGTGCCACCGCGCCGTATCCGATATTGGCGACCGACTGGCCGGATTGGCACTGCGGCACAAGCGTATCGATTGCTCGGCAAACGAGTCGCCCGATCTCTTCCGCAATCTCCGCCATAGCGAACATCCCTTGAAAACAAGACGCCCAACTCGGCGAGCAAAACGTGCGAAGGAAAACTCTTGCCGGATCCAATCAGCCTTGCGAATCACGTTCAGGGAATGAATTATACCTGATTGACAAGTAATTTTCTAAAGCAAATCAAAGATGACTGGCTGTCAATTTTCAGTTCAGGACGTCAACATTGCTCGGCGCCTTCTCCCCTGCGCCGCGAGAGGCGGGTCCAATTCTGCAACGCCGGAAGCCAGCTCGGTGAATTCAACGCCGAGCGCGTCCAGGGTGCGCCAAAGCACCCGGCAACGCCGCGGTTTGAAGCCCCGTGCCATCCGCAAGAAAAATTGGTCCGGGAGGTGCCTGACGCTCACACCCGAGATCCTGGCTCCGCCATTCGAGAAATCGCTCAAAATGCACGGCGAACTCCAGTCGCCGTCGCAAGCGGAGATCATGGCCCCCGAATGCCACTGAATTCGATGGTTGTTCCGCCGTTCGCCGGTCATGAGCCGATCCCGTTGATCGAACGATCGAATACCGCGCTCTTGTGAAGGATTTCCTAAGGAAGAACGGAGCATCCGTTCCACGACTGCGGCTCCGTAGAACGAAACTTCGTAGCGGCGTGTCGCGGCGCACCGTTGCGGGTTCAACCGATTGCAGGAAATGAGAGGGCAGAGAGTTGCCCGTTCGTGCAGGTCGAAACTGTGGTTCCGCTCGAATTCGTGCGCGGCACCGAGGTAAAATATCGCGGAACCATGAAATTCGTATCGGACAGGCTGATCGTGCCGGTCACGACGTATCCGACCGTTGGGGTGTAGGGAAAATAGGCTTGGCCCAGAAGGAGAGAGCCGTTTGCGATGCGCAGATTGTTGGGCACGAGCGTCGTCGAGAGATTGGCCGTGCAGCTAGGCGTAAGCGCCGTTGCGCCGGGGCCTTGCGCATTGCTCCATACCACATACGCATTTGGAGGGTTGTTGCTGTCGAACACGACGCTCGAGATCACCATTCCGGCTTGCGTATAGTCGAACGGTGCAAGCACGGCCGCCGCGGCGTTGAAGATCGCGTTGACGTCGGTATCTTGCACGGCCTTGGTCGCCTCGGCGGTAATGTTCGCGAGAGTGAGCGAAAGGTTGGCCAGCTTGTGATCGGCTGTAACGCCCGAGCCGATCTCGACCGAGCCGATATACGCGACGAGCATCACCGGCAATACGGTCGCAAACTCGACGGCTGCCGTAGCCGATGAGAGCTGCACGAATTCGCAAAGCTTGGCGTGCAGGCCCGATCCGCCGGCGCGCAGCACCTGCGAAATTGAGCGGATATTTCGGCGGATGCGATGGGTTAATGGTCTCATCAGAAGGGCTCTGTGACAAAGGCGGCGGTCGAGAGAAGCAAATGCGAGGTGCTGCTTCCGGCACTCTTCAGTCCGCTATCCCAATTGATCCCGAGGAAGGTTGCCGGAAAAGACATGTAGATCGGCGTGAGCAGGGCGGCGCGCACGACGACGATCTGCCCAGGCCCCGGATTTGTGTAGAGAGGTTTCCCGTTTGGGGTTCCCCAGTTGAGCGTGTTCCCCGAAATGGTGGGCGGAGTCAGAACAGCATTCGCAAAGCTCGAAGGCGTGCGAATGTCGATTTGCAATGTGCCCGCGTTGTACGCGGCCGCACAGTTGAAAAGGGCGGGAACGCGACTGCACACACCGTTCGGCCCGGTGGCGAAGTTCGCCGCTGTCATACTCTGGGCATTCCCGGTCATGATGAGGCGCGAAGTGTCCTGCAAGGCGGTGTCGAGAACCTGGCCGGTGAACAGGACGAGCACCGTCTGAAATATCGCAAACAGGAGGGCGACGAAGGGAATCGCGACGAGCGAGAATTCGACCGCGACCGCGCCTCGTTCGTCCGCGCGAAAACGCCGCCTCGCGAGGCAGGCAAATTTCCTCCTGCAGGCCCACTTGTTCTTGAGGGTCTTCATCGGGGAACTCGTCTGCCGAACGCCGTCTTCAGTTGTTGGCGGTCGAGAGGGCGGTGCTGACCGTGGTGAATGTCTTGGTCAGCTGCGTCCCGACGGCCGTAACCGCGGTGATGATCACCACGGAAATGAGCGCCGCGATGAGCCCGTATTCGATAGCGGTCGCACCGGCCTCGTCTCGAATGAAGGCTGTGGCCAAGCTGTGCTTGGTAGAAGGAAGATTTGATGTCTTCATTGGAAGGTCCTCTTTGGTTCTACTACTTTCGACAGTGTTATTCATCAAAAAAGCATAGATGATTTCGATTGCAAGACAGTTAATTAGAGTGGGAAATTGCCAAGGATTGTCGTCATTCCCGTGCCGAGATCGTGACGCCGAAGTCGTCGGCGGGAGGCGCCCGCCTGCCCATTCCGGCTGGCGCGACCTATATTGCAGATGCTGACCTCAGTTCGTCAGCAGAACGGAGTTGATGGCCGCTTGGAACATGGCCTGCATGGCCTGACTGATGCCCTGCGTAGGCGTGACCTGGAAGTAGAAGCCCGGAGACGCGCAGGCCTTGAGAGCCATTCCAATTCCGTTGCTTGCCGGATCTGTCGGATTATTCGCATTGACGGGGTTGTTGTTGTTGAGCGGACTTGCTGCAACCCACTGATTATAGAATGAGTTGCTCGTCACCGGCTGATAGGGCGTGTAGAGGATGGCGATCTTCACGTTGCGCGGTGAATTCTTGATCGTATCGCACATCGTTCCGGAACCCGACTTTATCATGTCGATCAGGCGACAGCTCGAGCTGACGTTCCCGGTGAGCGAATTCGCGATGTTCGGCTGATTGTTGGCCGGCAGATAGGATGTCGGCGGATCAGCAGGGTCTCCCGACCCCGAGCATCCCTGAACGGGCGCATCCTCGACCCCGTCAGTCACCAGGAAAAGAAAATTCTCGGCGACCGTCGGGCTCGAGCCGTTCCCCGAATTCGGGATGATGTTGTTCATATATTGCAGGGCAGTATCGAAAGAAGTCTGGGCATCGCGCTGGTCCCAATACGCATAGGCAAGGTCAACGGAGCTCACTTGAGAGGCGACGGTGGTCATCACGGACGACAAGGGAGCGACGGTCTGGAAAGTGTCGCTGAAGGTGTAGACGGCCATGCTGAACTGGTTCGGCTTCGTTTCCGCGCCGGCGGCCGTCTGCGTCAATTGCTGTGTCGCCGTTCGCAACACATCAATTCGCGTCGTCACCCCGTTGGCCTTGGCGATGTGATAGTTGTCGGTGAGATCATCCCCCGTGATCTGACCCTTGCTATTGAAGGTGTGCTGATGGCAGGCGAAGGCGCAGCTCGCGCGCGCGATGCTGCCCGATTTCACGTTCGGCGTGGTCGTCGCCTTCTGGTTCGCCGTATAGGCGATCAGGTTGTTGATGTCCGTCGGCGTCGCGCCAAGGCCCATCGATGGGGAGTTGTCGAGCAACAGATAGAAGTTGACATAAGGGGGCGCATTGACCTGCGCGGTCGAGGTTCCGGAAATCGCGACGCTGTTGGTCCCGATGATGCCGCCGAAGAGCGTGTTCACCTGCCCCGTGTAGTTGAGCGTGACCGAGAGATTGGTCACGCTTGGTGTGATCGTCGCTTGCACGGTATTGATCTGCGCGCCCTTCACCGTGGAGGCAAGCGCGATGAAATTCTGTTGCACCTGCGTGGAGGTTGGCGTCGTCACAAAGGGATTGGCGTTCTTGGAGACGGCTTCAAGCGTGGCCGCGTCGGCCGCGCCATCGAGCTTGGAGCGGATATCGGTCGCGCGCGCATAGTCGACATAAACGCCGATCCCGATGAGGATGGGAATGCTGCAAAGTCCAAACATCATGGCGATGTTGCCGGATCGGCACCGCCCGAATTCAACGAGGGATCGATGCAGCCAAGGTCCAAGCTTACGCATAACAGAGCACCCAACCAAGCTGTGGTGGCGCAGTAATTGGCTTGGGAGGAGCTTAAATCCCGTTAATATGTGCCCTAATATTTGGTGATACCTAACAAGTCACCCATCCTGTCATTAAAAGAATTAGCGATGTCTTGTTTCGGTGCGACATCCTTTTTTCTGCATCTCGATCGCAACACATCCGCCGTTCTTTCTAGAGATTGGCGAATCAGCCGAGCGTCCTCTCTCCCTCCCTCTGTCAACGCGTGTTCCTTGGATCGCTTTGCGTTCGAAAGACGAGAGAGCCGCGCCGGCAAGGGCATTCTATTTTATTGAAGTTTTGCAGCAGAGGGCGGCAAGTATCGGGGTCTGCAACCCTGCATGAGTACCTCGAAATTCCCAGATCGAAGGCGGGTTCTTCGCTGCGTCAGCCCGCTCCAATCAGCAATGGGCGTGTTATCGTGCCGCGCAGGGATGATGCGACGGGTTCCGCCGGCCGCCGGGGCGGTGGCAGCGTTCATCGGTGCTCGGTGAATTCGCATGCGCGCCTCATAGTTGTCTCCAGTAATGCGGCGACACCCTCTCGCTGATTCTGTTCGCGAGAACACGCGGGGAGAGTCCAATGTCGAGGACGATCAGCAGCAGCACGACGGGTCCTGTCGTACTCAATGCGGTGACGGACAATCCGCTGACCATCACCAGCACGGGGACGGTGACGTCGAGCGGTTCGTCGGACGGCGTTGACGGGGGGAGCAACGCGGCGACCTGGACGATCAGCAACGCCGGCAAGGTCTCGGCCTCGGGCGGGGCGGGCATCTCGCTTGCGAGCAGCGCCGTGGTGAGCAACACGGGCTCGATCTCGGGCGTCGATGCGGTAGTGCTGCACGGCGGCGGCAGCGTCAGCAACACGGCCGGCACGATCTCGAGCCTGGGCACGCTGGGCGGCGGCTTGGGCTCGGGGGCGGGTGTCTACATCACCGGCGCCACCGGCACGGTGAGCAACAGCGCCCTGATCACCGGCGTCGCCTATGGGGTGGGTCTCGGCAAGGGCGGCCTGGTCACCAACACGAGTTCGATCCAGGGCGGCGAGGACGGGGTCATCATTCAGGGCGCCGTCGGCACCATCAACAATTCGAGCGCCATCTCGGCCTCGGTGGACGACGGTGTGGCGTTGTTCGCCGGCGGCAGCATCAGCAACGCCTCGGGGGCGACCATCTCGAGCGTGGGCTCGGTGGGCGCGGGGGTGTTCGTCACCGGCGCTGCCGGCACGATCACGAATGCGGGCAGCATCTCCTCGGTGTTCCACGGCGTGCTG
>JAFBAK010000430.1 GCA_019247795.1 Hyphomicrobiales bacterium | reverse complement strand
TCCCTGAAGAGGCGCTAACCCGGTTGGAAAAGCAAATGCCGTTGCACATGGTAGGTCACGTATCTGGAATTTTAGATGCCGCCGTCAGATCAAGGCCCTGAGAATTATTGGGCCGCCTATTGGGACCGCGAAAAGATTTTCGGTGACGAGCTCGCATCCCTGGGTGGCCGTCAATTCGTTCGCGCATCATCCCGATATATGGACTACCGCCCCGACGACGCCCTTCTCGATATCGGATGCGGCACCGGTCACGTCGCCGAGCAGTTGAGCTCGCATGTCGGGGAACTCGTCGGCATCGATACATCGCCTCGCTCAGTCGCGATATGCAAGCGTCGTCTGAAAGAACGCTCCAATGCTTCCTTCGCGCTCCTCCCAGCCGATCGACCCTTCGACTTCGGCTTTCTCGCTCCGCGGAAGTTCCAAAAAATCATCTGCGTCAGCGTCGTACAGTACTATGCCGAGATCGAGGACTTGGCGCGGTTGATCGCAGCCGTGCGTTCCGTCGCGGCACCTGGAGCGCGCTTGCTCGTGGCTGACATTCTGATGACCGGAAGCGTTTTGAGCGACACCGTTGGCAGCTTGATCGGGGCCATTCGGGCGGGCTGTGTCTTGGAAAAGATCAAATTCCTGACCAGGGCGGCAAGCTCCGAATATCTGACACATCGCCGTCGCAATCGGCTTCTTACCTTCGATGAAAAATCGCTCGACCTCGCGCTGCGAGATTTCGGTGCTCGCGGAACGCTCATTCACGCGCAACTGACGCTCAATAGCAGGCGGCGCCACGTGCTTTATCGATTCTGATGCGGGTGCGAGATGAAAGAGGTGTGTCGCCGTGACCTTTTCCGAGCAGGATTTGGAGGCTTTCGGACGCGACATCTGGCCTCAAATGTCGGCGCGGCCGAAGACTGCGATCAATCAGGCCAAATTTGGCCTTAGCCGGATTGCGCAAGCGCTGGAGGCCCTCGAGGGCGAAAACGCGGAAGTCCTGGAAGTCGGGGCCGGATCGTTCTTGTTATCCGCCTACATTGCCTCCAAGGGATTCAAGGTGACTGCGCTAGAGCCGCTTTCTAAGGACTTCAGCTGGTTCGCGGCGTTGCAATCGGAGGTGCTCGGCTTCTGCCTTCGGCACAACATCGTCTTCGACCGCACGACTTCCTTTGCCGAGCACTTCGTCGCATCCGGAAAATTCGATCTGATCTTCAGTGTGCATGTACTCGAGCACATGCGAGATCCGCTTCGAGCTCTCGACAATATGTACGAGAGCCTGAGGCCGCGAGGACAAATTGTGACGATTTGCCCGAACTACGATGTACCCTTCGAACCCCATCTCGGGATATTTTTGATCGGCCGTTCGAAGGCCTTCAATGCGCGACTATACCCGACCGCGGTTTCGCGAAAGCAGGACGTTTGGGACGCCCTCACTTTCGTCCGCTGTTCGCAGTTGAAGCGTCATCTCTCGCGCAAGCGCGCCAGTTTCTTTTTTGGTCGAACCATGCTCCGCGACGCCTTTCTCAGGCTCGGTGAGGATGAGATGTTTCGGCAGCGCATGCCGAAACCGGTTCACTGGGCTTACCGGCTGCTGCGGGGCGTGCGTCTCATTGGACTCCTACCCCTGATTCCGGCTCGATTACAAACCCCTATGGAGCTGGTGATCAAAAGATGAAACGCATGCGGCGCTTGGTTGCAAACGAGGAACTCACTTAGTCCGATCGCTTTCCCCAAGAGACGACATGCATCAGCTCCATATCTTCGCGGGCCCAACGGTGATACCTCGTCTTCGTTAAAGGGATCGGAGACATGACCTTATTCAACCGCAAGACGTCGATGAGGTTGTTCCAAACTTTACGGATCATCAGGTTGCGCTGCCGGCGTTGTTCGATGATGGGAACGGGAACCTCGGCGACCCAAAGTCCACGCCGCAACGCCCGAAGCGTGAACTCCGTATCGAACTGACCCCGCTCCATGACGCAGCGCTCGATGATCGGCAGCATGGCGGGAAGATAAAGCATCTTCTGCCCATGCGTATCCCTGCCCACGAATCCGAAGAACACCTGAAAGAGGAGGTTAAGCCCCCAGCTCAGCATCTTGCGGTAGGGCGGCAACCTGTTGAGCGAAGGATCGGCGCGCTTCGAACCCAGGATGAGATCATAGGATAAGCGGTTTGCCCAAGCCCATCGAAGGAAGAGCGCATCCCAAAAATCGACATTGATGATATAGGCATAATCGGACTGCGAAGCCTCGAGGCCGCGACGTAGGGCGAGGCCGAAATTCGGTCGGGGAAGATCGACCTTGATGCTGCTCGGCCATCTCGCAAGGATCCGCTCGACCATCCGAGGCGTCCCATCAGTGCTGCCGTTCTCGACCAGCACATATTGCCAAGCGCCCTTTCCGACCGTCTCGTCGAGATCTCGGGAAAGAGCCTCGGCCATTTGCCAAAGCTGACCCTCTTCGTTGTAAATCGGCACGATGATCGAAAGTAAGAACGCGTGTTTGCGATTCGGCGCATCCGCCGTCAATTCCATTCGCGTGCTTTCAGCCGGGTCTAACACGCCGACCTCGTTAGCAGGAATTCGGTCTAGGTGACAAACCTATAACGCCGGCGCGTGCCGGCCACGTAATTAGCCACTCCAAATAGCTGGACCTCTCACGGTGTCAACCGGCGCTCTAAAAGTCACTTGTCGCGGCATCTTGCACCGAGGCAGATTGGACGTTAATGCCGACCTATTCACCTCACCGTACAATGGTGCGTCTTACAGGAGACGCTAAATCATGTCGAACTCTCTCTGGCGATTGACGGTCCCTTTCGTCATCCTGGCAATTCCGGCCGCCATAGTCCTAATCAATCCCGCAGTCCCGTTCGGTGATACCGGATGCGACAGTTGGGCCTGGTTCAGCCTTTATACGTTCAACTACGAACGCTTCTGGGACTATCAACACATCACGTATACGACCGGCCGGCTGCCCGGTCTTTTTCCAGGATATTTCGTCTACCATTTGTTTCCACCAATTGTAGCCACTTACGTCTTTTACTTCCTTCTATTTTGGACGGCACTTACTGCCTGGTACGTTGCGGCCCGTCAGTTCGCAGAACGCTGGAGCGCCCTCCTCGCCACAGTTCTATTTGCCTTCACCCCCTACGTGCTTTGGGTAGCCGGGAACAGCTACATTGGCGGCGTGAGAGATTGTTATGTGGCGATCAGTTTCGCCGCCGCTCTCGTCTATTTCCGCACACAGGCGAAAAAAGCGCTTTGGACTGCGCTGGTGATGATCGTTCTGTCAATCTACACCCACTTGATGACACTCGTTTACCTGCCAGCGGCTGTCCTTTTTCTGGTTTTAGGACACCTCCGTGAGAAAACCTCACTCTCGTTTTGGCCAGCAATCAGCGGTTTGGCGTGGCGAGGCTTGATCGCCCTCGGATCCGTGACGATTGCGTTCGGCGTGCTCAACGAGCTTTTGGTCGGGCGGTTCTGGTTTTTTCTCCCGCAATTCAGCAAGGCCCTCCTGGTATGGTCACGATACGATCAGGACCCCGTGACACTCCTCGATATCGTCACGCGACCGTTTCTACTTTTCGTTGCCTTCGTTCTTTTTGATTCCATCAAGTGGTTACGCGAGCACAATTGGTCGATCCGCGCTTCGCTCGTTTCAGACTACGGCATTATGCTCGCGATATTCTGGGTCCAGATCGCCATCATGTTCGTCACCCAAGCCGCTCTCATGCGGTCCGAGCAAACGGACGAATACAACAGCATGGTTGTCGGCTTCATTTTTGTCGTACTGTCTTGCCGAATGATCGCAGTCCCATCCCGACCCGTTTGGGCCGGACCGGCGCTCATCCTTGGTGTCGTTGCGTTGGGTCTCGCCTTCTCCGAACCGGGTCTTCGTGCCGATTACATGCATGAAACGCTCAAATGGTCCCAAGGCACGATTCATCTCGCGCTACTTGCAGTCATTGCCGCCGCGCTCGCCCTTGATGCAAAGACTCGCTGGAGCGCACAAGCCTTGCTTGCTCGCTCGATAGGCGTTTCTGCCCTTTGTCTGGCCTCGATATCCGCGGTGAGTTTCACATCATATCAACCGCTAGTTCGAGGCTATGAGGTATTTCAAAATCCGCGAGTATATCGCGCCGTCTATCACGCTCTCGCCGCTATGAACCCGTTACTTCCCGAAGGGTTGCCCCAGATTTGGAGCAACGTTGGCGTAGTCCCATCTCACGAACATATCTCCTACCTCCTTCGTCACGCGATCTCCGTCGCAAGCACCACGTGTCCGATCGGCTACTTCTTTGAAACTACTTTTCCGAAAATAGAGGCGGGACATATCGCACCAGGTGATCCGCTCGCCATATTCGTCAAGGCCGACATGACAAATGCGCTCGAAGAGGCACGGGCCGCCTTGGCTCCGCTCGGTCTTCGCTTTGAATTCCGAGGGCAGACAGCGATCGATTACACCGGCGGCCCCTATGTGCTCATCATGGGCGTGGTGCGCGAGAGCGGAGCCTGAGGTCCGTTGCCCTTATGAAAAGGCTCGTCCTGACAGTCTCCCGTTCTGCCGCGCTGAAGCTGGCCGTGGCGCTTTGCGCGCTGGGCGGTCTCTTCTGGTTTGGATCGGTTGACCTCAAGGTCCTGACGAATTTGTCCGGATCCTACGACGTGCCCCTCGGGGTGTTCTTCCTCATTGCGCTAACGGTCATCATCGCCGCATATCGTTGGAACGTTCTTCTACGCACGCAAGCCATCGCGGTCGGCACTGCTAGAGCCCTGAACATCACGTGGATTGCCACGTTCTACAATATGTTCGTGCCCGGCGGCGTTGGTGGAGACGCCACACGCATTTTGTATGTTTTGCCGTTCAGCCGCGGCCGGCGCGGCGCGGGTGTCCTCTCTGTTCTCATCGACAGGGTTTTGGGACTTCTTGGCCTCGTCTCGATCGGTTTCGCCATCCTTTTGCTGCGGCCCGATCTGGCTTTCGGCTATGACAGCGGAAACTCTCGCGCGCTCGTCGGCGTGTCCGTCTTCGCCGCGGGCGTGGTCGCGCTCTTCGCCATCCCGCGCCTTCTCGTCGGCATCCCGGGCGCAAGCGCGCGGCCGGGGCTCCTCTGGCGAGCGCTGCGCGCCGCTGTCCTGATCTTGCGCGATTTCAGCGCCCACCCTGGGAGCCTGGCAGCCGGATGGGCGCTTTCCATGTTGCTGCACGTCGTTTCACTCGGCGCCATCGCCGCGCTCGGCATATGGTCCGGCATTGGACATCTCGACTGGGCCGGCTATGCCTTGGCGGGAGCCGTTTCGATGCTGGCCAATGTGCTTCCGTTGACGCCCGGAGGTATCGGGGTCGGTGAATTGGCGTTCGCCTATGTTTGCCGCTTGATCTCGGGCGATGGGGTTTCGCCCTTCGCGACGATTCTCTTCCTTTTTCGGGCGCTCACCGCGCTCGTCAGCTTGTATGGCGCCGTGGTCTTCGTTTTTTATCGCAACACCGGATCGGCCCCGGACAAGGCCGCCCCCTTGACGTGAGATGTCTCAGGCTTTTGATCTTCCCTGATGATCGCAGAGCGTGATCCCGAGTGCCTTCAGCTCATCGGTGAGTGAGTGGCCGCAAAGAGCGTCGAGTTCACGCTGGCGCCAGGGCGAGGAGATGAACTGGATGTAATTGGGTTGCTCATATCCCGTGTTACCGGGATCCACTTTTCGGCCAGGGTGAATGCCGATTTCCAGTATTTCGGCTCGGCTTGCACGGATGACGCCGAGGAGGGCGCGCTTTGTCATCACGCCCGAATATTTCACGCCGAAGAATTCATCCGGGGTCTTGAGCCTACGTTCGATCCCCCGGGCAAGCCAAGAGAGCAGAAGCCATTTTACATGATTGTTACGACCGATCGTCGCCGGGAGATCTCCCCCGAGCTCGAACGCATATAGCTTTTCTCGAGCAAAGCGGATGTGATGCACGCCAAATCGCGGCGCCAATGCTTGGACAACCGCGTAGATCGCGGGATGCATGTGGACATGCTGATGCGCGTCCATATGCGTGGGCGCGATCCCGCAGTCAGCCGCGGCCGCGAGCTGCGCCTCGAACTCGACCTTGATCTGAGGGAGAAGCCGCGTCAACCCATCGCGCCTATTGCACGTGAGCAAGATGTCCGCGGCGCTTCGATGCAAATTCCCTTGATGATCCACGAGGTCTGGGGCCGCGGCTGCGCCCGCACGGCTGTTGCCGAGCGTCAGCGATAGATGCACCCCGAGGGGCAGGCCGACGATCTTGGCGCGATGCAAGGCCTGCTGCATCCAAGGCGTGGTCATGAGCAAAGTGGCGGAGGTCAGAACACCTTGCGTGTAGGCATCCAGGATGCCCGCATCGGTGCCAGGATGCACCCCGAGATCATCGGCATTGATGATCACCCGCCGTGCCACTAGGCTGGCTCGGCGTTCTGCTGAAGGAACCAGTTGAGCGTCAGGGCAAGTCCCGTATCGAGATCGACATGAGGACGCCAACCAAGGTGCGCTGCCGCCTTTTCGATGTTCGAAAAATTGCGCCGCACGTCCCCTTGCGGAATTGCGCCAAGCGCGGCTGGGGGCGCCTCGACTCCGCGCCGGCGAAGCGCGATGCGCAGACGATCGGCCAGCTCGGCCACGCTCGTCTCCGAGTTGGTGGCGATTTGGAAGACTTCTCCGCCGACATCCGGCAACAAGGCTGCCTTGGTGATGGCAGAGCACAAATCATCGATGAAGATGAAGTCGCGAGTCTGTCGTCCGTCGCCATAGAGCGTCCATGTCTCGCCTCGCAAAGCCTCGCGGATGAGCTTGGCGACGACGCTCGTCTTGTGGCCTGAATAGGGCCCATAGACATTCGCGAACCGCAGAACCACCGTTTCGAGCCCGAAACAATGGAAGAAGGCGGAGCAATAGGCTTCGCCAGCAAGCTTGCTGGCCCCATAAGGCGAGGCGGGGCGCGGTGCCATCGCTTCGTGCAGGGGCGGCTCGCACATGCCGAGCGGGGCACCGCTCGAGGCGAACACGAATCGTCTGACCCCGTGAAGCCTCGCCGCTTGCAGGCAGTTCAGGGTGCCAAGGACATTCACGCCGCAATCATGCTCCGGATCAGCAACCGCGAGCGCAACTCCGCTGTTCGCCGCAAGATGCACGACGATCTCGGCCCCCGCGGTTACGGACCTGATCGCCGATAGGTCACGGATATTGCCGATAACCAGTTCGGCCGCGCCCTCCACGAAACGCGGCTCTTCGCTTTCGCCACGACGCAACACAGGCATCACCGTTTGGAGCGCGTCCACGCTTCCAACGGAGAGGTCATCGAAAACGCGGATCTGATTGTCGGGATCGGCCTTGAGTCTCGAAATCAAGTTCCGCCCGATGAAGCCGCAGCCTCCGGTGATCAGATAGCGCATCTCTCAGCGCCAGCGGATGCGAGGCATGATGCGTGCGCGGCTGATCTTATCGCGATACGGGATGATACGTTCCAACATTTGCGCCAGCACGTCCTCGGTCAGGAAATGAGGCTCGAGGCCCATCTCTAACAATCCGCGATGTACCGGATTGTAATAATGCTCCTCGGCTTCTTTCCGGGGATTTTCGATCGGCTCGATCGTGACGGACAGGTCCAAG
>JAFBAK010000250.1 GCA_019247795.1 Hyphomicrobiales bacterium | reverse complement strand
ACGATGTTGAGGCCGGCGAGATGGGCGCGATTGCCGAGTGCCATGCCATACGGAATGAGGTCATTCTCGAGCCCTGAAAGGCCGCCGACGAAGGCGTGATCACCGATGCGGACGAATTGCTGCACGGCGCAACCGCCGCCGAGAATGACGTATTTCCCGATCCGGCAATGGCCTGCAAGCATCACATTGTTGGCGAGAATAGAATTGGAGCCGACGATGCAATCATGAGCGACATGCGCATTCGCCATGAAAAGACAATCATCGCCGACGACGGTGCGCATGCCCCCGCCTGTCGTGCCGGGATTCATGGTGACCCCTTCACGGATGGTGCAGCGCGCGCCAATCGAGAGCGTCGAGGGCTCCCCCGCATATTTGAGATCCTGCGGCCGATGTCCGATCGACGCAAAGGGAAAGACCCGCGTCTTCTCCCCGATGCTCGTGTTGCCTGCGATAACCGCATGGCTCAAAAGCTCGCACCCGTCCCCGAGAACCACCTTCGAGCCGATGAAGCAATAAGGGCCGATCCGCACATCCGCGCCGAGCGATGCGCCGTCCTCGATGATCGCGGTCTGATGGATCAAGGTCATCGGGAAAGCCGGCGACCTGCTGAGGGAAACGGCGCGCTCATAAGTATTCTTCGATCCGATGCTGATGTTCTTCGAGGGCGTGCCTACGCACGCGGATCACTCAATCACGGACCAGCATCGCCGCGACCTCGGCCTGCGCCACCAGCGCGCCCGAAACCTTCGCCTCGCCACGGAACCACCACATGTTGAGGCGGTTCTTGAGCTTCGTCATGTGATATTCGACGACGTCGCCGGGAATGACGGGCTTGCGGAACTTGGCTTTGTCGATGGTCATGAAATAGACGGCCTTCGGCCGCGGCGTCACGGTGCGGGCGCAGAGGGCGCCCGCCGTCTGCGCCATGCCTTCGATGAGCAACACGCCGGGCATGATGGGTCGACCGGGAAAATGGCCCGCGAATTGCGGCTCGTTATACGTGACGTTCTTGATTCCGATGCAGCTCTCGTCGCCCTTCATCTCGATGATCCGATCGACGAGGAGGAAGGGATAGCGGTGCGGCAGATAGGTGAGAATCTCGAGGATTTCCGCCGTGTCGAGGGAGGTCGTCGTGTCGCCCATCGTTCAAACCTTCCCCGAACCGGCACCACGCGTCCGGCCCTCACCTTTTTCGCTGGTCGCGCCAAGGCCTTCGCGCTCTCCATGTTTCCATCGTTTGGCCGATATGGCGAGGACCTGCATCTCGCGAAACCATTCCCTGATCGGCTTTGCGGGCGTGCCGCCCCAGCGCGCGCCCGCCGGCACGTTGTCCTTGATGTTGCTCGCGCCTGCGATTTGCGCGCCTGCCCCGATCCGCAAATGTCCGACAACACCGACATGCCCGGCGAGCACCACGAAATCCTCGAGCGTGACACTTCCCGAAATGCCGACCTGACCGGCGATCACGCAGTGTCGCCCGATCACCACATTGTGTGCAATCTGCACGAGATTATCGATCTTCGTGCCCTCCCCGATCATCGTGTCCCGATTGGCGCCGCGATCAATTGCGGTGTTCGCGCCGATCTCCACATCGTCCTGGATGATGACGCGGCCGATTTGCGGCACCTTGGCGTGCCCTTGCGGACCCATCGCGAAGCCGAAACCGTCCTGGCCCACGCGCACGCCCGCATGCAGGATGACGCGATTGCCGATGAGCGCGTGCGTCACCGACGCGCCCGGACCCACCGAGCAATCCCGGCCGATGCGAACGGAGGGACCGATTACCGCATTTGCGGCGATCAATGTCCCCGATCCGATCTCGGCACCCGGTCCAACGACCGCTCCCGGATCGACGATCACGCCGGCCTCGAGCCTCGCCGTCGCATCGACGTGGGAGGAAGGCGACACGCCTTGCGTGCCGCAGATTGAAGTAAGACGAAGCGCTGTCGGAAACATGGCGCCGGCGACGCGCGCGAAGGAACGATAGGGATCCTTCACGACGAGCGCCACGACCGCCTCGGGAACGCGTGCGGCGTTCTTCTCGGCAACGAGGCAAGCCAGAGCCCGCGAACGCGACAGCGCCTCGAGGTAGTGCGGATTTTCAAGAAACGTCAGCTCGTCGTCCTTGGCCCGGTCCACGGCGGCCAAGCCGCGCACGAACTTGTCACCGTATTCAGGTTTGAGCGGCGCACCCACCAGCGCCGCCACCTTGGCGAGTGTCAGGTCGGCAGCCGGCTCGAAAAAAACGGGATCAGGCACGGTGCTCTCGCCGAACGCTCGAGGCGCCGAACGCCTCGAGTGAGGTCTTGGACTTGTTCAGAACGCCCCACCGCCGGAGAAGCGGAAGACTTGCAGGCGGTCAAACTTGTCCTTCGTCAACGCATAAGCGAGATCAAAGCGGATAGGCCCAAGCGGCGAGTTCCAGATCAGCGAGCTGCCGACCGACGAGCGAATGATGCTCGAATCATGCACATTCACGCATTCGCTGACGATGAAGTTGTTGGTCGCTGCGAATGAGCCGCTCGCCGGATTACAGTTGACGGGGTTGGCGAGCGTTCCACCGTAGAAGCCGGGGAAGAATTTCTGCCCTTTGTAGCCGAACAAGGTGCCGGCATCGGCAAATACGGCGCCCTTGATGCCGATTTCACGGGGCACGCCCCAAATCGGAAACTGGAATTCGAGAGACGCGCCGTAATAGGTGGTGCCGCCGAGCGGATTATCCTTGAAGTCGCCGTTGAGGTCGCGCGGTCCGATGCCCGAGGGCGCAAAGCCGCGCACCAGTTCAGGTCCGAGATTGAAGTTGTCGGTGATCCTCAGCTTCTCGCCCCCGAATCCCCAGAGATAACCGCCTTGGAGCTTCAGGAGGCCCACGACGTCTTCGAAGACTTCGTAATAATATTTGGCGACGCCGGTCGTGCGCACATATTTCGAATCGCCACCGGCGCCGGCGAAGTCCTGCTTGAGCTCGGCGAATATACCACCATGCGGGTCTTTGACGTTGTCGAGAGTATTGTAATCGAGCGTGTAGCCCGGCGCTGACGTGATCGTCGTTCCTTTCGATTCCTTCAAAGCAATCGAGGCTTCGCCATTGGCGGTACATCCCAGGAGATTGACCGTTCCATCAGGATTGAGCGGTGTGATTCCGGGAATCGGGACCGAGCAGTCATTGAAGGGCTGGGTCGTCTTGTTCGGGATGACGATGTCCGTCGCAAAGAGCGCGTAGCGCGTGACGAATGTCCATTCCTCCGTGAGCGGGAAGCCGACGCGGACCTGGCCGCCCGTGGTGCGCGAGGTGTAAAGGGCGTAGCGCGTATTGTCCTGGAACTTGGTGAAGAGATCGAAACCGGCGGCCAGTCTCTGTCCAAGGAAATACGGATCGGTGAACGAGAACTCGACACCGTTCGAGCGCTGGCCGAGCGAGCCGCCGAGCTTCACATAATATCCGCGGCCGAGAAAATTGGTCTCGGTCACCGAGACTTCGCCGATGATGCCGTCCGTGGTCGAATAGCCCCCGGAAATCGAGAACGAGCCGGTCGGCTGATCTTCCACGTCGACGACCACGATGATGCGATCGGGCGTCGAGCCCGGCTCGGTCGTCACTTTCACCGTCTTGAAGTAGCCGAGATTGTTGAGACGCCGCTCGGCGCGATCCATCAGAACCTTGTTGTAGGCGTCGCCTTCGCTGAGATCGATCTCGCGGCGCACCACATCGTCATGCGTGCGCGTGTTTCCTTTGATATCGATACGCTCGATGAAGACCCGCGGCCCTTCCTCGGCGATGTAGCCCAGGTTGACGGTGCGCGTCGCCGGGTCGCGTGTGCCGACGGGGCGAGCCTGACCGAACGCATAGCCGCGCGCGCCCAAAAGGCCGGTGATCCCTTGCACCGTCTTCTCGACGAGTTCGGCATTGTAGACGCTGCCGGTCGTGGTACGCACGGCGGAACGAAGCTGGTCGGGTTCGACGCCAGGGATATGCGATTCGACGTTCACCTCCCCGACACGATACTGCGGCCCCTCGTCGAGCACCACCGTGAGCACATAACCGCCGCGTGCCTCATCAAAGACGGCGTCGGACGAGACGACCCGGAAATCGGCATAGCCATTCTTGAGGTAGTATCGGCGAATCTGCTCCAGATCGGCCGCCACACGGTCAGGGTCGTAGATGTCGGAGGTCTTGAAAAAGCTGAGCCAATTCGACTCCGTCGTCGTCATGATGTTCTTCAGTCGCCAATTCGAGACGGCGTGGTTGCCTTCGAACTTGATCTCCTTGACGCCTGTCTTCTCGTTTTCCTTGATCGTGAAGACCACGTCGACCTTGCCATTCGGGAGATCGACCACCCGCACCGATACATCGGCGTGCCCGCGACCCTGTTGGCGATAGAGATCCTTTACGCGCTGAACATCGGCTTGGACGACAGATTCGCTGTAAGGGCCCCGCGACTTCGACAGCACCGTCGTTTCGAGCGTGTCGGTCTTGAGCTTATTGTTGCCCTCGAAGACGACGCGAGAGATCTGGCCTTTGGCGTTGATGGTGACGACGAGGTTGGTTCCCTGACGGGTGACGGTCGAGCCCGGAAAGAAGCCTGCCTTGTCGAGTTCCGCTTTCGCGGCCGCCGGATCGAGGAGATTGCCGTCGCGGGTGACATAGCCCTTGACCTGATCCGGATCGACATTGGCGTTGCCGCGAACGATCACCTGTTGCGCGAAAGCCGGCATCACCCCAATAAGCACGGCCGTCGCAATCGCGGCCACCCGAAACGCCGGAAGCCGAAGGGAAGTCCAATCAAACATCGTCCGCCACCGCTCTCGACAAAGAAGCACACCCGCTCCCCGGGATTCTCTTCCACTGCACTTCTATCGGGTTTCCAAGCCAGCGCAATCGCTTCGCAGCGTTAAGGGGATATTTATCGCGAGGGCGTGACCACAAGGCCACTCTCGGAAAAACGAGGTTCGCGCGGAGCCTCGCAAGCGAGGCGAACAAGCCCTCAGAAGCTCGTTTTGGCGATGATTGATGGGGGAAAACAATCCGCCAGGCGCCTTTTTGGCGAGAGCCGACGGTCCGGCACCCATGCACCAGGTTTTTTGCAATGAGCGCGAGGCGCGCGGCGCCGGCGCTTCACCAGGCTCGTTGGATGCGGGTCAGGACGTCGCGATTCGCCAGATATCGTTCACGGTGACGAAGAGCATCAAGGCCACGACGAAGGCAAGACCCATGCGAAAGCCCATCTCCTGCGCCCTTTCGCTCAAGGGCCGTCCGCGGGAACCTTCGATCGCGAAGAACAGCAGATGCCCGCCGTCGAGAAGCGGGATCGGAAAAAGATTGATGAGACCCACCGAAACGGACATCCAGGCGACGAAATTGAACAGCGGCACGAGACCCCAGCTCGCCACGACACCGACGGCCTGACCGATTCCGAGCGGACCCGAGAGTTGCGAAGCCGATTCGCGGCCCATCAGCATCCCGCCGACATAGCTCAGCGTCTTCTCGACGAAGCCGAACGTATCGGAAATTCCGCTCCCGACGGCGCCGAGAAGCGACGGGTAGGTGTAATGAAGGTCGCTTGGGTCGGTCGAGGGCCGCACGCCGAGAAGCCCGATGTTCTGGCGCCCGAAGGGCGTCTTCACGTCGGTGAGCACGGGTGTCGCGGAGAGCGTGACCTCCCCGCCATCGCGCTCGACCAGAAACGTCAGGCTCTTTCCCGGATGCGTGCTCACCACTTGCTGCAGCTCGGAAAAGCCGGGGATCGGTTGCCCGTCGATCTGCAACACGACGTCGCCGGGCTGGAAGCCGGCCGCAGCGGCCGCGCTTGCGGGCTCCACCCGCTCGATGCGCGGCGTGAGCGTTTGCCGGCCGTAGAAATACGCCGTCGCCGAGAAGATGGCGATGGCCAAGAGGAAGTTCGCGGCTGGCCCTGCCGCAACGATGAGCGCGCGCGCCCATACGGGCTGAGCCGGAAGGCTCTGCCGCCGCATTTCCGGAGACATCTTCGCGAGTGCTGCATCGTCCGGGAGACCCGCCGCATTCTGGTCGCCATAGAACTTGACGTAACCGCCGAGAGGAATCGCCGCGATGCGCCACCTTGTGCCCTTGCGGTCTTTGAAGCCGAGAAGCTCGGGCCCGAAGCCCATTGAGAACGTCCAAACCCCCACTCCACAGAGACGGCCGACGATGAAATGGCCGAATTCATGCACGAATACGACGATTCCGAGCACGAAAAGGAAGGGGATGACATTGAAGACGAGGATGTGCATCAGCGCCGGCCCGATGGAGAGAAAACTCATCTTACGTCCCTGGTGTTGCTCGAATATGGCAAGATCACGCTCGAACCCGTTATCGCCCGCAAGCCGATTTCGCAGACGCCTTTAACGAATTATTGAGCATAGATCGCAGGCCTATGCGGCTCCCGCAAGTCGCAAAAAAGGATGGCTGCGCACATGGTGAATGAGGGCGGGTGAGAAATTCCGGCCTAGGCCATTCGCGAAGCATCGAAAGGCGGGTTTTAGCCGTCGGATCTTATTCAGCCCCAAATCTCGAGCCCCCCCATGACGACGAGGGAGGCGAGCGCGAAACCGTCGAGACGATCCATGAAACCTCCATGCCCGGGGATGAGTTGGCTCGAATCTTTGATGCTGTACCTTCGCTTCAATGCGGATTCGACGAGGTCGCCGACATGTACGCTGAGGCTAGCCGCAAGGCCCAACCCAAGGGCCGCAGGTAGTGACAGCGGCACGGATGCGCCGAGGGCACGGGCGAGCATGGCGGCGACAATCCCCGCAAATGTTCCTCCCACGAAGCCCGACCAGGTCTTCTTCGGGCTGATGCGCGGCCACAGCTTCGGGCCGCCAAGCGCGCGGCCGACGAAAAAAGCGCCGATATCCGTCGCCCAGACGAGCGCATAAAGCCAAATCGTCACGCCGAACCCGTGGACCGGTAGCGAGCGCAAGACGACGACCGGCAGCACGACGCATGCCGCGTAGGCAAGGCCCAGGGCGGCGACGAGGCCCATATCCCGCTTTTCTGCCCGTGCCGCGATCACGGGCGCGGCGACGAGAAGCGCGGCGCCCCCGGCAAGCAGCGCGGACCGCTCGATCCCGATCGTTGCGGCGGTCAAACCGATCGCACCGATGGCCGCGCCCACTGCAAGCGGTCGATAGCCGATCATTTTGAGGAATTCGGCGAAGAAAAAGACGGCGGCGGTGGCCCAGAACAGAGCAAAGACGAGGCCACCGATGAAAGTGGCGCCGAGCGCCAGAAGAGCGAGGCCGAATGCGGAGGCAACTCGTGAAAGGAGCTCGTTGTCGGCGAAGCGAGCCGCAAGGGAAGGCCGCAAGTCCCTCAAGCGCGTTCCTTCAACGAGGGAGCCGGCGCTGCGAGGCCCCCGAAACGTCGGTCGCGTCGCTTGAACTCGAGAAGCGCCCCTTCGAGCGCGGCGCGATCGAAGTCGGGCCACAGCACAGGCATGAAAACGAGCTCGGCATAGGCCGCTTGCCACAACAGGAAATTCGACAAGCGCTGCTCGCCCGAGGTTCGGATCAGAAGATCCGGGTCGGGAATGTCGGCCGTCTCGAGAAACGCCTCAAAAGCCTTCTCGTCGATCGTGCCCGGCTCGATCCTCCTTCGAAGTGCCGCCTCTGCGACCGCACGCGCGGCCGCGAGGATTTCCTGCCGGGCGCCGTAATTGAAGGCGACCACGAGGGTGAGCCCCTTGTTGTCGCGGGTCAGGTTTTCGGCCTCGGCAAGCAAGCCTGCGATGTCCGGCGGCAAGCCTTCGCGTGAGCCGATGAAAAGCACCCGCACGGAACGCGCGTGCAGGTCGGCAAGGTCGCGGCGAACGAAGATGCGCAACAGGCCGAAGAGATCGCCGATCTCCTGCGCCGGACGACGCCAGTTCTCGGAGGAGAAGCTGTAGATGGTGAGAAAGCGAATATCGAGCTCGATCGCGGCGCGCACGGTGCGCCGCAACGCCTCGACGCCGCGGCGATGCCCTTCAAGACGGGGCAAGCCCCGTTTTGCCGCCCAACGCCCGTTGCCGTCCATGATGATCGCGACATGGCGCGGGACGTCGGGCGCTTCTTCGCAGGCAACGTCGCCTCGCATGGCAGTCCGGTCTCTCTTCACCGCAAGCCCCTCAACGACGACGTTGCGTCACGCGAGATTGTGGGCGCTTCCCCAAGAGAAGCGCCTCCCGCATAGCGCGATCCCAATCTGCTGAGAAATCCTTCACGATCCATGACCTTCGGAGATCGGATTGCCGCCAAACGAGGCCGGTCCCGGCGACTGGCAATCACACCTGCATGATCTCCTTTTCCTTCGCGGCGAGAACCGCGTCGATCTCCGCGATCACCTGATCCGTCGCCTTCTGCACCTGATCGCGCTCGCGCGTCACGTCGTCCTCGGCGATCGCCTTTTCCTTTTCGAGCTTCTTGATGTGGTCCATGCCTTCATGGCGCACGTGGCGAACGGCGATGCGCGCCTCCTCGGCGTATTTATGCGCGATCTTGACCATTTCCTTGCGACGCTGCTCGTTGAGCTCGGGGATGCGGATGCGCAGGACCTGCCCCTCGACCGTGGGGCTCAATCCGAGATTGGCGCTGCGGATCGCCTTGTCGACCGCCCCGACCATCGATTTGTCCCAGACCTGCACGGACAGGAGGCGCGGCTCGGGCACGCTGATCGTGGCCACCTGGTTGATGGGCATATGTGAGCCATAGGCTTCCACCGTCACCGGCTCGATCAAGCTCGCCGAAGCGCGTCCCGTCCGCAATCCGCCGAGCTCATGGCGGAAGGATTGCGTCGCGCCCTGCATGCGACGTTTCAGCTCGGCAATGTCGAGAGGTGGGGTCGGCATGGCGTTCCTGTCCTTTCAGCATTGGCGTCGTCAGCACTGGCCTCGTCAGCATTGGCGTCGGCGGCTGACCCGTCAGGTATTCGCCTCAAGGCGTCACCCGCGTCGAAGGACGCCGCCCGCAAAGCGCGTCGGCGATGGCATGCTCGCCCGAAAGCGCCGCCACGATTATCGACAACCGCGCCTCGCGGGCAAGGGCGAAAGCGGCCGTGTCCATGATCTTGAGATCGCGCGCGATAGCCTCGGCGTGGCTGAGCTCGTCGAAGCGCGTCGCCTGGGGATCGATCCTCGGGTCGGCCGAGTAGACGCCGTCGACCTGCGTTGCCTTGACCACGAGCTCGCAGGAAAGCTCGGCGGCGCGCAAGACGGCGGCCGTATCCGTCGTGAAGTACGGATTGCCGGTGCCCCCACCGAGCACGACGATGCGGCCGCGGCTCAAGTGATCGCCCGCCTGCTGGCGCGAATAGGATTCACAGATCGACGGCGCGGGCACCGCCGATTGGGTGCGCGCCGAAAAGCCGAGCGATTCGAGCGCTCCTTCCAGCGCGAGCGCGTTCATCAATGTCGCGAGCATGCCGATCGAATCGCCTCGTGCGCGGTCGATCCCCTGCTCCAGCCCCTTGACGCCACGAAAGAAATTGCCGCCCCCGACGACCACAGCCACCTGATGGCCGCCGCCATGCACGGCGCCGAGATCACGCGCGATCCGCGCAACGGTCGGCGGATCGAGGCCGAAGGCCCCTTCCCCGGCCAGAGCTTCTCCGGAAAGCTTGACGAGAATCCGCGAATTTTTCTGGGACGCGCGCGTTTCTTCCTTCTGATTTTGCATGTCGCGCCATCCTCGATGCTTCGGGGCGGCTTGTGCCAAAGACCGGATGGGCTGGCAAGGCATGCCCAGTCGGCAGCGGCCATGAGGGCGCGCTTTGCTGGAGGCGATGGCCTTGAGCCGCGATCGCGCCGGGGTTACTGCCAAAGGCATGGCCTTTCATCATCTGTGGGGGGCGCGCTCGATCGGCTGAACGGAAGGAAGTCTCGACATGGCGAATGAGGTCGCATCGAGCCCCGATGCGGACGACGAGGCGATGTCTGCGCGCCGAGAGGAGGTGAGCGCCTATGCGCCCTCCCGAGACATCGCGATGCTGCTCGCGATCATGGCGGCGCTGCGCGACAAGAACAGCGGCTGCCCGTGGGACGTGGCGCAGAGCTTTGCGTCGATCGCGCCCTATACGATCGAGGAGGCGTATGAGGTCGCGGACGCCATCGCGAGACGGGATATGGGAGAATTGCGCGAAGAGCTCGGCGACCTGCTTCTCCAGGTCGTGTTCCATGCGCAGATGGGTCGCGAAGCCGCATTGTTCGATTTCGGCGACGTCGTCGAAGCGATCACCGAAAAGCTCATCCGACGTCATCCGCACGTGTTCGGCGACACGCGGGGAGCCAGGCTCGACGAGGTCAACGCCGCTTGGGAACGGATCAAGAGCGAAGAGAAGGCGCGCAAAAAAACAAAACAGCCCGAAAGCATCCTCGATGACATCGCGCTTGCCTTGCCGGCGCTCACGCGTGCCGAGAAGCTGCAATCGCGCGCCGCGCGCGTCGGCTTCGATTGGACGACGCCGGAGCCCATTCTCGCAAAGCTGCGTGAAGAGGTCGGCGAATGCGAGGCGGCCCTGGCATCGGGGGATCAGGCTGCCGTCCTCGATGAGGTCGGGGATCTCCTTTTCACGGTCGCCAATCTCGCGCGCCGCCTCGGTGTGGATCCCGAGGCCGCGGCACGCGGCGCGAACGCCAAATTCGAGCGCAGGTTTCGCACCATGGAGCAAGAAGCTGCAGCAATCGGGCGCGCCATGAAGGCGATGAGCCTCGACGAACTCGAGGCGCTTTGGGCCGCCGCGAAGCACCGCGTCGGCTGATCAGGACAGCATCTTGCAGACAAGCCCGGAGCAGCGCGCATTGCTGGCAGCGCCGGCATGGCCTAAACCTCATCTCGGAGACCACAAAAGAAAAAGGCCTGGGGAGGGCCGGGGCAATGACGGATATTGTGAGTGGCGCGGTTCCCGGAGCCGTATCCGAGCCGATCGACTACGCGGATATGCGGCGCCGGGTGAAGGCGATCTTCATCGGCTCGATCGGCAATCTCGTCGAATGGTACGACTTCTACGTCTACGCGGCCTTTCAGCTCTATTTCGCCCCCGCCTTCTTCCCCGGCTCCGACCCCGTCATACAGCAGCGTGACGCCGCCTTTTTCTTTTGGGCGGGCTTCGTCGTGCGCCCGCTCGGCGGCTGGCTCTTCGGCTTCCTCGCCGACCGTTACGGAAGGCGCGGCGCGTTGATGGCGTCGGTGCTTCTGATGTGCTTCGGCTCACTCATGATCGCCGTGTTGCCGACCTATGCGTCCATCGGCGCCGCGGCACCCCTGCTTCTCGGCTTCGCGCGCATCGTCCAGGGTCTGAGCCTCGGCGGCGAATACGGGACGAGCGCCACTTATCTCAGCGAAATCGCCGATCCGAAGCGTCGCGGCTTCTATTCGAGCTTCCAATACGTGACGCTGATCGGAGGCCAATTAGCCGCCATCCTCGTGCTCCTCGTCCTGCAGAAGCTCTTCCTGACGGAAGCCGAAATCAAGGATTGGGGCTGGCGCATCCCGTTCGTCATCGGCGCGCTTCTCGCGATCGTGGCCGCGATCATGCGGTCCGAGCTTCAGGAGACGCCGGCTTTCGAGGAAGCGAGGAAGAGAACTCCGGCGACGAATTCGTTGCAGGCGCTTATGGCACATCCGCGCGAGGTGCTTCTCGTCGTCGGGCTCACGCTCGGGGGAACCTGCGCCTTCTACACCTTCACCGTCTACATGCAGACCTTCCTCA
This sequence comes from Hyphomicrobiales bacterium, assembly GCA_019247795.1. Lineage (GTDB taxonomy): Bacteria > Pseudomonadota > Alphaproteobacteria > Rhizobiales > Beijerinckiaceae > GAS188. The sequence goes on along the minus strand of JAFBAK010000250.1, from coordinate 2,199 downwards.
AGCTCTCCGTGGGCCTCGACGCCGATACCACGACCGTGGTCGTCGCCGGCTCCCTTCTCTTCGCCGTGTTGCTGCAACCGATCTACGGTTTCGTCTCCGATCACATCGGACGCCGGCCGGTGCTCACGTGGTTCGGCGTGTGCGGTGTGGTTTTCACCTACGCGCTTTTGGCGGGCATCCAGGCGACGAAAAGCGCCTACGCGGCCTGGTGCCTCATCTCGTTCGCTTGGGTCATCGTCGCCGGCTACACCTCGATCAACGCCATCGTGAAGGCCGAGCTCTTCCCGACGCGTATTCGCGCGACCGGCGTCGGGCTTCCCTATTCGCTCACCGTGTCGATCTTCGGCGGCACGGCGCCTCTCATCGCGCTGCAATTCAAATCGATGGGCCACGAGACCTGGTTCTACTGGTACCTGACCGCGTGCATCCTCTTCTCGCTCGTGATCTACTCGACGATGCGCGACACCAAGCTCGACTCGGCGATGGAGCGGCACGAGTGAGGCAACCGTGGTGATCCGATCCGGCCACCCACGCCTTTTGCATTTGCATCTTGCTTCAACGGGGGATGAACCGCCTCCGCGCCGATGGCATTAGCGGTGTCGTTGCGAGCAATTCGGCTTCGTCCCTTCCCAATTCGCGGTGCCCGCGTCATCTTGCGCCTTCGTTCACCCGAACGGAGGCGCAAGCGTTGAGCATTCTCAAACCGAAGCTCGAGCCAACGTCGCCGGCTCTCGCCGAGAACGCGGCCGAGTGGGCGAAGCTCGTTGCCGAGCTTCGCGCGCGCCGCGCCGCCGCTGCCGAAGGCGGGCCTGCGCGAGCGCGCGAGCGGCACAAATCGCGCGGCAAGCTTTTGCCCCGCGAGCGCGTGATGCGGCTTCTCGACCCAGGCTCGCCTTTTCTCGAGATCGGCCTTTTGGCCGCGAACGCCATGTACGGCGACGACATCCACGCGGCCGGGATCATCTGCGGCGTCGGTCGCGTCGAGGGGCGCGAGGTGATGATCGTCTGCAACGATTCGACGATCAAGGGCGGCACCTACTTCCCGCTGACCGTGAAGAAGCATCTGCGGGCGCAGGAGATCGCCCGGGAGAACCGCCTCCCTTGTGTCTATCTCGTCGATTCCGGTGGGGCCAACCTGCCGCACCAGACGGAAGTCTTCCCGGATCGCGAGCATTTCGGGCGCATTTTCTTCAACCAAGCCAACATGTCGGCGCTCGGAGTTCCGCAAATCGCGGTGGTGATGGGTTCATGCACCGCGGGCGGCGCTTACGTGCCGGCGATGTCCGATGAGACCATCATCGTGCGCAAGCAAGGCACGATCTTCCTCGCGGGGCCTCCCCTGGTGAAGGCCGCGACCGGCGAGGTGGTCTCCGCCGAAGAGCTCGGCGGCGCCGATGTGCACGCCCGCCGGTCCGGTGTCGCCGACCATTACGCGGTCGACGACGCCCATGCGCTCGCGATCTGCCGACGCATCGTCGCCAATCTCAACACGCAAAAGAGGATCGACATTTCTCTTTCGGAACCCCGCGAGCCCCTGTGGGCGCCGGCCGAGCTCGAGGCGATCGTGCCAACCGACCTCAAGAAGCAATACGATCCCCGCGAACTCCTGGCCCGCCTCGTGGACGGCTCGGAATTCGACGAGTTCAAAGCGCTTTACGGACAGACGCTTCTCACCGGCTTTGCGAGGCTCAACGGCGTGCCGGTCGGCATCCTCGCCAATGCCGGCATCTTGTTTTCCGAGAGCGCGCTCAAGGGTGCCCATTTCATCGAGCTCTGTTGCCAAAGGCGCGTGCCGCTTGTTTTCCTCCAGAACATCTCAGGGTTCATGGTCGGACGCGAATACGAGACCGGCGGCATCGCGAAGGATGGCGCCAAGCTCGTCACCGCCGTCGCCACGGCGCGCGTGCCGAAGCTCACCTTGATCGTCGGCGGCTCATACGGAGCCGGAAATTATGGCATGTGCGGGCGCGCCTATCAGCCGCGCTTCCTCTTCATGTGGCCCAACGCGCGCATCTCGGTGATGGGAGGCGAGCAAGCGGCCAGCGTGCTCGCGACCGTGCGCCGCGACAATATCGAGGCGGAAGGCAAAAAATGGAGCGCCGCGGAAGAGGCCGAGTTCAAGGCGCCGATCCGTGCCCGATACGAGGAAGAAGGCTCGCCTTATTACGCGACCGCGCGCCTTTGGGACGACGGTATCAT